>NZ_JBEYIS010000003.1:0-252115 GCF_040635975.1 Streptomyces sp. NPDC006798
GGCACCGCGGCCGAACTCAAGGGCCGGATCACGGGGCCGGAGCCGACGAAAGGGGCGGCCGGAGAGATCCGGCCGCCCCTCTTCCCTGCCCTTGAGCGCGTGTCCGCCGCCCGGGCTCAGCGGCCCACCGCGCGGCTCGCCTTCTTCGCCTGTTCCGCCTCGGCCTTCACCTCGGCCGCGTAGCGGTCGACGTACTCCTGTCCGGAGAGTTGCAGAACGGCGTACATGATCTCGTCGGTGACGGCCCGCAGAATGGCCTTCTCGTCCTCGAGACCGGCATAGCGGGAGAAGTCCAGGGGTTTGCCGAAGCGGACCGTGACCCGCTTGACCTTCGGCAGCTTCTGGCCGGGCGGCTGGATCTCGAAGGTGCCGACCATGGCACACGGAATCACCGGCACCCCGGCCCTGAGCGCCATCACGGCCACCCCGACCTTGCCCTTGTAGAGCCGTCCGTCGTGCGAACGGGTGCCCTCCGGATAGATCCCCAGCAATTCGCCCTTGCTCAGGACGCCGAGCCCTTCGCGGATCGCGGCCTGCCCCGCCTCTTTGCCCGACCGGTCCACCGGGATCTGCCCGACGCTGTGGAAGAACGCGGCCGTCAGCCGTCCCTTGAGCCCGGGTCCGGTGAAATACTCCGCCTTCGCGAGAAAGGTGATACGCCGTTTGAGGATGGCGGGCATCAGGAAATGGTCGGAGAACGACAGATGGTTTCCGGCGACGATCGCGGCGCCCTCCTCGGGGATGTGTTCGAGACCCTCGATCCTGGGCCGGAACAGCAACCGCAGCAGCGGCCCCAGAAGAACGTATTTGAGCACGTGGTAGAACACGTCGGGGGTGCTCCTTCAGCAGCGGGCCGGTGGTGGGGGATGCGCCCCTGGTCCTGCGGGAATTCTCGAACGCGGTCATTTTATGTGTCCGTCGACCGCCGGGTCACCGCTCCGGCACACCCGGCCCGGGTCTTCGCCGGGACGGGCGGTACGCCGTGTGCTGTTGCGGCCCCCGGGTCCCGGGTTCACCCTGGGCAGTGACCCGAATGCGTCAGTCGGCGACTCTCCGTGATATTTCGGCGGGCCGTCGCGGCAGGTCGTCGTGGTCGGCGGCCGTGGCCGGGCGGATCCGGACTGTCGCGGTGAGGAGCCATCGTCATGCACGGTCAGACCGAATGCCGGTACAGCATGGAAGTGCTGGCGACGGAGGAGCGGATTCCGCGGATCCGGCGGATTCTCGCGGCCCATCTGCGGCACTGGGATCTCGAAGCCCAGATCGATCCCGTCTGCCGGGCCGTGGACGCGTTGATAGCCAATGTCGTCCGTCATGTGCCCGGCGATCCGACCTGTCTGGTCGAGCTGCGCTGGACCGGCCGCAGGATCAATGCCTCCGTCGCGGACCGCGACCCCCGGATGCCGAGGATGACCAGCTCCTGCCCCGCCCGGGGCGGGCTCGCCACCGTCGCCCAGCTCAGTGACAGCTGGGGCACCTGCGGCACCGGTGACGGCAAGGTCATCTGGTTCACCCGTACCGTCACCAGCCGCGGCCGGGTTCCGGGCGAGGGCGGCCGGGACGCCACCCTGCCGCCCGTGGGCGAGGCCCGGCCCCGGCCGGAGCCGGCCGCCGGTCAGTTCCTTGAGGCGATCATCCCCACGGTGAGCAGCCCCAGCACCACCCAGCCGAACCAGAGCCAGCCATTGCTGCCGAGCGCGGCCGTATAGGCGGTGACCAACACCAGGGTGCCGATCGTGATGGCACCCATCGCACGCGTGGAACCGGGCATACGCGCCCTCCTCGGACGACGACCTTGGCCACCGCCATGGTCGCCCCGGAAGGGGTGTCGGCGCTACCGCCCGGCGCCCGCGCCCTGCTCCCGGCGCCGTTCGGTGGCGCTTTCCGGGGCGCTCGCCGCCGTACCTCCGGCAGCCTCGGCGCCCGCCGTCACGGCCTCCGTATCCGTTCCGGAATCCGGGACGGCACCCGCCGTCGGAGTGCCGTCCGCCGACGCGGCCCCGGTCTCCGGCCCGGCCTCCGCTGCGGCCGGTGCCGCCGGGGCACCGGCGGCACGGGCCTGCAGCCGCGCCAGATAGGCGTTGTACGCCGCCAGCTCCTTGTCCCCGTCCCGGTCCGCCGCCCGGTCCGTCCGCCTCGCCTGCCGCTGATCCGACCGGTACCACTGGAAGACGAGCGCGATCAGTACCAGCACCGAGGGGATCTCGCTGAACGCCCAGGCGATACCACCGGCCGCGTTCTGGTCGGCGAGCGCGTCGATCCCCAGCGACGCCGGAGGGCTGTCGTACGTCTTCACCATCGGCGAGCTGGCCATCATCAGGGCGATACCGAAGAAGGCGTGGAACGGCATGCCCGCGAACAGCTCCAGCATCCGCATCACATAGCCCGGCCGGTGCGGACCGGGGTCCACGCCCATGATCGGCCAGAAGAAGACCAGACCCACCGCGAGGAAGTGGATCATCATCACGATATGGCCCAGCTGCGAGCCCATCAGGAAGTCGAAGAGGGGCGTGAAGTAGAGCCCGTACAGACTCGCGATGAAAAGCGGGATCGTGAAGACCGGATGGGTGATGATCCGCATATAGCGGCTGTGCAGCAGGGCGAGCAGCAGCTCGCGCGGGCCCGTCCGGCCCCGGCCCGACACCGGCAGCGCCCGCAGCGCCAGCGTCACCGGCGCGCCGAGCAGCAGCAGGATCGGCGAGACCATGCTGATGATCATGTGCTGCACCATGTGCACGCTAAACATGACCATGCCGTAGTCGTTGAGCTTGGTGCACATCGCCAGCAGCACCGTGAGCACACCGGCGACGAAGAAGACCGTACGGCCCACGGGCCAGGCGTCGCCCCGCCGTACCAGCCGGGTCACCCCCCAGCCGTAGAGCGCCAGCGCCACCAGACAGGCGGTGAGGAAGAACGGGTCGGGGGAGAGTTCCAGCCCGCGTTCCAGCGTGAACGGCGGCAGATCCATCGATGTGCCGTGCTCGCTGTGATCCATCCGCCGGCTCCTGATTCTGCTGTGCGTGCCTTGCCGCACCAGAGTAGAACCGCCCCCGGCCGCGATCTCGGCCGGGGGCGGTTCCGCGCGCCTGATGCCGCGGCGGTCGCTACAGCACGCACTCCGCCTCGGCGTACCGCTCGTCCGGAACCGTCTTCAGGGTCTCCACGGCCCGCGCCAGCGGTACCAGGGTGATGTCCGTTCCGCGCAGCGCCGTCATCATGCCGAACTCGCCCCGGTGCGCGGCCTCGACCGCGTGCCAGCCGAACCGGGTCGCCAGGACCCGGTCGTACGCGGTCGGCGTACCGCCCCGCTGCACATGGCCGAGGATCACCGGCCGCGCCTCCTTGCCCAGCCGGTCCTCCAGCTCGTTGGAGAGCTGGCGGGCGACCCCGGCGAACCGCTCGTGGCCGTAGACGTCCTTGCCGCCCTCGTCCCAGCGCATGGTGCCCTCGCGCGGCTTGGCGCCCTCCGCGACCACCACGATCGCGAACCGCTTGCCCGCCTCGAACCGGGCGCCGACCCGCTTGGTCAGCTCCTCGATGTCGAAGGGCCGCTCGGGGACGACCACGGCATGCGCCCCGGCCGCCATCCCGGAATGCAGCGCGATCCACCCGGTGTGGCGGCCCATGACCTCGACGATCAGTACCCGCTGATGCGACTCGGCGGTGGTCTTCAGCCGGTCCAGGGCCTCCGTCGCCACCCCGACCGCCGTATCGAAACCGAAGGTCACATCGGTGGCGGCGATGTCGTTGTCGATGGTCTTCGGTACGCCGACGATCGGCAGACCGCCCTCGGAGAGCAGATGCGCGGCCTTGAGGGTGCCCTCGCCGCCGATCGGGATGACCGCGTCGAGACCCAGGTCGGCGCAGTGGCCCTTGGCCCGCTCGACGCCGTCGCGGAGCTGCTCGGGCCGGACCCGGGAGGAGCCGAGGATCGTACCGCCGCGGGCCAGGATGCCGCCCACCGCGTCCAGGTCCAGCTTGCGGTAGTCACACTCCAGCAAGCCCTTCCAGCCGTCGTGGAAACCGATCACCTCGTCGCCGTGGTCGACGACCGCGCGGTGCACGACGGACCGGATGACGGCGTTCAGACCGGGGCAGTCGCCTCCGGAAGTGAGCACACCAATGCGCATTGCCCGAATTACCTTTGCAACGTGGGCCGACTCCCGGACCACGTCGTCCGGCTGGATCGAGCCTCACCCTACCGGCGCCCCGGGCCACCGGCCGAATGGGGCGTCCGCCTGATGGGACGCCGGGGCCTCGCCGCCGGACCCGTACCCGATCCCGCTCCGGTCCCGGGTCGCGCTCCGGCCGGATCCCGCCGTACGGACCCGGGGCGGCGGTGCCGTACGGACCGCGGGTACGCCGAAGTCCCCGGCCGGACGGCTCGGGGACTTCGGTCGGCGGGGCTCAGGCGGGCTGGGTCGCCGTCGTGATCCGCTCGTTCCGCAGCGCCTCGTACCACCGGTCGTCGACCGGCGGCAGCGCGTTCACATCGAGCGCCAGCTTCAGCAGCAGATCCGCGATCTGCGGATTGCGCGCCATCACCGGACCGTGCATATACGTGCCGAACACGGTCTCGTTGTACGCGCCCTCGGTGCCGTCGCCGGTGCCGTTGCCGCGGCCCAGGACGGTCCGGGCGAACGGCCGGGCGGTGGGCCCGAGGTGGGTGATGCCCTGGTGGTTCTCGAAGCCGGTGAGCTGCGGCAGCCCCAGCCGGGGGTCGATGTCCGCGAGGACGTCGCCGACGCAGCGCTCGCCCTCGCCCCGGGTGGAGACCACATCGATCAGACCGAGGCCCGGCTCCCGCTGCCCCAGGTCGTTGATGAACTCGTGGCCGAGGATCTGGTACCCGGCGCAGACCGAGAAGATGATCGCGCCGTTCTCGGCGGCCCGGCTCAGTCCGGTGTCGCGCCGCAGCCGCTCGGCGGCCAGCCGCTGCGGCCGGTCCTCACCGCCGCCGATCAGATAGATATCGCCGGAGGTGGGGACGGGCTGGTCGCTGCGGACGTCCACCCGCTGGACGTCGAGGCCGCGCTGCCGGGCCCGCCGCTCCACGACCAGCGCGTTGCCCTGGTCGCCGTAGGTGGACAGCAGGTCCGGGTAGACCCAGACCAGACGGAGGCTGTTGTCGGCCATGCTGGATCAGTCTCTCTCGTTCTCGTCGGTCCGGTCGGCTCAGTTGCCCACGCGGCGGCGGACGTCCTGGAAGGCGGTGTAGTTCGCGATCAGCTCGATCCGGCCGGGCGGCGCCATCGCCACCGCCTCGTCCACGGTCTCGCAGACCCGGAAGTCCAGGCCCGCGACCTCCAGCCGGACCGCCAGGTCGAGCCGCCGGTCGCCGATGACCACGATCGGATGCCCGGCGAGCCTGGTGTAGTCCACGTCCCAGAGCCAGGAGGTGTCGGTACCGTCGGCGCCGCGCGCGTTCACCGACAGGATCACCGGGGTCGGCGGCGGGTCGATCAGTGAGAACGTCTCCAGCCAGCCCGCCGGGTTCTTCGCCAGCAGCAGCCGCAGCTCCCGCTGGTTGAAGGTGACCACGTCATAGCGTCCGGCGACCGCCTGCACCTGGTACATCCGCTCCAGCGCCACCTGCGGCGGAACGCCGAAACAGGCGGCGACGGCGGCCGAGCTGGTCGCGTTCGCCTTGTTGGCGCGGCCCGGGAGCTGGAGATGGATCGGCCAGGCCGAACCGTGCGGGTCGAGGACATGGTCCCCGCTCAGCACCCAGCTCGGCGCGGGGCGGCGGAAGCCGCACTCGCCGCAGTACCAGTCGTCGCCCGGGCGCTGCATCACACCGCCGCAGGACGGGCAGGACCAGGCGTCGTCCTTCCACGCCTGTCCGGCCGCCACCCACACCACATGCGGAGAGGAGGAAGCCGCCCACACCACCAGCGGATCGTCCGCGTTGGCGATCACCACTGCCTTGGTGCCCGCCAGCCCCTCCCGCCACTTCTCCGCCAGCATCCGGGTCTCGGCGGCCCGGTCGAGCTGGTCGCGGGAGAGATTCAGCAGCGCGATCGCCTTCGGCGTCACATCGCGCGCCACCCCCGCCAGATACTTCTCGTCGACCTCGATCACACCGAACTTGGCGCTGGAACCGCCCGCCAGCGCGGAGGTGATCCCGGCCGGCATATTCGCGCCCAGCGCGTTGGACACCACCGGCCCGGCGGCGCGCAGCGCCTCCGCGATCAACCGTGTGGTCGTCGTCTTGCCGTTCGTCGCCGACACCAGGACGACGTCCAGGTGCTGCGCCAGCCGCCCCAGCAGATCGGGGTCGAGTTTGAGCGCGACCTTCCCGCCGATGACCGAGCCGCTACCGCGTCCGGCCGCACGTGACACCGCCGCCGCCGCCTTGCCGGCCGTCACGGCGAGCTTGGCGCGAGGCGTCAGTGGCTCCGAGGTGCCTGCCATGGTCCTTGATCCTCCTTGCATCGGTCGACCCCAGCCTATCCAGGTCCGGCCCCGCCGCCGTACCTCGGCACCGGGCGACGCGGCCGACAGCCCCGGGAACGTACCCTTGCGCCCATGCGAAACCGGCCGATCCCCGGCAGTTCCGGACGCGTACGGCCCGTGAGCCTCTTCCGCGATCCCGTGCTGCACGCCCCCTGTGCACCCGTCACCGACTTCGGCCCCGGGCTGCGCCGGCTGGTCGAGGACATGTTCGCGACCATGTACGCGGCCCGCGGGGTGGGTTTGGCGGCCAATCAGGTCGGGGTCGGGCTGCGGGTGTTCGTCTACGACTGCCCCGACGACGAGGACGTCCGCCACCTCGGGCATCTGGTCAATCCCCGGCTGGTCGAGGCGGACGGCGTGGAGCTGCGCGGGCCCGAGGGCTGCCTGTCGCTGCCGGGGCTGGAGGCCGGGACCCCGCGGTACGACCGGGCCGTGGTCGAGGGCTTAACGGCGGACGGCGAGCCGGTACGGGTGGAGGGCACCGGGTTCTTCGCCCGCTGCCTCCAGCACGAGACCGACCATCTGGACGGTGTGGTCTACGCGGATCTGCTCACCGGGCTGCGCCGGACCCGGCTGCTGCGCGCGGTCGCCCGGGCGCCCTGGGCGGACCGGGTCGGGAGCCGGGGCGGCGGCGGGTCCGGAGAGCGACCGCTCGCCGGCCCCTGACACCGGGCCGCTGGCCGGACCACCGCCGTGCCGCCGCCGGGCCCGCCCGGGGCGGCGGAGCGTTCAATTCCGTACGGCGGTGTTCCGTACGGTCGTGTTCCGTGCGGCGGTCTTCCGCAAGGCCGCGCGGGGGCTGTGTTCCGTACGGCCGCCGCCCGACCGCCGGACGGGCCGCGGCGGCTCAGAAGCCGGGGCCGCCGTCGCGGTCGGCGGCCGTGGCGAGCCGCCCCCAGAGCAGATCGGTGAGATCGGCGACCAGCTCGGCGCGGGAGCACGGCCGGTCGCCGAGCCACCAGTCGCCCGCCGCGTGCATCATCCCGACGATGCCGTGGCCCCAGACCCGGGCCAGCCGGGTGCCGTCGGGCCCGAGGTCGACCCGCTCGCCGATGACCTGGGCCAGCTCCTCGCCGAGCCGCCGCAGCAGGGGCGCGGAGTGCCGTCCGACGTCGAAACCGGTCTCGGCCGCCGGGGCGCTCGCGGCCCCGTTCCCCGCCGGGGCGGAGGCCGTGACGGGCTCGGCCGGATGCATCAGGAACCGGTAGACCTGCGGTCTCGCCTCGATGGCGGCGAGATAGGTGTCCAGGGTCGCCGCCACCCGCTCCCGGCGGTCCGCGGGGGCGTCCAGCGCCGCACGGAGCGCCTCCAGCAGCGCGTCGGTGTGCCGCTTCGCCAGGGCCCGGTAGAGGCCGCCCTTGTCGCCGAAGTGCCGGTACAGGATGGGCTTGGTGATGCCCGCCTCGGCGGCGATCGCGTTCATGGACGCACCGGGACCGTCGCGGAGCACGACCCGGTCGGCCGCCTCCAGCAACTCCCCGCGGCGCTGTTCGGCCGCCGACCGGTCCTGGTCGGCGGCGTGCCGCGTGGTCTCCATCAGATCGTTCTCCCGCCCCTGCGATATGCCTGACGCCTGCGCAAAGTAACACCCTCCGGACCGCTCGGACCGGCCGCCGGGACGTTGACAGGCTCTACTGCCCGGTAACAGACTGTAGTTACCGCGAGTAACAGTGGTCTGTGATCGGGTGTCCGGAGGGGTTGTGGCGATGTCTGTTCCATCTGATTCATCTGTTTCGTCTTCGTTTGAGCTGAACGACGAGCAGCGGCTGCTGCGCGACTGGCTGCACGGCTTCGCCGCCGACGTGATGCGCCCGGCCGCCGCCGAATGGGACGAACGCGAGGAGACGCCCTGGCCGGTGATCCAGGAGGCGGCGAAGCTCGGGATCTACTCCCTCGACTTCTACGCCCGGCAGTACACCGACCCCACCGGCCTGGGGATCCCGATCGCGATGGAGGAAACTGTTCTGGGGCGACGCGGGTATCGCCCTCTCCATCGTCGGTACGGGCCTCGCCGCCGTGGGCGTTCTCGCCAACGGCACCGACGAACAGATCGGTACCTGGATCCCGCGGATGTACGGGGACCCCGACGACGTCAAGGTGGCCGCCTTCTGCTCCTCCGAACCCGACGCGGGTTCGGACGTCGGAGCCATGCGGACCCGCGCCGTCCACCTTCCCGCCACCGGCGAATGGGTGCTCAACGGCGTCAAGTCCTGGGTCACCAACGGCGGGATCGCCGACGTCCATGTGGTGGTCGCCGTGGTCGACCCCGAACTGGGGGCCCGCGGGCACGCCTCCTTCGTCGTACCCCCGGGCACTCCGGGGCTCGGCCGGGGCCGGAAGATCCGTAAGCACGGTATCCGGGCCTCGCACACCGCCGAGGTCGTCCTCGACGACGTCCGGATCCCCGGCCACTGCCTGCTCGGCGGCAAGGAGCGGCTGGACGAACGGCTGGCCGGGGCCCGTGAGCGGGCCGGGACCGGCGGCGGGGGCGAACGGACCAGGAACGCCGCCATGGCCACCTTCGAGGCGTCCCGCCCCGCTGTCGGCGCCATGGCGGTCGGCACGGCCCGGGCCGCGTACGAGGTGGCCCTGGAGTACGCCGGGACCCGGACCCAGTTCGGCCGGCCGATCATCGACAACCAGGGCATCGCCTTCCAGCTCGCCGATATGCGGACCCGGATCGACGCGGCCCGGCTGCTGGTCCGGCGGGCGTCGTGGATGGCGGCGGCGGGACGGCCCTTCGACGCCGCCGAGGGCTCGATGTCCAAACTCTTCGCGAGCGAGACGGCGAAGGACGTCACCGCGCGAGCCGTCCAGATCCTCGGCGGGAACGGCTTCACCCGGGAGTATCCGGTCGAGCGGATGCACCGGGACGCCGCGATCTACACGATCTTCGAGGGGACGAGCGAGATCCAGCGACTGGTGATCGCCCGCGCCCTCTCCGGCGTCGCCATCCGCTGAACCGCCCGTACTCGAAGCGCGTACCCCCGGGTTCGTACGGCCCGACCCGCACCACCCGGCTCGTACCGCCGGGTTCGTACGGCCCGGATCCGGGCACCCGGTTCCGGATGCCCGGCCCGTACCACCCGTCGCGCGGCGGGATCAGGCCGTCAGCAGCCGCTCGATCGCCGCGACGACCTCGGGCGCGTCCGGCTCGGTCCGGGGCCGGAACCGGGCCGCGACCGCGCCGTCCGGGCCGATCAGGAACTTCTCGAAGTTCCACTGCACGTCCCCGGCCTGGCCCGCCGCGTCGGCGGTCCGGGTCAGCTCGGTGTACAGCGGATCCCGCCCGGCCCCGTTGACCTCGGTCTTCGCCAGCATCGGGAAGCTGACGCCGTAGGTCGCCGAACAGAATGTCGCGATCTCGTCGGAGCTGCCCGGCTCCTGACCGCCGAACTGGTTGCACGGTACGCCCACGACCGTGAAGCCGCGCTCCCCGTACTCCTTCTGGATCCGCTCCAGCCCGGAGTACTGGGGCGTCAGTCCGCACTTCGACGCGACGTTCACCACCAGCACCACCGAACCCCGGTACGCGCCCAGGGATGTCGGCTCGTCCGCCAGGGTCCGCAGCGGGATGTCGTACAGCGTCGTCATCTCTCGACTCCTCGTCTCGTGGTGCTCCCGTGAGGTCACACGGGGTCTTCTTGTGAACGGTGCCTCACCCCGGGAGGCCGTGGGAGGCGGTCCGGGGACGGAGAGCGGCCCAGCTGCCGCGTCACTCACGGACGTCAGCCGCCGAGTGGCCGGAACAAGCCCTCCTGGACGACCGAGACCAGCAGTTCGCCGTCCCGGTTGTAGATCCGGCCCCGGGCCAGCCCGCGACCGCCGGTGGCGATCGGCGACTCCTGGTCGTAGAGGAACCACTCATCGGCCCGGAACGGGCGGTGGAACCACATCGCGTGGTCCAGCGACGCCAGGTCGAAATTGCGTGGTCCCCACAGGGGTTCGATCGGGATGCGTACCGCGTCCAGCAGGGTCATATCGCTGGCGTACGTCAGCGCACAGGTGTGGATCAGCGGGTCGTCGCCCAGCGGTCCGACCGCCCGCATCCAGACGGCGCTGCGCGGATCGGACTCCTTCTCCTTGATCTCCGCCGGGCTCCACCGCAGCCGTTCGGTGTAGCGGATGTCGAACGGCTGACGGCGGGCCATCCGCTCCAGCGCCTCCGGCAGCGCGCCCAGATGCTCCCGGATCTCGTCCGCGACCTTGGGCAGCGTCTCGGGCGCCGGGAAGTCCAGCCGGGGTGGCAGCTGGTGCTCGATACCGCCCGGCTCGGGCGAGTGGAAGGAGGCCGTCAGATTGAAGATCGTCCGCCCCTCCTGGACCGCCGTGACCCGGCGGGTGGTGAAGGACCGGCCGTCCCTGACCCGCTCCACCTGGTAGACGATCGGCACCCCGGGGCGGCCGGGCCGCAGGAAGTAGGCGTGCAGGGAGTGCACCGGGCGCTCCCCGTCCGTGGTGCGGCCCGCCGCGACCAGGGCCTGTCCGGCGACCTGGCCGCCGAAGACCCGCTGAAGCGACTCGTCGGGGCTCGCCCCGCGGAAGATATTGACCTCGATCCGCTCCAGATCGAGCAGATCGACCAGGCGTTCGGCCGGATTCGTCATCGCACTTCTCCTGATCGCGCCTCGTCCGGCCCGGTCCGCCGACCGGACCGGGGGGAACGGCGGAGCGCCGTCCACCCGGTCACAGCTGCCCCACCGATGTCACTCGTACCACCGCACGGCCCTCTTCGTCGGAGGCCGCGAGATCGACCTCGGCACTGATGCCCCAGTCGTGGTCGCCGGCGGGGTCGGCGAAGATCTGCCGGACCCGCCACAGCCCGTGCGGCTCGTCCTCCTCGATCAGCAGCAGCCGGGGACCGCGGGCGTCGGGTCCGGTGCCCAGCTCCTCGTGCTCGTCCCAGTACGCGTCCATGGCCTCGCCCCAGGCATCCGCGTCCCAGCCCGACTCGGTGTCCAGCTCGCCCAGCTCCCCGACCTTGTCGAGGGCGGCCAGCTCCACCCGCCGGAACATCGCGTTCCGTACGAGTACCCGGAAGGCCCGGGCGTTGGCGGTGACCGGCCGCACCTGGTCGGCCTTCTCCTGGGCCTCCTCGGCGGTCTCCACATCGGGATTGGCCAGCTGCTCCCACTCGTCCAGCAGGGACGAGTCGACCTGGCGGACCATCTCGCCGAGCCAGGCGATCAGATCCTGGAGGTCTTCCGACTTCAGATCGTCCGGGATGGTGTGCTCCAGCGCCTTGTAGGCACCGGCCAGATAGCGCAGCACGATGCCCTCGGTCCTGGCCAGCTCGTAGAACGAGGTGAACTCGGTGAACGAGAGCGCCCGCTCGTACATGTCGCGGATCACGGACTTCGGCGAGACCGGATGGTCACCCACCCAGGGGTGGCTCTTGCGGTAGACGTCGTACGCGTGCCACAGCAGCTCCTCCAGCGGCTTCGGGTACGTCACCTCCTGGAGCCGCTCCATCCGCTCCTCGTACTCGACGCCGTCCGCCTTCATCAGCGCGACCGCCTCGCCGCGGGCCTTGTTCTGCTGGGCCGCGAGGATCTGCCGGGGGTCGTCGAGCGTCGACTCCACCACGGAGACCATGTCCAGCGCGTACGACGGCGACTCCGGGTCCAGCAGCTCGAAGGAGGCCAGCGCGAAGGTCGACAGCGGCTGGTTGAGCGCGAAGTCGTGCTGGAGGTCGACGGTCAGCCGGACGATCCGGCCCTGGGCGTCCGGCTCGTCGAGCCGCTCCACCACCCCGCCGTCCAGCAGCGACCGGTAGATCGCGATGGCCCGGCGGATGTGCCGCAGCTGATTGCGGCGCGGCTCGTGGTTGTCCTCCAGCAGCCGCCGCATCGCGTCGAAGGCGTTCCCCGGGCGGGCGATCACCGACAGCAGCATCGTATGCGTCACATTGAACCGGCTGGTCAGCGGCTCGGGCTCGGACTCGATCAGCTTCTCGAAGGTCGAGTCCGACCAGGCGACAAAGCCCTCGGGTGCCTTCTTCCGGACCACCTTGCGGCGCTTCTTCGGATCGTCGCCCGCCTTGGCCAGCGCCTTGTCGTTCTCGATGACGTGCTCGGGTGCCTGGGCGGCGACCAGCCCGGCCGTATCGAAACCGGCCCGCCCCGCCCGGCCTGCGATCTGGTGGAACTCCCGGGCCCGCAGGGTGCGGACGCGGGTGCCGTCGTACTTGGTGAGCGCCGTGAACAGCACCGTACGGATCGGGACGTTCACTCCGACCCCGAGGGTGTCCGTACCGCAGATCACCTTCAGCAGCCCCGCCTGGGCCAGCTTCTCCACCAGCCGACGGTACTTGGGCAGCATGCCCGCGTGATGAACCCCGATCCCGTGCCGGACGTAACGCGACAGATTACGTCCGAACTTGGTGGTGAAACGGAAGTTGCCGATCAGTTCGGCGATCCGCTCCTTCTCCTCCCGGGAGCACATATTGATACTCATCAGGGACTGCGCCCGCTCCACCGCCGCGGCCTGGGTGAAGTGCACGATGTAGACCGGTGCCTGCCGGGTCTCCAGCAGCTCGGTCAGCGTCTCCGTGATCGGCGTACGGCGGTACTCGTACGACAGCGGGACCGGGCGGGTCGCGGAGCGGACCACCGCGGTGGGACGGCCGGTCCGCCGGGTCAGATCCTGCTCGAACCGCGAGACGTCCCCGAGGGTCGCCGACATCAGCACGAACTGTGCCTGCGGCAGCTCCAGCAGCGGGATCTGCCATGCCCAGCCGCGGTCCGGCTCCGCGTAGAAGTGGAACTCGTCCATCACGACCTGGCCGATATCGGCGTCCCGGCCGTCCCGCAGGGCGATCGAGGCCAGGATCTCGGCCGTACAGCAGATCACCGGGGCGTCCGCGTTGACCGACGCGTCTCCGGTCAGCATGCCCACGTTCTCGGTGCCGAAGATCTTGCAGAGGTCGAAGAACTTCTCCGAGACCAGAGCCTTGATCGGGGCGGTGTAGAACGTCACCTCGTCCCGGGCCAGGGCCGCGAAGTGGGCGCCCGCCGCCACCAGCGACTTCCCGGAGCCGGTGGGCGTGGAGAGGATCACATTCGCCCCCGACACGACTTCGATCAGCGCCTCCTCCTGCGCCGGGTAGAGCGAGATGCCCCGGCCCTCCGCCCAGGAGGAGAAAGCCTCGAAGAGGGCATCGGGGTCGGCGTCCGGCGGCAGCTGATCGATAAGCGTCACGCCCCCATCTTGCCTGGCGCGGGCCGCCGGATTCACCTCGGACCAGGGATCCGGGCGGCGCGGCGAAGATCACGGACGGTACGCTGCCCTGTCGGCCGGGGCTTCCCCGGCCCGACCGGCCTTTCGGGGCGGGGCGGTTCGGCGGTGACGGCCGGGCCCGCTCACCCGTGAACCCGGCGACAACGACAACGACATCAACAACGACATCAACAACGACAGCAACAACGACAGCAACAACGACATCTATAACGACTACGTCGATTGCATCGGCGACAGCGGCCCACCGGGCCCGGGCGGAAACGTTCCGGGACGGCCGGGCCACCACGGGGCGGGGACACGATCATGATGGGACCGGCGCACTCACTCTCCGGGGCGGCGGCCTGGCTGGGGGTGGGCGCGGCGACGGCCGCCGCCGGGCACCCCATGCCCTGGCCGGTACTGGTCGTCGGCGCGCTGATCTGCGCGGGCGCCGCCCTCGCACCCGATCTCGACCACAAGGCGGCGACCATCTCCCGGGCCTTCGGGCCGGTCTCCAAGGCGCTCTGCGAGATCGTCGACAAGCTCTCCTACGCGGTGTACCAGGCGACCCGCAAGCCCGGCGACAAACGGCGTACGGGCGGCCACCGCACCCTCACCCATACCTGGGTCTGGGCCGTAATGATCGGCGGCGGCGCCTCCGCCCTCGCCGTCACGGGCGGCCGCTGGGCGGTCCTCGGGATCCTCTTCGTCCATCTGGTGCTCGCGGTCGAGGGCTTGCTGTGGCGTGCCGCGCGGATGTCGAGCGATGTCCTGGTCTGGCTGCTCGGCGCCACCAGTGCCTGGATCCTCGCCGGGGTCCTCGACAAGCCGGGCAACGGCTCCGACTGGCTCTTCACGGCCCCGGGGCAGGAGTACCTCTGGCTGGGGCTGCCGATCGTGCTCGGCGCCCTGGTCCACGACATCGGCGATTCCCTGACCGTCTCGGGCTGTCCGGTGCTGTGGCCCATTCCCATCGGCAACAAGCGCTGGTACCCCATAGGTCCGCCGAAGGCGTTGCGCTTCAGGGCCGGTAGCTGGGTGGAGCTGAAGGTGCTGATGCCGGTCTTCATGCTGCTCGGGGGAGTGGGCGGGGCCTCGGCGCTCAATGTGTTCTGAGCCCGGCCCGGCCCGATCCGCGGGGGCCGGCCCCGGCGCCGTCCGGGGCGGTGGGCGCGCCGAGTGCCGTCCGGTGGGGGCGGCCCGCGCGGCTCAGCCCCGGTCCGTCGTCCGGTACATCCCGATGGAATCGTGCCCGGCGGTGTCCGCGAAGCCGAACTTCTCGTAGAGATGGCGCGCGGGGCCGTCCGCGATCAGGGATACGTACGCGGTGGCGGGCGCCCGGCGGTCCAGCTCCCCGGTGAGCGCGGCCATGATGCGCTTGCCGAGGCCACGCCCCTGGTGGGCGGGGTGCACACAGATATCGACGAGCTGGAACGCGGTACCGCCGTCCCCGATGATCCGGCCCATGCCGATCGGCTCGCCCGCGTGGTGCAGGACCACGCCGAACCAGGTATTGGGAAGGGCGAGGGCGACCGCCTCGGGGCTCTTGTCGGAGAGCCCTGCGTCGGTGCGCAGTCGGCGGAAGACCTCCGTCGTGGGTACGCCGGTCCGGATCTCGTAAGGGTCCTCGTCGATCTGCATGGATTACATGCTAACGGGTGGGCGATCAGCGGCGGCAGGCCGGACGACGGTGTCCGGCCCCGGTCCGGGGCCCCGCGACGGCTACTCCCTCCGCCCGTGGTGGGCGGCGGCCGACGGCCGGGGCACGGGGGTCCGGGCCGGTTCGTCACCGGTCCGGCACGGTTGTCCACAGGGGGTGGCGCGGTGGTGCCGTCCGGGCCTAACGTCCCCTCAGCACGTCCCCTCGGCCGCCGGTGTGGCGGCCCAGTCGTACGCCGTGGCGCACTGTCGTCGTCGCGGCCCGCGTACCCCGGGAGCGCCCATGCGCCGTAGCCGTCCGACCAAGGCCCTGCTGGCCCTCGTCGCCTCCGCCGCCCTGCTGATCGGCGCGGCGGGCCAGCTGGCCAAGATGATCGTCCCCGAATCCGCGCCGCGTGCGGCGGCCGCGGATGTCGCGCCCGTGCTCATCGGCGGATTCCTGATCGGCGCCGCCGCCCAGCTCTTCGACGACGGCGGCCAGGCGGGCCCGCAGGAGCGCCACATAGCCGCGATGAACAAGGCGGAGCTGGTCGGCGCCTGATCCCCGACGGGCCCCGCGCGGGGCGGGAAGCCGGTCCTGCGGCTCCCCGCCCAATGGGTCCACCGGGCCTGTCAGCCGTGCCAGGACCGCCAGAGCGCCGAGTACGGCCCCCCGGCCGCCACCAGCTCGTCGTGCTGCCCCAGCTCGGTGATCCGGCCCTCCTCCACGACGGCGATCACATCGGCGTCGTGCGCGGTGTGCAGCCGGTGCGCGATCGCCACGACCGTACGGCCCTCCAGCACGCGCGACAGGGACCGCTCCAGCTCCCGGGCCGCCCTCGGGTCCAGCAGGGACGTGGCCTCGTCAAGCACCAGAGTGTGGGGGTCGGCCAGGACCAGCCGGGCCAGCGCGATCTGCTGCGCCTGCGCCGGAGTCAGCGCCAGACCACCGGAGCCGACCTCCGTGTCCAGGGCATCGGGCAGCGCCCGCGCCCAGCCGTCCGCGTCCACCGACGCGAGCGCGTCCCACAGCTCGGGATCCGCCGCCCCGGCCCGCGCGAGCCGAAGATTATCCCGCAGCGTCCCGACGAACACATGGTGTTCCTGGTTGACCAGGGCCACATGCTCGCGCACCCGCTCGGCCGGCATCCGGGACAGCTCGGCCTCGCCGAGGGAGACCCGGCCCGACCGGGGCCCGTAGATCCCGGCCAGCAGCCGCCCCAGCGTCGACTTCCCGGCCCCCGAGGGACCGACGAGCGCCACCCGGCTCCCCGGCTTCACGGCCAGGGTCACGTCGTGCAGGACGTCGACGCCGTCGACATAGCCGAAGCGCACCTTGTCGGCGCGCATCTCGCGCCCCTCGGGCCGCAGCTCGGCGTCCCCCGCGTCCGGCTCGATCTCCCGCACACCGACCAGCCGGGCCAGCGACACCTGGGCGATCTGCAGCTCGTCGTACCAGCGCAGAATCGTGCCGACCGGCTCCACCAGCATCTGGGCCAGCAGCGCGCCCGTGGTCAGCTGGCCCACATCGAGCCACCCCTGGAGGACGAACACCCCACCGACCAGCAGCACCACACCGAGCACGGTGGTGTGGGTGGCGTTGATCGCCGGGAAGAGGATCGACCGCAGATACAGCGTGTAGTTCTCCCAGGACGTCCATTCCTTGATCCGCCGGTCCGACAGCTCGACCCTGCGCCGGCCCAGCCGGTGCGCCTCGACGGTCCGGCCCGCGTCGACGGTCTCGGCGAGCGCCGCGGACACCCCGGCCAGCCCCGCCGCCTCCGAGCGGTAGGCCGACGGCGCCCGGCGGAAGTACCACCGGCAGACCACGATCAGCAGTGGGGCCGCCACCACCACGGCGAGCGCCAGCGGCGGCGCCGTGATGGTCAGCCCGGTCAGCAGCAGCGCCGCCCACACCACCCCGATGGCGAGCTGGGGCACGGCTTCCCGCATGGCGTTGGCGAGCCGGTCGATATCGGTGGTGATCCGGGCCAGCAGATCACCCGTACCAGCCCGCTCCAGCACCCCCGGAGGCAGCCGTACCGACCGGACGAGGAAGTCCTCGCGCAGATCGGCCAGCATCTCCTCGCCGAGCATCACCCCCCGCAGCGCCACCAGCCGGGCGAGGAACGTCTGGAGCAGCAGCGCCACCACGAACAGTGCGACGACGGGCCCCAGCCGCAACTCGTCGGCCCCCTCGTTGAGCCGGTCGACCAGGGAGCCCAGCAGATACGGCCCCACCATGGAGGCGATCACCACCAGCGCCTGGACTGATATCAGCACGGTGAACGCACGGCGATGCCGCCGTATCAGCTCCCGCGCATAGCCCCGTACGGTCGCGGCGCCGCCCACCGGCAGCGTCGTCGCCGACTCGGGTGCCGCCGGATCGAAATCCGGCGCTTTCACCCGGAACATGGTCATTCCTCCTGAAGTCTGAATGAAGTCTGAAAATGGGTGCGTCCGGTGGGCGGGTTCGTCCCGCCCACCGGTCCGTCACACGGTCTCCGTCGTCGCGCCCCGGTCGGTCGGGCCGGGGCGCGCGGGCCTCCCGGTCGGTCAGGCCGGGACGCCCGCCTCCTGGTCCCGGCCGGGGTCGGCCTCACGGGTGACGACGGCGCGGTAGCGGGGCTCGGAGCGCAGCAGCTCCCGGTGGGTGCCGACGGCGGCCACGGTCTCGCCGTCCACCAGCACCACCCGGTCCGCCAGATCGAGCAGCAGCGGCGACGAGGCGAAGACCACCGTCGTACGGTCGTCGCGCAGCCGCCGCAGCCCCGCCGCGATCCGGGCCTCGGTGTGGGAGTCCACGGCCGACGTCGGCTCGTCGAGTACCAGCACCTCGGGGTCGGTCACCAGGGACCTGGCCAGGGCGAGGCGCTGGCGCTGGCCGCCGGAGAGCGATCGGCCGCGCTCGGTGATCGTGGTCTCCATGGGGTCACCGGATCCGTCGGAGTCGCCCGAGGCGCGGCCCAGGGCGGTCAGTACGTCGGCACACTGCGCCGCGTCCAGCGCGTCGGCGGCCGAGACCCGCCCCGACGAGGGGACGTCCAGCAGCTCGCGCAGAGTGCCGGAGAGCAGTACGGGCTCCTTGTCCTGGACGAGGACGGCCGTTCTGGCCTCCTCCAGCGGCAGCTCGTCCAGCGGGACCTCGCCCAGCAGTACGGAGTCCACCGGGGCGGCGGTCCCACCCGCCGCATCGCTCTCCCCGGGACCGGACGGGGCCACTACATCGGCGGCCGGATGGCCGCCCAGCCGTTCGGCCAGGTTCCCGGCGGTGTCGGGGTCGCCGCAGACGACGGCGGTCAGCAGCCCTTCGGGCGCGAGGACGCCCGTCACCGGGTCGTAGAGGTCACCGGTGGCGCGTCCGTGGTCGCGGTCGGTGGTCGTACTCGTCCTGCGGAGCGCGAGCACCCGGGCCGCGCGCTTCGCGGACGGCTTCGAGTAGGAGTAGGCGAGGGCGATCTCCTCGACGTTCCGCAGCGGGTGCTGCGCCAGGAGTACGGCGCTGTAGACGGTGACCAGCTCACCGACGGTGATCTGCCCGTCCAGCGCCAGATGGGCGCCGTAGACCACCACGATCAGCATCAGCGCGCCCGGCAGCAGGACCTGGATCGCGGAGATCAGGGACCAGGTGCGGGCGGCCCGGACGGCGGCCCGGCGCACCTCCTGGGACGCCTCGCGGTAGCGGTGGAGGAACTGCTCCTCACCGCCGATACCGCGCAGGACCCGCAGTCCGGCGACGGTGTCCGCGGCGAGTTCGGTCGCGTATCCGGCCTTCTCCCGCTGGACGTCGGCCCGCTTCGACGCGGGCGCCAGCAGCGGCAGCACGGCCAGACCGATGATCGGGAAGCCGATCGCGACCACCACACCGAGGGCGGGCTGGTAGATCACCAGCGCCCCGCTGACCAGCAGGACCGTCGTGGCGGCCGCCAGGAAGCGGGAGAACGCCTCGACGAACCAGCCGATCTTCTCCACATCGCCGCCGGAGACCGCGACGACCTCGCCCGCGGCGACCCGGCGGGTCAGTACCGAGCCGAGTTCGGCGGTCTTGCGGGAGAGTAGTTGCTGGACCCGGGCGGCGGCGGTGATCCAGTTGGTGACGGTCGCCCGGTGCAGCATGGTCTCGCCCACCGCGATCCCGGCACCGAGGACGGCCAGCAGCCCGCCCGCCCAGGCGAGCCGGGTCCCGTCCCGGTCCACCACCGCCTGGACGGCGATACCGGTGGCCACGGCCAGTCCGGCGATGGAGAGCTGGTTCAGCAGGCCCCAGCCCAGAGCCTTTGCCTGGCCGCCGAGCTGATGGCGAAAGAGCCAGGCCAAAAATCGCGTACCCGATCGCACATCGGGTTTACCGGGATCCCTGAAGGGAAGATTCTGGATCTGCATGGTGCCCCAGCACAGTCGAGGGTGGTGCAAACCGTGCAAGGTTCGCTCCGATCGCCCCGTTCGCGCAATCGGTTTTCGGGCGTTTCGAACGCCCGCGCGTGCCGGGGGGAGCGGAGCCGTACCCGGCGCCCGCTCCCCGTACGGCATCGGCCGTACTCGGGTTCGAAGCGGAGTCTCCGCCTCACTCTCCAGGTTTGGCCGAATCCACACCCGGACGGCTTCGGCGCCACTCGCCGCGGGTGAAGTCCGGGATCTGCAGCGGGGCGCCCTGGGCCTTGATCGACAGATGGCTCAGCGGTACCGGAGCGGTCCAGACCGCCGCGTCGTACACATCGAAATCGGGGACCAGCCCGAGCCGCATCGTCTGGATCAGACGGAAGAGCATGATGTAGTCCATCCCGCCGTGACCGCCGGGCGGGTTGGCATGCTCCTTCCAGAGCCAGTGGTCCCAGTCCGCGTACCGGGAGAAATTGCCCCAGGCGTGGTTGGAGTGGTCGGGCTCCAGATAGATCCGGGCCGGGTAGTCCTCGAAGACGCCCTTGGTGCCACCGAGGCTGTTGATCCTGCTGTACGGATGCGGGGTCGACACATCGTGCTCCAGCCGGATGATCCGGCCCTTGGCCGTCCGCACCATGCTGATGGTGCGGTCGGCGGAGACGTAGCTCTCCTTGAAGCTGGGGTCGCCTGCCGGCATATGCGCCTTCCGGTACTCGGCGAGGCCGAGTGCGGGGGTGCCGAAGCTGGCGATGGAGACCGCCCGGTCGCCGCGGTTGACGTCCATGTAGTTGGCGATCGGCCCGAAGGCGTGGTTCGGATAGAGATCGCCGCGGAGCCGGGTGTGCCAGAGCCGCCGCCAGGGGCCCTCGTAGTAGTCGGAGTCGAACATCAGATCGCGCAGATCGTGGTTGTATGCGCCCGCGCCGTGCAGCAGTTCGCCGAACTTCCCGGCGTGGGCCATTCTCAGGACCCGCATCTCGTTCCGGCCGTAACAGCAGTTCTCCAGCTGCACGCAGTGGCGCCGGGTGCGTTCGGAGAGGTCGACCAGGGCCCACAGCTCCTCCAGCCGCATCGCGACCGGACACTCCACCCCGACGTGCTTGCCGCCGCGCAGGGCCGCCTTCGCCATGGCGAAGTGGGTCTCCCAGGGTGTGGCGACATAGACCAGGTCGAGATCGCCCCGCTCACAGAGCTCGAGGTAGTCGTCGTCGCCGTTGGTGTAGAGGGTGGGGGAGGGCTGTCCGGCCGCGACGACCTTGGCGGCGGCCCGCTCGGTCTTCGTGCGGACCGGGTCGCAGAGGGCGACGACTCGTACCCCGGGCAGGGCGAGGAAGAGGCCGAGCATCGAGGCGCCCCGGTTGCCGAGGCCGATGATCCCGAGCCGGACCGTGCTCCGGCGCTCGAAGGGCACCCCCGCCATGGTCCGGCCCTGGCGCGGCGGTACCTTCAGCGCCTCGGCGGCGGCCACCGCCGCCCTACCGTCCGGGGGCGCCGCGGACGCGGCCGATGCGCCGAGCCCGCCGAATCCGCCGAGGGCCGCCCCGGCCCCGGCGACCCCCGCGGAGGTCCGCAGGACGGAACGGCGGCTGGGGGAGTCGGTGGAGTCCGGCGAGGGAGCGGCGCCGTCGTCGCCGGGGACGGCCGATGCGCCGTGGTCGGGTGCTGCGTCGTTCATCGAGCCTCCAGATAAGGGGAGCTGATGGTGCGCTGCTGGGCCGTGTCCAGGGGAGCTCTCCGGGCTCGCCACCTGGCACGACCGGGTACTGAATCTCCGTCAGCACGATCTCGGGTGAGGAGGCTGATGCGCAAGAGGGCCTCTGTGTCCCGTGTGTCGCCACCGTGCCGAGCCGTCGGGTCCGGGCGCGGCCTCCCAGGTCCCGGTTCCCCCCTGGGGAAGGCCCTGTATGCCGCGCTGATCCGGCACGGCCTAGCGGTGAGCATGCTCCGGTCAACGCAGGGGCGCAATGGTGCGCGGGGGCCGATCTCGTACGGTCCCGGCATCCTCGGCGGCCGACGCCGCGTCACCCCCGTACGGGCGCGGCTGAAGCGGCCCCGGCGGGTCAGCGGCTCCGGGCCGGACCGTCCGCCAGGGCGGAGAGCAGGGCGCCGAACTCCGTGCGCTGCGCCGGGGAGAGCGGCGCGAGGATGTCCTCGGCGGCGGCGCGGCGCGCCTCGCGCAGTGCCCTGAGCGTGGCGCGGCCGGTGTCGGTCAGCTCGATCCGTATGACCCGGCGGTTGTCGGGGTCGGGGGCGCGGCGGACCCGTCCCGCCGTCTCCAGGCCGTCCACCAGGCTGGTCACCGCGCGGGGCACCACTTCGAGCCGGGCGGCGAGATCGGCCATCCGCGGCGGGCGCTCGTCGTGCGCCAGGGCGCGCAGCAGGCGCGACTGGGCGGGTGTGATCACGACCCCGGCGGACTCCAGCCGGCGCTGCTGGCTGCGGTGGATCCGCCGGGTGAGCCGGAGCAGCTGCTCGGCCAGCAGGCCGTCGGGCTCGGGTGTGGTCATACGGGAACACTATCAGGACTTACTTCATTGTGTACATAGGTAACTATGAGCTATGCTCTCGATGTCGTCGTGCCGGACGTGGGCCGGACGGGCCAGGGGCGGTCCCAGTGAATTGCCCCGGGAATCGCCGCCCCGGTCGGGCCGCGGAAGGAGACCATGCACCCCGAACGGATCACCTGGACACCCCCGGCCCCCGGCCCGGAGCAGCCGCCCGCCCAGGTGCGGCGGATCCTCCGGCTCTTCCGGCCCTACCGGAGCCGGCTGGCCCTCGTCGGGCTGCTGGTCGCGGCCGCCTCCCTCGTCTCGGTGGCCTCCCCGTTCCTGCTGAAGGCGGTCATCGACACCGCGATCCCGCAGGGCCGCACCGGCCTGCTCGGTCTGCTCGCCCTGGGCATGATCGCCGCCGCCGTCGTCACCAGCGTTCTCGGCGTGCTCCAGACCCTGATCTCGACCACGGTCGGCCAGCGGGTGATGCACGATCTGCGGACCGCGGTCTACGCCCGGCTCCAGCGCATGCCGCTGGCGTTCTACACCCGGACGCGGACGGGCGAGGTGCAGTCCCGGATCGCGAACGACATCGGCGGGATGCAGGCCACCGTCACCTCCACGGCCACCTCGCTGGTCTCCAATCTGACGGCCGTGGTCGCCACCGTCGTCGCCATGCTCGCCCTCGACTGGCGGCTCACCGCGGTCTCGCTGCTTCTGCTGCCCGTCTTCGTCTGGATCAGCCGACGGGTCGGCCGCGAACGGAAGCGGATCACGGCCCAGCGGCAGAAACAGCTGGCGACGATGGCCGCCACGGTGACGGAGTCCCTCTCGGTCGGCGGCATCCTCCTCGGCCGCACCATGGGCCGGTCGGACTCGCTGACCCGTTCCTTCGCCGATGAGTCGGAGCGGCTGGTCGATCTGGAGGTCCGCTCCAGCATGGCCGGGCGGTGGCGGATGTCGATCATCGGCATCGTGATGGCCGCCATGCCCGCCGTCATCTACTGGACCGCGGGACTCGCCCTGGCCGGGGGAGCCGCCATCTCCATCGGCACCCTCGTCGCCTTCGTCTCCCTCCAGCAGGGGCTCTTCCGCCCGGCCGTGAGCCTGCTCTCCACCGGGGTGGACATGCAGACCTCGCTCGCCCTCTTCCAGCGCATCTTCGAGTACCTCGACCTGCCCGTGGACATCGCCGAGCCCGACGAACCGGTCCGGCCGGCGAGGATCCGCGGCGACATCCGCTTCGAGGCGGTGGACTTCGGCTACGACCCGAGGCAGGACGCCCCCACCCTCTCCGGTGTCGACATCGCCGTCCCGGCGGGCGGCAGCCTCGCCGTCGTGGGCCCGACCGGCTCGGGAAAGTCCACCCTCGGCTACCTCGTCCCCCGGCTCTACGACGTCACCGGCGGCCGGGTCACCCTCGACGGCATCGACGTCCGCGCCCTCGACTTCGACAGCCTCGCCCGGGCCGTGGGCGTGGTCTCCCAGGAGGCGTATCTCTTCCACGCCTCCGTGGCCGAGAATCTGCGCTTCGCCAGACCCGGCGCCACGGACGCCGAGATCGAGGCCGCGGCCAGGGCCGCCCAGATCCACGACCACATAGCCGCCCTCCCCGACGGCTACGACACCCTCGTCGGCGAGCGGGGCCACCGCTTCTCCGGCGGCGAGAAGCAGCGCCTGGCCATCGCCCGCACCATCCTGCGCGATCCCCCCGTCCTCATCCTCGACGAGGCGACCAGCGCCCTCGACACCCGTACCGAGGAAGCCGTCCAGCGGGCGATCGACGCGCTCTCGGCCGGACGTACCACCATCACCATCGCGCACCGGCTCTCCACCGTCCGGAACGCCGACGAGATCGTGGTGCTCGACGGCGGCCGGATAGCCGAACGCGGCACCCATGACGAGCTGCTGGCGAAGGACGGCCGCTATGCGGAGCTGATCCGCCGGGACGCCGACCCGACGGTCTCCGCCCCGGTCTGACCGTCGACCGTCAGACGAGTGCGGGCCGGCGCTCCAGCAGCTCCCGGATCTCCCGTACGGCCGCCCGCCCCGCGCGGTTGGCGCCGATCGTCGAGGCGGAGGGGCCGTACCCGCTCAGATGGATCCGCTCGTCCCGCGCCACCCGGGTACCGTCCATCCGCACACCACCGCCCGGCTCCCGCAGCTTCAGCGGGGCGAGATGCTCCAGCGCCGCCCGGAAGCCGGTCGCCCAGAGGATCACATCCGCCGCGACGGCCCGGCCGTCGTCCCACTCCACCCCGGCCGGGGTGATCCGGTCGAACATCGGCAGCCGGTCCAGCACCCCGTCGGCCCTGGCCGCGCGGACGGCATCGGTCAGCGGCAGCCCGGTCACCGACACCACACTCCTCGGCGGCAGCCCCTCCCGGACCCGCTCGTCCACCCGGGCCACCACCTCCCGGCCGACGTTCTCGTCGAACGGCCCGTCGACGAAGACCGGCGCGCTCCGGGTCACCCAGGTCGTCTCCGCCGCGTACTCCGCCAGCTCCATCAGATGCTGCGTCCCCGACGCGCCACCCCCGACCACGACCACCCGCTGCCCGGCGAACTCCTCGGGCCCCCGGTATCCGGTGGTGTGCAGCTGACGCCCCCGAAAGGTCTCCTGTCCCGGATACCGCGGCCAGAACGGCCGGTCCCAGGTCCCGGTCGCACTGATCAGAGCCCGCGCCGACCATCGCCCGGCCGAAGTCTCCACCGAGAGCCGCCCGCCCTCGCCGTCCCGTACGGCCACCACATCCACCGGCCGCCGGACCCGCAGCCCGAACCGCTCCTCGTACTCCGCGAAATACGCGCCGATCACCTCGGCCGAAGGCCGGGCGGGATCGACCCCGGTCAGTTCCATTCCGGGCAGTGCGTGCATCCCGTGCACCCGCCCGTACGTCAGACTCGGCCACCGGAACTGCCAGGCCCCACCGGGCCCGGGGGAGTGGTCGAGCACCACGAAGTCGCGGTCCGGCACCAGCCCGATCCGCCGCAGATGGTAGGCGGCCGACAGCCCGGCCTGCCCGGCACCGACGACCACCACGTCCACATCCCGCACCCCTGAGTCGTTCATGTTTCTACCAACCGTGGCGCCCGTGCCCTTCTTCCCACCCTTCCGCCGGAGGTCGGCCAAGATGGACTCATGCCGACCCCCTTCACCACCACCGCACTCGACCTCACCACCGGCTCCCGCGAGACGGTCACCGACCTCACCCGGGCCTGCGAACGCTTCCTCGACGAGGCCGCGTCCGGCCGCGACGGGCTCCTCAACGTCTTCGTCCCCCACGCCACCGCGGGCATCGCGATCATCGAAACGGGCTCCGGCAGCGACGACGACCTCCTCGCCGCACTCCGCACCCTGCTCCCCGCGGACGACCGCTGGCACCACCGCCACGGCACCCCGGGCCACGGCCGCGACCACGTCCTCCCGGCGCTCGTTCCGCCCCACGCCACCCTCCCGGTCGTCGGCGGACGGCTGGAACTCGGGACCTGGCAGTCGGTCTGCCTGGTGGACACCAATATTTCCAATACCAACCGTCAAGTGCGGTTGAGCTTCCTCGGCTGATCAAGATCATCCTGGGAGTGGCCGCCATTTCTCCGTACTCCGCGCGTTCGAAAGGGAGAGAGCGTGCGCGGTACGGACCAGAGCGTGATCGAACGAAGCTCGGGCCGTGGCTCCGGGACGAGCGTGGGCCGTACGACGGCCTGGCGGCCGCCGCGGTGGACCGGCTCGGCCGCAACGCCGTGGCGGCCCACGAACCTGAAGAACATCCTCCTGTCCGAGGTGGCCCCGGGCTGTCCGATGCGCCGCGGGCGACCGGTGACAGACCGTCTACGCCGTCATCGTCGGCGTCGCCCCGCTCCATCCCCGCCGTTCCCGCCGACGAGGTCGCTTGACCCTGCGTTCTCGCCTACGCGGCCGCCCTGTTCCGGTTCCGCATCGGGACGCGGGTCGGCTATGCGGTGGGCCGCAGGAAGCGGACCACGGCGTCTTCTTCCACGCCGACTGCCCTCCGGATCCGTTGAGGGACGGGTTCGAACGCGTCCACCTTGAGCGAGTGCCCGCCGGAGCCACGGCTCCAGGTGGCGATGGCCAGGCCGTCGGCGATGACGGTCGGCCGGATGAGGCCGCCTCCCGGCCAGACGCGGGCCTGGTGGACAGCGGGGACGGACATCTCGCGAGTGCGGTAGCCGATCAGGTAGTTGTCGTAGGCGGGCAGCATACGAACGTCCGGAGTGTCGGACGGGCCCGGGAGTTCCGCCACTCGTCCGGCGAGCACGGTCAAGCCGCCGTACTCGGTGATCACGCCGGATTCCGCCAGCAGTTTCCAGGACCTGCGGGCCCAGGTGACCGGCAGCCCGGACCAGGCGGCGAAGTCCTCCGGGGCGGCGGGGGCGTGCGCGGCCAGGTAGCGACGGGCCAGCTCGGCGAGAGCAGCGCCTTCCTCCCACCGGGCGCCCCCGGTGATGGGCAGCCAGTCGTCGAGCAGTACATACGTGGCCTCACCGGCGCGCTGCGGACCGTGGCAGAGGACGCCGGTGAGTGCCGCGTGGCGGATCAGGTGGAAAGGCGCCTGCCCGTCCGGCGGGATGCCGAGGGTGGTGAGGTGCCCGGTCAGCTCGGACCGGGTGAGCGGGCCGTGCGCGGCGAGAACGCGCCGGATGAGATGGTCGGCGCGCCGGCGCAGATCGCCGTCCAGGCCCAGCTGCTGATAGCGGCGGCTGGTTGCGGCAAGAATCCGCGGGGACAGCAACCGCGAGACCCAGTGGGCATCGTCGCCGGGAATGGTGTGCAGGGTGCCGCGCATGTACCAGCCGCGGACGATGCTCTTCTCTTTCTCGTATGCCGTGCGGATGGCCTGGCCGGTGATGTCCCGGCCGCGCACCCGGATGCCCAGGTCGGCGGCCGTGGCGTCCTGGGCCTGGATGGCGAAGGCCCGTCGGACGACCGCCTCGGCAGAGGCCTCGCGCGCTCCGCCGGCCAGGGCCTGCGCACAGGCCCGCAGTCGGCGGATGCTCTCCTGGTCGTGCATCGGGCTGTGCCTCCCGGCCGACCCGGTCAGGAGACGGCCTTGTCGAGGACGCGGGCGAGTTCGGCGGGCGCCGACAGCATCGGCCAGTGCCCGGTGGGCAGGTCGAAGCGCCGCCACGGCGGCTGGTTCAGGTAGGCCGGCATCGGGACCCCGGCGTCCAGCAGCCCCTTGAAGTCATGGCACGCGACCAGGACACGGTCCACATCGGGACCGGGCTCGGCCGGCCCGTCGAGACGCTGGGTGAAGGTACCGAACGGCTGAGGGGTGGCGCCCGTGAGCAGAGCGTCCCGCCGGCCCTCGTCGAGCCCGTCGAGGCTGCTGGACAAGCCCAGGACCTCCAACGGCGGCATCGGCAGTCGCCACCCGTCGCCAGACGCGTCGACCTGCCGGCGCAGCTGGTCCGACGACTGCGGCGGCATGAGGTCGAGCATGCGCATGCCCACGGTAAACGGGGCGCTGTCCACATAGACCACGCGCTCCAGCCGGTCACCGAGACGTCCGGCTGCCCCGGTCACCGGAGCGGCCGCGTAGCTGTGGGCGACCAGCGTGACATCGCGCAGATCGTTCCGCTCGACGAATCCCGTGATGTCCGCGATGTGGGTGTCCAGATCTGTCTCGGGTCCGCCCCGGTCCGCGTGCTCGGCCAGGCCGGTCAGGGTCAGCGGCAGCGCCGTGTGACCACGCTCCCGCAGAGCTCGGGCGGTGTCTTCCCAGGCCCACGCCCCGAGCCAGGCGCCGGGAACGAGTACGAAGGTGGCCATGTGAACTCCCTGAGGTAGGTGCTGCCGGGAGCGTAAGGTCGATACAGGACAGAATCCGCCCTGAAATGCCGAGTGATCCATGTCGCATCCCCTCACCCGCGTGCTGACCCTGCTGGAACTCCTCCAGTCCAACGCCCGGCTCACCGGGGCGGAGCTGGCGGACCGCCTGGACACCGACGTCCGCACCGTGCGCCGCTACACGGCCCACCTACGCGACCTGGGCATCCCCGTGGAGGCCGAACGCGGCCGCTACGGCGGCTACCGACTGGCCCGCGGATACCGGATGCCACCTCTGGTCCTCACCAACGACGAGGCCCTCGCCGTCGTTCTCGGCCTGCTCGGGGCAGAACGTCTGGGCATGGGCACCGCCGCGCCGGCCAGTGCCGGTGCCTTGGCCAAGATCGAGCGGGTGCTTCCGCACGCCCTGCGCGAACCGCTCGCCGCCATGCGGGAGACCCTGTTGTTCACCGCCAACGCCGTGATCGGTCAGGCACCCGGAACCGGCGTCCTGCTGGCACTGGCCCAGGCCTCCCGTGCCCGCGTAACCGTCGGTATCAGCCACCGGTCCTGGCGTCAGGAGCACACCGAACGCGACATCGACCCCTACGGCGTGGTCTTCCACACCGGCCGCTGGTACGTCGTCGGCCACGACCACCTCCGCGACAGCCTGCGTACCTTCCGCATCGACCGCATCACCGCCGTCACCTCCCGAGCCGGCGGCTTCACCGCACCCGACGACTTCGACCCCGTCGCCCACCTGACCTCGACCCTCGCTCAGGGGTCCTACCGCTGGCAGGTCGAGGTGACGATCCACGGCCCCCTCGACGAGATCGCTCGCCGGCTACCTCGCTCAACGGTGACCCTCACCGCCCGGCCCGCCGGCGTCCTGATGCGCGCACGGGCGGAACGGCTGGACGGCATGGCCCATATGCTCGCCTCCCTGGAGTGGCCCTTCACCGTCCACCATCCCGACGAACTACGGCAGGCGCTCGAGAATCTGGCCGCCCAGCTCATCGCAGCCGCCCGGCGGAGACCGGAAGTACCGCAGTAATGCCGGATTCACCGCGGCAGAGCCCCTGCCGTGATCAACGCGACCTGCCGCGGTCCATTCCGGCCGCCGGGGCGAGGTGTACGCATTCACCGCGGCAGTACCGGAACGACGGGGCGGGCATGACGACCGAACCGGTGAGAGGGCGCAAGCCCCGCGAGCAATCGCGCGGTCCGGCCGGGGACTGAGAGTCCGGTGTTCATACCTTGCTCGCGACTACCCGGTAGTTCTCGGCCTCAAGACCGAACGTGCTCTGTTCCGTCCGGAGTCCGACCCGGTGAAGATCGACTTCGAGTTCCTCGTACCGGTAGGGCCAGCAGGACAGCACTTCCGAGCGGACAAGAACCAACCCGGTCGCATCGACTTCCGCGATCGCGATCTCGATGTGGTGCTCCTCCTCCCAACGCGGCGCAATCTCCCAGCGGTAGACCACAACGGCATCGCGACCGTTCCGGCGGACGAGTCGGTCACCGATCTCCAGCCGGGAACCTCTGGACCTCACGAGTTCCCAGGTGCGGGATGTGAGTACCAGGCGCCCGCCGGGGCGCAGAAGCCGTGACATCGACTCCAGGGCGGCACCCCTGCCTGTCGCGCCCGTGGCATGGTGAAGCGAGTTGCCGACGCAGAACACCATGTCGAACGTGTTGTCCTGGAAATGGTCCGGCAGCTCTTCCCAGTTCGCCCGTACGGTGCGGACGGATGCCCCGAACTCCTCGGACAACTCCGCGGTCCGGCGAACCATCGCCTCGCTGGCGTCAGTTGCGACAACCCGCATGCCGCGACCGGCGAGGCCGACCGCCAACTGTCCGGTACCGCAGGAACAATCAAGGACCTGCGCGTTCGACGGCAGGACACCGAGGACGTCGTCGTACGACGCAACGAACTCGGCTGGAGGCAACTTCGCATCCGAGATGAGCCATTCGTATACCTCGGCAAGCACGTCATAACCTGTCACAACCGCTACCTCCGTCGCGCGGCAGACTCACGGTAGGACGTCAGTCCATCAGCGGAGCAAGCCGGGCACCAATGGTTTTCCCGAGGATGGCGCTGACGGAGTTTGCGGGCTGTCGGTTGTCCGTCCGCCGGACAAGCTCTCCGTGCACTGCGAGTGCTTTTCCCCCCGGGGATCCGAAGTGCCGTTATCGAGGGATGAGGTTGCCTCCGCCGCACGGCGGAGGCGGGTAGGCGCAGCGCGGGATGTGCCGGGAGTGCGTGCTCGCCAGTCTGGAGACATGACCCGGATCTCCCGCCCCGCTTCCCCTTCCGTTCCCGCTCGGCTGCCCGGTCCCGGCCGGTTGCCGCGGGTGCTGCGGGCAGTCGCCATCGCCTCCTGTGTTCCGTATCTCGCGCTCAAGGTGGCCTGGATCGCGGGCAGTCGTGTCGGGATCCCGAGCGGTAGTTCGCTCCTCGACGAGGACACCCGGGCGTTGCTGATGGCCGTCAACGCGGTGACCGTGCTGATGGACGCCGCCGTCATCGTGCTCGCCCTGGTGCTCACCCGGCCTCGGGGCCGCCGCGTGCCCGCGCCGCTGCTGGTGTTTCCGATGTGGGTGGCGACCGGGCTGCTGACGCCGATCATGGCGGGCTTCCCGGTCCAGCTGGCGGTCGGCCTCTTCACGGGTCCGGGCGAGAAGTCGGCGTCGAGCGGCGACCCCTTCCTCGACGACTGGGTCTACGGCATCGTCTACGGCGGCTTCATCGTCCAGGGCCTCACCCTGGGCATCCTCTTCGCGCGGTACGCGCGGGACCGCTGGGGCCACGTCTGGCAGGGGCGCATGGGCGAACTGCCGCGCGATGCCTGCGGCCGTGCGGCGCGTACGGCCTCCGTAGCGGGCGCCCTGCTGGCACTGATGCCCATCACGGTGCACCTGATGTGGGCGGCGGGCTCCACGACCGGACTCCCGCAGCAGCGCATCGACGAACGCGACGGATCCTTCGCCGCACTCGAAACCCTCACCGCCGTCACCGCGGCCGTCGCCGCCGTAAGTCTGCTGCTCCTCGTCCTCGCACCCCGCGCCGCGGCATTCGCCCGGCTCCCGGTGAAGGTGCCGCTCGCCGCCGCCTGGGCGGGCTCGGGAGCCGTCGGCTGCTGGGGCGCCTGGATGTTCCTCGCCGGACTCATCCCCCACGACGACCCCGCCAAGCAGCCCCCCGCGCTGATGACCCTGACCTACGCCGCGTCCATGACCGCCGGATTCCTGCTCGCCTACGGCGTCGCCTCCTTCCTGAAGCGGCGCACTCCGTGAAGACGCTCTACGGTCCTCCGGCTCGGCGCACGCGGTGCGGGCGTCGTTCCGGTCCGGCCGGCCCGCACGGTCGAGCCGCCCGTGCGGATCCGTCCCGGCGCCTGTGACTGCCCCGACCCGGTCGGCACCATCGTGGAGCCGACCGGGTCGGGGCAGTCCGCCGTGCGCCGGACCCGGGCCCGCCCCGGGTGCGGATCCGCCGATACCCGGTTGATACAGAACCGCGTGACCGCTGAAGCACGGCGTAGACCGGTCGGAAGTCCAGCTCTCCGAGACTGGCGGCGTACCCGGTCCCGGGTGACGCGAGATGGGGAGAGACCGTACGTGCCGAGCGCTCCGACAGTCCTGGAACCCGCCCCCGATCCGACACCGGAGCGGCCGGACGCCACCGCCCGGCCCCGAGGACGGGTACTTGCCGCCGTCGGGCTGCTCTGGGCGGCGCTGATGGCGGCGCACGGCTGGATACCCAACGGGTTCGGCAACCTCGGCAGCCTCTTCCAGACGCTGCTGCCCTGGACGGGGATCGCCGTACCCGTCCTGCTCGGGCTGGCCGCCGTACGCCGCTCCCGCCTCGCGGCCGTCACGGCTCTCGTACCCGCCGTGGTCTGGTCGGTGCTGTTCGGCGGCACCCTCACCGACAAGAGCGCGGGCGGCGGCGATCTGACCGTGGTCAGCCACAATGTGGACGAGGGCAACCCCGACCCGGAGCGCACCGCACGCGCCCTGGCGGCCGTCGACGCGGACGTCCTGGCGCTGGAGGAGCTGCCCGCGGACTCCGTCGAGGTGTACGAACGCGCGCTGGCCGGTGCCTATCCCCACCACGCGGTACTCGGCGGGGTCGGTCTGTGGAGCCGCCATCCGCTCAAGGACGTGGCGGCGGTGCCGATCATGCCGTGGACCCGGGCGATACGGGCCACGGCCGATACCCCGAGGGGTCCCGTCGCGGTCTACGCCGCCCATCTCGCGTCGGTACGGGTCCATCCCGCCGCCGGTTTCACCACCGGGCGCCGCGACGCCGCGGCCCGGGTCCTGGCCGCGGCGCTCCGCGCGGAGCCCCTGCCCCGGATCGTGCTGATGGGCGACTTCAACGGCACCTCCCGGGACGCGGCCCTCGGCCCCCTCTTCTCCGGGCTCCGCTCGGTGCAGGGGGAAGCGGGGGACGGTTTCGGCTTCACCTGGCCCGCCGCTTTCCCCGTGGTCCGTATCGACGACATCCATGTGAAGGGGATCACCCCGCGGTCGTCCCGGACCCTGCCCGCCACCGGCAGCGACCATCTGCCCGTCGCCGCGTCCCTGGCCCTGTGACCCTTCGTCCCGGCCGCCGCGACCCGTCCCGGCACCGGGACGGGTGGGACGACTGATTTACGATACGAGGGTCGAATGAACGAAGACGGCCAGGTGAGCGGTGTGTCAGAAGTCCGGGTCCCGGACCCCCTCAACGTGCTTCTCGTCGAGGACGACGACGCCATCCGGCGCTCCGTCCAGCTCGCCCTGGAGCGCTACGGCTACCGGGTCGTGGTGGCCGCCGACGGGCTAGCCGGTCTTGAGGCGTTCCGGGACGGCGGCCACGACCTGCTGATCCTCGACGTCATGATGCCCGAGCTCGACGGCATCGGCCTCTGCTGCCGGATCCGCGAGCAGAGCCAGGTACCGGTCCTGATGATGTCGGCCCGCGGCGACGCCCTCGACGTGGTCGCCGGTCTGGAGGCGGGCGCCGACGACTATGTGGTGAAACCCGTCGACACCGCGGTCATGGTCGCCCGGATCCGGGCCCTGCTGCGCCGCGCCACCTTCCGCCCGCCCGGGCCGGCCGCCGGCCCGCCCGTCACGAACACCGCCACCGCGCCCGCCGGCACTTCCGGGTCCGGCGGCGACGGGGCCCTGGTCTTCGGTGACCTCAGTGTCGACACCCGGGGCATGGAGGTGCGCCGGGCGGGCGAACTCGTACCCCTGACCCCCACGGAACTCCGTCTGCTGCTGGAGTTCGCCGCCTCCCCCGGGGTGGTCCTGGACCGCCGCAAGCTGCTGCGCGACGTCTGGGACTACGGCTGGGAGGGCGACACCCGCGTCGTGGATCTCTGCGTCCTCCGGCTGCGGAAGAAGATCGGCGGCGGCCGGATCGAGACCGTCCGCGGCTTCGGCTACAAACTCGTCCGCGGCTGATCGCCGTGCGCCTCTTCAACCCCCGCGCCCTGCGCTGGAAGATCGCCGCGCTGACCGCCCTCGCGTGCTGTGCCGTCGCCACCACGATCGCCCTCCTGGTCCGGGACTCCAACCGGGACCAACTGAACAAATTGGCGCGCGAGCGTGTCACTCTTCTGCTGACGACGGCGAAGAGACATTACGACCAAGGGGAGAACCGGCCCACATGGCTCGATGTCCGTACCCGTGACGAGACACCCGCGCCGCTGCTGCGTGCTCTGTCCGAAGAGCGCGCCCGGGGCGGGGAGGCCGGTCACTGGTACCAGGCCGAGAAGCCCGACCGGCACTGGATGTGGGCGGCGATCGCCGTCGACAACGACCGGATCCTGATCGTCAGGACCGATATGTACGCGGAGGAACGCGGCCTCCAGCTCCAGGACCGCGCCATGGTCACCTCCGTCCTCGCCGCACTCGTTGTCGTCGTCCCGCTCGCCGCGCTGGCCACGGAACCGATCATCCGGCGGCTGGGCCATGGCGCCCGTACCGCCCGGGCGATCGCCGACGGCGATCTCGACGCCCGGATCGGCAGCCCCGGCCGGGCCCGGGACGAGGTCACGGAGATGTCGGCCGCCGTCGACGAGATGGCCGCGGCCCTCCAGCGCAGACTGGAGAGCGAGCGGCGGTTCACCGCCGATGTCGCCCACGAACTCCGCACCCCGCTGATGGGCCTGGTCACCACCGCCGGACTGCTGCCCGACGACGACGAGGTGGCCCTCCTGCTCCGGGACCGGGTCCGGGCGCTGAACGCGCTGGTCGAGGATCTGCTGGAGATCTCCCGGCTCGACGCGGGCATCGAGCGGGCCGATCTCGACACCGTGCCGCTCGGCGAGTTCGTCACCGATGTCGTACGGCGGCTGGAGGCGGGCCCGGGGGTCGCGGTCACCGTCCCCGCCGGAGACGGTGACCCGGTCGAAACCGATCCGCGCCGGGTGGAACGGATCCTGGTGAACCTCGTCGTCAACGCCCAGCGGCACGGCGCCGAGCCCGTCCGGATCACCGTCGCCGGGAACCGGATCACGGTTCGCGATCACGGACCCGGATTCCCCGCCGTACTGCTCGACGAGGGCCCGCAGCGGTTCCGTACCGGCGCGAGCGACCGGGGGCGCGGGCACGGGCTCGGGCTGACCGTCGCCCAGGGGCAGGCCGGGGTCCTCGGCGCCCGGCTGACCTTCGCCAACGCCCCGGACGGCGGCGCCGTCGCCACCCTCGACCTGTAGCCCGTCGCGGCCGGGAGTCGCGGGACCGGGTCCCCGTACGGCCGTACCGGGACAAGTCGGTACGACCGCACGGCTGTCGGCGCGGAGTGAAACGCAACGGCAACACAGCTACGCGGCGGCGGAAACAGCGCCGCACCGGTACCGAAGAACGAGTCCCCGAAGGTGATTCCGGGTGCCCACAGGCACCCGGAATCACCGGAGGTGTCCCCATGTCCACCGTTCGCCGCCACACCCCGCCGGGCCGCGGAGCCCGCCCCGCCGCACTCCCCGGCCGCCGCCGTCTGCTCCTCGTCCCCCTGGTCGTCGGCGCGCTGCTCACCGGAGCGTGCGCGGGGCCCGCCGCCGAGGACGGGGCGTCCGGCTCCGGCGTCGCCGGTGCGGTGGAACTGGCCTGGCCGGACGAGGGCCAGGCCAGCGTGGCCGTCGAGGGCATCGGCAGCCTCGGCAGCACGGGCGGGCGGACTCCCGTCCCGATCGCCAGCGTCACGAAGGTCATGACCGCCTATGTGATCCTCAAGGAGCATCCGCTGAAGGGCGGCGATACGGGTCCCGGCATCGTCGCCGACCAGCAGGCGGCCGACGAGGCGTTCTCCTCCGTCGAATCGGCCGCGCCCGTCCTGGCCGGGCACTCCTACACCCAGCGGGAACTGCTGGAGATCATGATGGTGTCCTCCGCCAACAACGTGGCCCGGCTGCTGGCCCGGTGGGACGCGGGCGGCCAGGAGGCGTTCGTCGACAAGATGAACCGGACCGCCGCCGAACTCGGCATGGAGGACACCACCTACACCGGGGTGAGCGGTATCGAGTCCGACACCCGCAGCACCGCCGACGACCAGATGAAACTGGCCCGCGCCGCCATGAAGGACCCGGTCTTCCGCGCGATCGTGGCCATGCCCGCCGTGACACCGCCCGGCGGCGTACGGATCCCCAACACCAACAAGCTGCTGGGCCGCGACGGTGTCATCGGGCTGAAGACCGGCTCCTCCACCCCGGCGGGCGGCAATCTCGTCTGGGCCGCCACCCAGAAGATCGCCGGCACCCCCCGGCTCGTCATCGGCGTCGTACTGGGCCAGCGCGCGGGCCGCGCGCCCGTCGAGGGCAGCGCCGCCGCGCGCGATGCCAGCCGGGCTCTGATCGCCTCGGTCCGCGACGGCCTCCCGGACGCGGTCACCCGGGCCGCCGGAGCGAGCGGCTGACCGGTCACGAACAGCCGCCTCCGGAAGTGCCGCACGCCGTGTCCCGCGCCGTGGCCGGGGGAGTGGGTGCGGGGAGAAGGGGCTCCGGTTCGGAGCAGCATCCGGCCGCCGTCTGCTGATCGGTGGGAGTGGGGGCGTCGAAGAGGCCGGAGCCGCCGCAGACGCCCGTCTCGGGGAGGGTGAGTTCGATCCGGTCGGCCGCCTCGGTGTCGCCCGCGAGGGCGGCGGCGATCGAGCGGACCTGTTCGTAGCCGGTGAGGGCGAGGAAGGTGGGGGCGCGTCCGTAGGACTTCATGCCCGTGGCGTAGAAGTCCGGCTCGGGGTGGGAGAGTTCGCGGTGTCCGTGGGGGTAGACGGTGCCGCAGGAGTGCTGGTTGGGGTCGATCAGGGGCGCGAGGGCGACCGGTGCCTGGAGGCGTTCGTCCAGGCCGAGCCGGATCTCGGAGAGGAACGACAGGTCGGGGCGGAAGCCGGTGAGGGCGATGATCTCGTCCACCGGGTCGAGGCGGCGGCCGTCCTCCGCGACCAGGACGAGACGGCCCCGGTCGTCGCGTTCGATCGCCTCGGTACGGAAACCGGTGACCGCGTCCGCGTGCCCCTGGTCCACCGCCGCCTTGGCCGCGAGGCCGAGGGCGCCCCGGGCGGGGAGTTGGTCGGCGGTGCCGCCGCCGAAGGTGGAGCCGGAGATTCCGCGGCGGAGGATCCACACCGTCTTCGTACCGGCCCCGTCGTCCGCCCCGGCCAGGTCGGCGAGGGTGGCGAGGGCGGTGAAAGCGGAGGCGCCGGTGCCGATGACGGCCGTACGGCGGCCCGCGTACCGGGCCCGGACCGCGGGGTCGGCCAGATCGGGGACCCGGTACGAGATCCGGTCGGCGGCCGCGCGCTCGCCGATGGCGGGCAGTCCGCTGCCGCCCGCCGGGCCCGGTGCGGACCAGGTGCCGGAGGCGTCGATCACGGCGCGGGCGGAGATCCGCTCCTCCCGGCCGTCCGGGTGGGCGAGATGGATCACGAACGGCTGGGCCTCGCGGCCGTCGTCGACGATCCGGTCCCGCCCCGTCCGCGACACCCCGGTGACCCGGGCCCCGTAGCGGATCCGGTCGCCGAGGACTTCGGCGAGCGGCTGGAGATAGTGGTCCGCCCACTCGCCGCCGGTCGGACAGGAGGCCGGGTCCGGCCTGGTCCAGCCGGTGGGGGCGAGGAGCTTCTCGGCGGCGGGGTCGGTCACCTCGGCCCAGGCGGAGAACAGCCGGACGTGCGACCACTCACGGACCGCCGTTCCGGCTCGCGGCCCGGCCTCCAGCACCAGGGGTTCGAGGCCCTGGTCGATCAGATGGGCCGCGGCGGCGAGGCCGACGGGCCCGGCTCCGATGACGACGACGGGCAGCGCGGTGGTGGGCTTACTGACTGGCGTGGGCACGGTGACTCCCTCACTGTTTCGACATCTGTCGATGGCGTGTGATGTCAGGGTCACTCTTGATTCGATGAATGTCAACATAGATGAATGTCAAAGCAGGGATATCGGTCCCGGCGCCCCGCGCTCTGATTTGATATGTGTCAACATAGATATATGTCGAACGCGAAGGCGCTGCCACTGATCGAGACCACCGGGCCGGGCGCGGTGACGCCGTGCTGCCCGCCGTTGACCGAGCGCCCGATGAGCGCCGCGGAGGCCGAGATCGCCGCCCTGATGTTCAAGGCGCTCGGCGACCCGGTCCGGCTCCGGCTGTTCTCCGCCGTCGCCTCTCATGAGGGCGGGGAGGCGTGCGTCTGCGACATCTCCGATGTCGGCGTCTCCCAGCCCACCGTCTCCCACCACCTCAAGAAGCTCAAGGAAGCCGGACTGCTCACCTCCGAGCGGCGCGGTACCTGGGTCTACTACCGGGTCGAGCCCGCCGTTCTCGCCGCCATGGGCAAGATCCTGGTCAGCTCGTCCGGGTGAACCGGCGGCGCCGGGCGAGAGCGACATGGACGAGGCAGATCAGTACCGGTACTTCGATCAGCGGGCCGACCACTCCGGACAGGGCCTGCCCGGAGGTAACGCCGAAGGTGGCGATGGCGACCGCGATGGCCAGTTCGAAGTTGTTGCCCGCGGCGGTGAAGGCGAGTGTGGTGGTCCGCTCGTACGACATCCCCAGCGCCTGGCCCAGTGCGAAGGTGCCGAAGAACATCACCGCGAAGTAGACGAACAGCGGCAGCGCGATCCGGGCCACGTCCCACGGCTGGGAAGTGATCGTCTTCCCCTGGAGGGCGAACAGGATCACGATCGTGAAGAGCAGCCCGTACAGCGCCCATGGTCCGATCCTCGGCAGGAACTCCGTCTCGTACCGCTCCCGGCCCGGCTTCCGTTCGCCGATCCTGCGGGTGAGGAATCCGGCGGCCAGCGGGATGCCCAGGAAGATCGCCACATTCAGGGCGATTTCCCACATCGAGATGTCGAGCCGCTCGCCGTCGCCGAGTCCCAGCCATCCGGGCAGCAGATCGAGATAGAACCAGCTCAGCAGGCCGAAGGCGATGACCTGGAAGACGGAGTTGAGTGCGACGAGGACGGCGGCGGCCTCCCGGTCGCCGCGGGCGAGGTCGTTCCAGATGACGACCATGGCGATACAGCGCGCGAGCCCGACGATGATCAGCCCGGTGCGGTACTCGGGCAGATCCGGCAGGAAGATCCACGCCAGGGCGAACATCACCGCCGGGCCCAGGACCCAGTTGACCGCCAGGGACGTGGCTATGAGTCGCCGGTCCCCGGTCACCGTGTCCAGTCGGTCGTAACGCACCTTCGCCAGTACCGGATACATCATGACCAGCAGACCCAGTGCGATCGGGAGGGAGATCCCGCCGACCTCCACCTTCGCCAGCGCGTGGTTCAGCCCCGGGACCAGCCTGCCGAGTCCGATTCCGGCGGCCATCGCGAGCAGGATCCACACCGCGAGATACCGGTCCGGGGTGGAAAGCTTCGCCGTGATCGACGACTCCCCGGCGGTGCCCGGAGCCGCGGCGTCCGCCGAGGTCATCAGCACGCCCTTGTGCGGTCGGCGTGGGCGCGGGCGGTCGCGGCGAGACCGGCGAACTGCCCCGCGAGGGCTTCGAGCACCTCGGGCTTCAGCCGGTAATAGGTGAACCGTCCGCAGGGCTCGGTGTCCACCACCCCGGCTTCGCGCAGCACCCGCAGATGGTTCGACAGATTGGTCTGCCTGGCGCCGGTCTCCGCCACCAGATGCGTGGTGCACAGGGTCTCGCGGGCCAGCAGCCCCACGATCCGCAGGCGCAGCGGATCGTCCAGGGCGCGGATCACATCAGGATCGACTGAAGTCAGCATTCGCTGATACTTTCATATCTCCGCTCGCCGATATCGGGGAGCGCTGACGAGATGGGGCGGTCCGGCCGCCGTGAGACGAGAGAGCCCCGCCGTGCCCGACACTCCCGGCCCCAAGCCGTCCGTCCTCTTCGTCTGCGTCCACAACGCCGGACGCTCCCAGATGGCCGCGGCCTGGCTCGCCCATCTCGCGGGTGACCGCGTCGAGGTGCGCTCCGCGGGGTCGGCCCCGGCCGACGAGGTCAACCCCGCCGCGGTCCGGGCGATGGCCGAGGTCGGTATCGACATCTCCGCCCGGACCCCGAAGGTCCTCACCGCCGACGCGGTCCGGGCGTCCGATGTCTGCGTCACCATGGGCTGCGGCGACACCTGCCCCGTCTTCCCCGGCAAGCGCTACGTCGACTGGGCCCTGGACGACCCCGCCGGGCAGGGCCTCGACGCCGTCCGCCCCATCCGTGACGAGATCGAACGCCGCGTCCGCGCGCTGCTGGCCGAACTGGGCCCGGGATACACGCCCTGACCTCTCGGACGGTTTCGCCGGTGGATCAGTCGTTCGCCTCGGGGGTGAGCGGAGCCAGGAAACGCTCGATCCGGGCGAGGAGGGCGAGCGGGGTCTCGTCGACGGCGTAGTGCCCGGTGTCGGGGAGTACGTCGAGGGTGCCCCGGGGGTAGTGCCGGAGCCAGGTGGCGCGCAGGGCGTCGGCGGAGATCGCCGGGTCGTGGGCCCCGGCGAGGGCGAGGGCCGGTACGGGGCTGCCCTGGACGAGTGCGGAGAAGTCCGCACCGGCCCAGTCGGGGAGGTACGCGGCGAAGGCGTCGCGGGTGGAGTTGGCGACGGAGAGCCGGACCATGTGGTCCAGCCAGGGGCCCGGCAGTCGGTCCCCGGTGGTGGTGCTGATGATGGCGCGCCGTACGGCGGGGTCGTCGGCGGCAGCGGCGAAGAACTGCCGGGTGGCGTCGTCGAGTCCGGCGCCCGAGGCGGGGACGGGCGAGATGCCCACCAGGGCCCGTACCCGGTCCGGCGCGATGGCCAGGACGTGTTGGGCCGCCTTGCCGCCCATGGAGTGCCCGACCAGGGAGAAGCTGTCCCAGCCCAGATGGTCGGCGAGGGCGAGGGCGTCGTGGGCGATCCGTTCGGTGGTGTACGGGCCGGGCAGCCCGCGCGCTTCGCCGTAGCCCCGCTGGTCCATCGCCGCCCAGGTGAAGCGGCCGGTGTCCAGATACGGGAAGAGCGGCAGATAGCTGCTCCGGTCGGAGAACCAGCCGTGCAGGGCGAGGACTCCGTGGTGGCCGGAGCCGTGGCGCGTATGCGGTGGGACGACCGTGCTCATGACGTACTCCTGTCTCGACTGACTCCGGTACGGGTGAACCGGGTTCGGCCCCATCAGGTTGTGGCCGGGCCCGCGGTGCTGTCCACAGGGGCCGGATCTCCCGGCGGGCGAGGCGGGCGGGGTGGAAGAGGTGGACGACGCGGGCGGCCCGTACGGAGCGGGGGTGCGTCAGGACGGGCCGGTGTCGGGAAGCAGGCCGTGCAACAGCGTGCGGACGAGGTCCGCCGCGAACTCCTCGGTGGACCGAGGCGGGGGCATGCCCTCCTCGGCGTCGTAGACGAAGGCGCGCTGGGAGCAGGCGCCGAGGAGGAGTGCCGCGGCCGCGTCCGGGTCGGCGTCGGGGCGCAGCGCGCCGCGGTCGCGTTCCGCGCGGAGATAGCGGGCGAGGGCCACCAGGGGGATGTGCGGGCCCTGGCCGAGTTCCCGTACGCCCTCGAAGTGGCGTTTCTTGAGGGCGGGTTCGGCGAAGAGGGAGGCGGCCAGGGGGAGGCTCTGCCGGTAGAAGCGGACCGCGTGTTCGGCGACGAGGGTGAGGTTGTGCGCCACGCCGAGGGTGCCGGGGTCCCGGCCCAGCTCGTCCAGGAGGGGGTTGAGGCGGGGCAGCCGGTCCCGCAGGACGCGGACGAAGATCTCCTCCTTGCTGCGGTAGTGCTTGTAGAGCGCGGCCTCGGAGCAACCGGCCTCGCGCGCGATCTCCTTGGTCGTCGTGCGGGCCAGCCCGGTGGTGCGCAGCAGATGTTCGGCGGCGTCGACGATCCGTTCGCGGGTGGGGCGTGTTGACTCCGGAGTGGGCATTCACTCACCCTATAGGTGAGTGAGTACTTACCCACCCAGGGAGAGGCGACACCATGCGGTATACGGTCTTCGGGGCGTCCGGCGGCACCGGCCGACAGCTCGTACGGCAGGCGCTCGACGCCGGACACGAGGTCACCGCGGTCGTCCGCGATCCGCGGCGGCTGCCCGTCCCGGAGGGGGAGCGGCTTCGGGTCGTCGTCGCCGATGTCACCGACCCGGAAGCGCTGCGCCCGGCCGTCGCGGGACAGGACGCGGCGCTCTCGGCGCTCGGCGCGCCCAGCAACAAGGCCGCGGGCATCGCTTCCGCCGGGACCCGGGCGATTCTGCGCGCCCTCCAAGCGGAGGGAGTGCGGCGCTTCGTCGCGGTGAGCGCCTCACCGGTCGGGCCGCCCCCGGAGGGGGAGGGTGTGCTGTACCGCCGTGTGGTGCTGCCGCTGGTGCGCCGGGCCTTCCGGGAGGTCTACGCCGATCTGGCGGTGATGGAGGACGAGATCCGGGCCGCGGGCGCGGAGTGGACGGTGGTCCGGCCGCCCCGGCTGACGGACCGGCCGCTGACGGGGGTGTACCGGACCCGGACCGGCGGTGCCGTGCCCGGCGGTCTCACCGTCGGGCGGGCGGATCTGGCGCATGCGGTGCTCGCGCTGGCGGTTGACCCGGCGGCGGTACGGAAGGTGGTGGGAGTCGCGGTCTGACCCGGGCGGGCCGGGGCGTACGGCTCGGGACGGGGCGGGGGCTCCGGTCCCGAGCCTGCCGAGGGGCGGGGCCGGTCAGGCCGTCCGGGGCCCGGGGCCGTACGACCGCTTCGTGGTCCGGTCGATCCACTTCCGGTACTGGGCCACGTCGGTGAAGGAGGAGATCGCGAGGGTGCCGGTATTGATGCCGGACGATACGACTCCGGCGAGCCGCCAGCCCTTGCCGGACCTCACGACCAGCGGGCCGCCCGAGTCGCCGGGCCCGCTGCCGCGGTACCGCTCGTCCTCGAAGCGGAGTTTGTCCTTGACCTTCGCGCGCAGCGGCAGTTGGAGCTGTTGGAGCCGCTTCGGCGCGCAGACCGCGTCGGCGCAGGCGTTGCCCCAGCCCAGCATGCGCGCGGGAGTGCCGGTCGCCGGGGTCGTGCCGTTGAGCGGTACGGGCCGCTCGCGGACCGGTTTCTCCAGTTCGAGCAGGGAGAGGTCGGGTCCGGAGATCTCGGTCTCCGTGGCCTTGGCGTCGGGGTGATGGACGATCCTCTTGATCCTGGCGACGGTGCCGCCCCGGCCGGTGGCAAGGCTGCCGATCCGCAGGTGTATCGCGTCCTTGGGGACGGCGCCGTCGGCCACGCAGTGGAACGCCGTCAGAACCCACCTGGCGTCGATCAGCGTGCCGCCGCAGAACGCGCCGTCCTTCGTCTGGAGGGAGACCATCCAGCTCTCCGGCTCGGGGGCGTCCTCCCCTCCGACGACGGCATGGGCCGGGGCGGCCAGCGCCACGACCCCGGCGAGGGCGGTGAGGGAGCCGGTGATCGCGGTGGCCCGGCCGGTCCGTTTCCTGGTGAGTCGCATGTCTTGTGCCTCTCTCTCGGTCGGATGGTCGCGGCCGCCCCGGGACGGCCCGGCCACCTGCCGACGGGGACGGGGACGGGGGCGGACAGGGGTGGCCGGACCGGTATTCGTTCTAGCCGCGGCGGGCATTTCGTCGCCTTATCCGTTCTTCCATACGCGGATGAAAGGGGGGTCTGCGGTAGGAAGGAGACATGCGGGTACTGCTGGTGGAGGACGAGGAGCACCTGGCGGAGCGGGTCGCCGGAAGGCTGCGGCGCGACGCGATCGCGGTGGACGTGGCGTACGACGGGACGGGGGCGCTGGCGAAGCTGGAATCCCGCGACTACGACGTGGTCGTGCTCGACCGGGAGCTGCCCGGGGTCCACGGCGACGAGGTGTGCCGGTGGATGGTCGAGCGCCGGCTGCCGTCCCGGGTGCTGATGCTGACGGCCTCCGGGAGCGTCGCGGAGCGGGTCGGAGGGCTGGCCCTGGGCGCGGACGACTGTCTGCCCAAGCCCTTCGAGTACGCCGAACTGCTGGCCCGGGTCCTGGCCCTGGGCCGCCGGGTGCATCCGGCCCTGCCGCCGGTGATCGAACACTCCGGTCTCGTGCTGGACACCGCTCGCCGCCAGGCCACCCGGCACGGCCGGTTGCTCCCCCTGACCCGGAAGGAGTTGGCGGTGCTGGAGGTCCTGCTCGGGGCGAGCGGTATCGCCGTGAGCCATGACGATCTGGTCGAACGGGTCTGGGAGGAGAGGACCAGCTACCGCACCAACGCGATCCGGATCACCATCAGCAAACTCCGCGCCAAGCTCGGAGCCCCGCCGGTGATCGACACCGTCCCCGGTCTCGGATACCGAATAGCCCAGGATCCCCGGGCGGGACAGGTCCGCTGACCGCGGGTCCGCCGGAGGCCCAGCCCCCGGGCCTCCGGATCGCTCCGGTCGTCCGGCGCGCGTCACCGCCTGCCGAGGGCGACGGCCGGGCGTCCGTATCACTCGCCGCCGAGCCGTATCGACTGTCCGGGTGTGTGATGAGGGCCTGGACGGCACCCGTTCTTCACGGCCGGAACCGTCTTGCGGAACCGGTGCCGGTGGCCCGGGGAGCGGGTGTCGTCGCAGGTCACATGACATGTCCCCGTCGGAGAGGTGTCCCCAATTGGTGACCGATTGGTGGAGCTTATTTCAAAGCTTGACCACAAGTTGTCCACATCCCCTCTCCATCCCGGCCGCGATGGTCTAGATTGACCGTGCTTCAGGCGTTCGGGCAGGAGACGAACGTTAATGATCTATAGATCCGGCGCTGTGGACGGTGGTTGTCGCGTCCCGGTGCCGGGCCCGGAAGTGTTCGATTTCTGGGGCCCGGGAGGGTACGTCGGGTGCGGGGAGCACCCGGGGTTTCGACGGGCTCCGCGCACCTCGTGAATCCGGCAGGGCCGATAGGTCCTGCCGTCGGATGGGCTGTTCGAAAGGCGCCGTAACGGCGGTGCCGTCATACGCGGAAGGCGGGGGCCTTCCGCGGGGGGAATGACGGCATGCCACGGGGAGGCGGGGGCCTCCCCGTGGCCGAGCACAGTGTCAGGTGAGCACATCGGATTGTCGGCTACCTGGGGGGTTCTGTGGAGCAGGGGGGATTAGTCAACTCGTTCAAGGCCGGGCCGGCCGCGCACGGTCGGCTGGCGAACGGGACCATCGGCGACTCCGCGACCGACTGGGAGGAACGGTACCGCCGTACCGTGATCACCAGCGATACCGTCGCTACCGCCTTTGTGGTGGCGTCGATCGGTAATTTATTCGGGGCACGGGACGCGGCGAACTGGCACGAGAAATGGGGAATTCTCGCCTTCGGCACCGAACTGCTGATTCTGGCCGCGCTCGCGGTGAGCCGGTCATGGGCACCGGCCGTACTCGGTCAGGGCGCCGAGGAATTCCGCCGGCTCGGCCGCGCGCTCTTCGCCGCGGCCGTCGTCCTGGCGCTCGGCGGGATCGCCCTCACCTCACGCAATATCAAACTCTGGATTTTCGTCGCGATCCCCGCGATCGCCCTCGTCACCATGACCGCGCGGTATCTGCTCCGGCTCAGGCTGCACAAGCAGCGGAAGGAAGGGGAGTGCCTGCGGCCCGTACTCGCCGCCGGGAGCCCGGAGACCGTACGCGATCTGATCACCCGGGCCCGTAAGTTCCCGCACCTCGGCTGGCGGGTGGACGCGGTGTGCACCACGGACGGCCACGGGCTCGACGGCGATCAACTGGACGGAGTGCCGGTCGTCGGCCGGCTGGCGGACGTCGCCGACCACATCCGCCGGGACGGCTACCGGGTCGTCGCCATCACCCCGGATCCGCACTGGTCACCGGATCGGCTGCAACGGCTGGCCTGGAATCTGGAGGGCAGCGACGCCGAGATGGTGGTGGCGCCCGTCCTGATGGAGGTGGCCGGGCCGCGGCTCCATGTCGACGCGGTACTCGGCATCCCTCTGCTGCGGGTCAGCATGCCGACCTTCACCGGAGGCAGACGGGCCGTCAAGGCCGTCGTCGACCGGATGGGCGCCGCGATCCTGCTGCTGGTCTTCGCACCGCTGATGGTCCTCGTCGGACTGCTCGTCCTCGCCGACAGCCGGGGCGGGGCGTTCTACCGCCAGCGCCGGGTCGGCAAGGACGGCCGGGAGTTCACCATTCTCAAATTCCGCACCATGGTCGCCGGGGCCGACCGGGCCCGCGCGGCGCTGGCCGACCGCAACGAGGGCGCGGGCCTGCTCTTCAAGCTCCGCCGGGATCCGCGGGTGACCCGGGTGGGAGCCGTGCTGCGCCGGTACTCGATCGACGAACTGCCGCAGCTGTTCAACGTACTCACCGGATCGATGTCGCTGGTCGGCCCGAGGCCGCCGCTGCCGGAGGAATCCGCCGCGTACGGACCCGACATCAGACGCCGGCTGCTGGTCAAGCCCGGACTCACCGGCCTGTGGCAGATCAGCGGACGGAGCGATCTGCCCTGGGACGAGGCGGTCCGGCTGGACCTGCGCTACGTGGAGGACTGGTCGCTGGCCCTGGACACGGTGATCTTGTGGAAGACGCTGCGCGCGGTGGTCCACGGGCAGGGGGCCTACTGATGTACGGGAAACGTCGTCGGGCCGGTGTGCGGACGGCAGGCCGCGAGGGCCTGCCCGGGCGGAGGGACGGGGCATGAGGGTCAGCGTTTTCGGGCTCGGCTATGTGGGCTGTGTATCGGCCGCTTGCCTGGCCGAGCTGGGGCACGAGGTCATCGGGGTGGATGTGAACCAGGTCAAGGTCGACCTGGTCAACGAGGGCAAGGCCCCGGTGGTCGAGGAACGGATCGGCGAGCTGATCGCCGGGGTCGTCGGATCCGGGGCGCTGCGCGCCACCACCGACGTCCGCGAGGCGATCGAGGGCAGCGAGATCTCCCTGGTCTGCGTCGGTACGCCGTCGGAGCCCAACGGCAGTCTGTGCACCACTTATCTGGAGCGGGTCACCGAGCAGATCGGTACCGCGATCGCCGAGCGCGGCGGCCGGCGGACCGTGGTCTTCCGCAGCACCATGCTCCCCGGTACCTGTATGAATCTGCTGGTCCCGATCCTGGAGAAGAGCGCCGGCGGCACCGCCGGGGTGGACTTCGGCGTCGCCGTCAATCCGGAGTTCCTGCGCGAGGGCACCAGCGTGCGGGACTTCTTCGACCCGCCCAAGACCGTCATCGGCCAGCTCGGCCCCGCCGACGGCGACGCGGTCGCGGCGCTCTACGAGGGCTTACCCGGCGAGGTGTTCCGGGTGCCGGTGCCGACGGCCGAGGCGATCAAGTACGCGGACAACGCCTTCCACGGCCTCAAGATCGGCTTCGCCAATGAGCTGGGCGCGGTCTGCCAGGCCCTCGGCGTCGACTCCCACCAGGTGATGGACGTCTTCCTGGCCGACCGGAAACTCAATATCAGCCCCGCCTATCTGCGGCCGGGCTTCGCCTTCGGCGGCTCCTGCCTGCCCAAGGACTTACGCAGCCTGGTCCACGCCGCCCAACGGGCCGATGTCGCGGTCCCCATCCTCGCCCATGTCCTGCCCTCCAACTCCGCCCATCTGCAGCGCGCTGTCGAACTGGTCGAACGGACCGGCAAGCGCCGGGTCGGACTCCTCGGCCTCTCCTTCAAGCCCGGCACCGACGACCTCCGCGAGAGCCCCCTGGTCGAACTGGCGGAGCGGCTCTTCGGCAAGGGGTACGACCTGCGGATCCACGACGCCAATGTGAGCCTCTCCCGGCTGCTCGGCGCCAACCGCGAATACATCGAGACCCGGCTGCCGCATCTGGCGCAGCTGCTCGCGGACTCCGTCGCCGAGGTCCTCGAACACGCCGAGGTCTGCATCGTCGGAACCAGCGATCCGGCCGTGCTGTCGGGGCTGCCGCACGGCGAGGGCCCCGTACTGATCGACCTCGTCCGCCTTCCCGACGCCGAGGCGCGCCGGGCCGAACCGGGGTACATGGGCCTTGCTTGGTGAACCGAACGGCGGCGACCGGGTGAACCGGCGCGCCCTGATCCTGGTGGAGAACCTGTCGGTGCCGTTCGACCGGCGGGTATGGCAGGAATGCACGACCCTGCGCGACGCGGGCTGGGAGGTGCATGTCATCTGCCCCCGCGGCACCAAACGGGACACCGAACCCGAGATCGAGATCGACGGGATCCGGATCCTCCGCTATCCGCTGCGGGCGGCCACCGGAGGCCCGGCGGGCTATCTGCGGGAGTACGGATCGGCGCTCTGGCACACCACCCGGCTGGCCCGCAAGGTCGGCCCGGTCGATGTCGTCCACGCCTGCAACCCGCCCGATCTGCTCTTCCTGCCCGCCCTCCGGCTGAAGCGCCGGGGCGCCCGGTTCGTCTTCGACCAGCACGACCTGGTCCCCGAGCTGTATCTCTCCCGCTTCGACCGGGGCGAGGACCTGCTCTACCGGGCCGTCCGCGCGCTGGAACGGCTGACGTACCGGGTCTCCGACGTCGTCATCGCCACCAACGAGAGCTACCGGGAGGTCGCGATCCGCCGCGGCGGACGGCGCCCCGAGGACGTCTTCGTGGTCCGCAGCGCGCCGGTGACCGACCGGTTCCAGCCGGTGCCGCCCGAGCCCGGACTGAAGCGCGGCAAACCCCATCTGCTCTGCTATCTCGGCGTCATGGGCCCCCAGGACGGGGTCGACTACGCCCTGCGGGCCCTGGCGAAGCTCCGCGACGAACAGGGCAGGACCGACTGGCACGCCGTCTTCATCGGCTCCGGCGACGCCTTCGACGCCATGGTGGAACTGTCCCGGCGGCTCGGACTCTCCGACCAGGTGCGGTTCACCGGCCGGATCCCCGACGCCGACCTGGTCCGCTATCTCTCCACCGCGGACGTCTGCCTCTCGCCCGACCCGTGCAATCCGCTCAACGACGTGTCGACCATGAACAAGGTCCTGGAGTACATGGCGATGGGCCGGGCGATCGTCTCCTTCGACCTGAAGGAGGCCCGGGTCTCCGCCGGGGACGCCGCCGTCTACGCGCCCGACGACGACGAGGCCGAGTTCGCCCGGCTGATCGCCCTGCTGCTGGACGATCCCGACCGGCGGACCCGGATGGGCCGGATCGGCCGGAAACGGGTCAACGGGCCACTGTCCTGGCGGAATTCGCAGACGGCGCTGCTCGCCGCCTATGCCGCCGCCGTCCGGGACAGCCCCGCCGTACCCGCGGGCGACCAGGCCGGAAAGGGAAGTGGCCGCGCTCTTGACCGATGACACGATCCGCCTGGCGACGATCGGGCGGCTGCTCCGGCTGCGCTGGCGGCTGCTCACCGTCCTCGCCGTGGTGGGCGCCCTCCTCGGCTACGGCGCCTCGGCGCTCTTCCCGCCGCGCTACACCTCGTCGGCGTCGGTCCTGCTGCCGGGGCAGTGGGAGGAGCGCGAGCTGCTCACCCAGGTGGAGATCGCGACCAGTTCGGCGGTCGTCGACCGGACGGCCGCCGCCCTCGGCTGGCCGGGCGTCGGCGGCGGCGAACTGCGGAACCGGGTGAGCGCCGGTACCACCGACGGGAACATCATCAAGATCTCCGGTACGGCCGAGACCCCGGACCGGGCCCGGCAGCTCGCCGACCGGGTGGCCCAGCAGTTCATCTCCTTCGCCGCCCGGATCGCCGGCGACGACACCGAGTCCGACGCGGCCACGGGACCCGAGGCGCTGCGGCGGAAGGTGGCGGAGACCAACCGCCGGATCACCGAACTCGCCGAGGCGGCCGACCCGGGGCGCAGCGTGGAGAGCGTGCAGGCCCGTACGGCGCTGGAGAAGCTGCGTACCGCACTGGAAGAGGCGATGAGAAAGCTGGAGGAGGCCGACCCGGCGGCCAACAAGGCGGGCATGGTCGTCATGGGGCCCGCGACCCGGCCGGCCGGGGAGGCCCCGCCCACCGCGACCCAGCTGATCGCCGCCGGAGCCGTACTGGCCGTACTGCTCGCGGTCGTCGTCCAGCTCACCGCCGCCCGGATGAACCGCAGACCGCGCACCGAGCCGGAGATCGCCGCGGCGCTGGGGTCCACCCCGCTGGGCACCGTCGACGTCCCCGGCGAACGGGCCGCGCACCCGCCGGGGCCCGAGGGCCGGGCCGCCCGGATCCGCCGACTGCTCGGTACCGACACCCGGTGGGACGTACCGGCTCCGCACACCTCGGGCGACGAGGCCAGCCGCGGAATCCGCTACCGGCGGGTGTGCGCCCGGCTCCGGGAGCGGCTGCCCGCCCCCCGGCGGCTGCTGGTCGTCGTCCCGGAGGGCGACGAGATCGCCGCCCTGGCCGCCGGACGGCTCGTCGCCGAGGCCGGTGCCGATCCCCGGCTCCGGGTGGTACGCATCCCGGTCGACCGGCCGATGGTGCCCGACCGCGACACCGAGTCCGGCGCCCTGGTCGTGCTGAGCGCCGGGAGCCGGACCCCGGGAGAGCTGACCGCGATCGCCGAGGCGTGCGCGGACGGCGGACACGAGATCGCCGGCGTCGTCGTGGCGGGCCAGGTCCGGGACCGTACGGCACGCTCCGCCGACCGGCCCGCCGCCGACGACCCCGCTCCGGCGCTCGCGGCGGGCGGCCGCACGACGGGAGAGCCGGTGTGACGACACGTACGACCCCACCACCGCCACCATCCGACGACGCCTCCCCCCTGCTGGACCTCCACGCGCTGGTGGTGGCGGTCCGCAGACGCCGCCGCCTCTGGTCGTCGGTGGCACTGCTCGGGCTGCTGGCCGGGGTCGCGGCGGCGGTCCTGCTGCCACCGCCGCCGACCGCCACGACCACCGTGCTCGTCGCCCACCAGGAGGACCATCCCAACGACACCGGCACCCTGATCCGTACCGATGTCGCGCTCCTCGGGACCACCCGGATCGCGGCCGAGGCCCTGAAGGCCCTCAAGTCCACCGAGGACCCCGAGGAGTTCATGGGCCGGTACCGGGCCGCCGGAATCACCAACAACCTGCTCCGGATCGAGGCCGAGGGCGCCGACGACACCCAGGCGGTGGCCCGGGCGGAGGCCCTGGCCGACGCGTTCGTCGCCGACCACGTCCGGCGGATGCGGGAGAGCGCCGCCGCCGAGGCCGACGCCCTGCTCGAACAGCGCGACCGGATGCGGGAGGAGCTGGCCCGGGTCAACGCGGCCATCGGCAAGCGGGCACCGGAGAGCGCCCCCGAGTCGGCGGCGAGCACCGAATCGCTCTACGCCCGCCGGGCCGAACTGAACTCCCGGATCGCCGACTTCGACCAGCGCGCCGCCGAGGCCCGTACCGGCACGCCCCGGGTCGTCGCCGGAACCCGGATCGTGGACGGCCCGCGCGCCGTCCGGTACTCCCTGCCGAGAACCGCCGCCACCAACGCCGCCATCGGACTCGTCCTCGGACTGGTCGTCGGACTGGCCTGGGCCGCCGTCGGTACCGTGGTCGCCGACCGGCCCGTACTGCGCCGGGAGATCGCCGCCCACCTGGGCGCCTCGGTGATCGCCGAGCTGCGCCGCGCGCCCCGCCTCCCGGCCGGATTCTGGCAGCGCCGCGGCGTCCGGGCGGAACGGGACCGGCTCACCGCGACCCTGGCCCGTACCGTACGCGGCTCCGCCGAACCGGTGTCCCTGCTGGAACTGGGCTGTGCGCGCGGAACGAGCCTGATCGCCCTCGGCCTCGCCCGGGCGCTGGCCGACGACGGACCGGTGGTCCTCGTCGACGGGCTGCCCGGCAAGGAGCTGGCCGGCAGCCGCCGCGAGCCGGAGGACCCGGCCGTCGTCGGCGGCGAGGCCGCCGAGACCGTACCGCCGCAGACCCGCCGGATCGGCGTCGGCTCCGTCGCGCCCGGTACGGCCTGGACCGACCTGCGCCATCTGGGCCACCGGACCGTCCTCGTGGTACGCGCCGGGCACGGCAGCGCCGCCTGGCTGCACACCGTGGCCCGGCAACTCGCCGACCAGCGCGTCCCGGTGATCGGGGTGGTGCTGATCGACCCCGACCCCCGGGACAGGACCGACGGCACGCTGTGGGACGGGACCCCCACCGCGCCGGGCGGCGCCCGGGAGCGGCCCGCTCCCCGGAACGGGACCGGCAGGCCGCTGACCGAGCGGCATGCCCCGCAGAACCAGACCGGCCGGCCGCGGACGGAGCGGCCGCCGAGGCCCGCCGCGCGGGTCCCGGACAGCGACCAGGAGGCGCGGTAGAACATGTGTGGCATCGCAGGCGCATACCGATGGCCGGACGGACGGGCCGTCACCGACCGGCTCACCGATGTCCTCGCCCACCGGGGACCCGACGGGGCGGGCCGGTACAGCCATCCGGCCGGTGACGGCGAGGTCCACCTCGGACACCGCAGACTGGCCGTGATCGACCTCTCCGAGACCGGCGCCCAGCCGATGGTCTCGGACGGCCTCGCCCTGACGTACAACGGCGAGCTGTACAACGCCCCCGAACTCCGTACCGAACTGGCCGCCGCCGGGGTGCGCTTCCGCGGCACCTCCGACACCGAGGTCCTGCTGGAGGCGTGGCGGCGCTGGGGCACGGACTGTCTGCCCCGGCTGCGCGGCATGTTCGCGTTCGCGGTCTTCGACGAGCGGACCGGGGAGCTGGTACTCGCCCGCGACCAGCTCGGCGTCAAACCGCTGTTCCTGCTGCGGCGCGGCACCGGCCTGGTGTTCGCCTCCGAACTGAAGGCGCTGGCCGCCGTGTCCGGCGGCAAACTGGAGGTGGACAACGCGGCCCTGGTGGCGTCCCTCCTGTACTACTGGGTACCCGACTCCCGCTGCGCGTTCCGCGAGGCGGAGAAGCTGCCGCCGGGGAGCTGGCTGCGCTGCCGCCCCGACGGCCGGATCGAGCGCGGCCGGTACTGGAATCTGCGGGACGTCGCCGCCGAGGCCCGGGACCGGGCCGCCGCGGGCGAACACCCGGACCTGGCCGCCGTCGTGGCGGAGTCCACCCGGCGCCATCTGCTCTCCGACGTACCGGTGGCGACCTTTCTCTCCGGTGGGCTCGACTCCAGCTATCTGACCGCCCTGGCCGCCCGTGACCGGCCCGGGATCTCCGCCTACACCATCGGATTCCGGGCCGAGGACGCGCGGTTCGAGGCCATGCCGGACGATCTGCGCTACGCCCGGCAGGTGGCCCGCCGGTTCGGGGTCGAACTGCACGAGATCGAGATCGCCCCCCAGGTGCTCGATCTGCTGCCGAAGATGACGTACCACCTGGACGAGCCGATCGGCGACCCGGCCGCAATCAACACCTATCTGATCTGTTCGGCCGCCCGGGACGCCGGGGTCAAGGTGATGCTCTCCGGGATGGGCGCCGACGAGCTGTTCGCCGGCTACCGCAAGCATCTGGCCAATCTGCTCGCCCTGCGCTACCAGCGGATCCCGGGGCCCCTGCGGCGCGGCCTGTCCGGGGTCGTCGACCGGCTGCCGGTCGCGTCGGCCCGCCGGGGCTACCGGTCGGTGCGGTTCGCCAAGCGGTTCCTCTCCTTCGCCGATCTGCCGGAGGAGACCGCCTTCCGGCGCAGCTACACCATGTACGACCGGGACGAGCTGCTCGCCCTGGTCGATCCGGATCTCGCCGGGACGGTCGAGGACGTCCTCACCGAACACGCCGACGTCTACCAGGACAACGACCTCGACGACTTCGTCAACCGGATGTGCCTGGGCGACACCCGGATGTTCCTGCCGGGCCTCAACCTCGCCTATACGGACCGGTCGAGCATGGCCGCCTCCACCGAGGTACGGGTGCCGTACGTCGACGTCGAGGTGGTCAAGGCGGCCTTCGCGGTACCCGGCGACCGCAAGATCGTCGGACGGCAGGGCAAGGCCGTACTCAAGGAGGCGGCGGCCTCGATCCTGCCCCGGGAGATCGTCTACCGGCCCAAGGGCCTCTTCAGCGCCCCGCTGCGGGCCTGGATGAGCCGGGATCTGGCCCCTCTGGTCCGGGAGGTGGTCCATGACGGCGTGCTGGTCAGATCCGGGCTGCTGCGCCGGGACGCGCTGGCCCGGCTGGTCGCCGAGGACGCCGCCGGACAGCGGGACTTCTCCAAGCATCTCTGGCATGTGCTGACCCTGGAGTACTGGTATCGCGGCGCGACCTCCGAGGCGGGCCAGACCCCTTCCCTGACGGCGTAGAGACAAGAGGACTTCGGTGAAACAGGTCGTACAGAACTACAAGAGCGGCGAGCTGGCGCTGCTCGACGTACCCGTGCCGGGGTGCAAGCCGGGCGGTGTGCTGGTCCGCAGCGGCTACTCGCTGATCTCCACCGGCACCGAGCTGATGAAGGTGTCCGAGGCCGGGATGTCGATGCTGGGCAAGGCCCGCTCCCGGCCGGACCAGGTGGCGAAGGTGGTGCAGAGCGTCGCCACCAACGGGGTGGGGCCGACCTACCGCAAGGTGATGGGCAAGCTGGACTCCTACACCCCGCTGGGCTACTCGCTGTGCGGCGTGGTCGAGCGGGTCGGTCCCGGGATCGACGACGTGGCCGTGGGCGACCTGGTGGCCTGCGCGGGCAACGAGCACGCGCTGCACGCCGAACTGAACTGGGTGCCGAGGAATCTCTACGCCCGGGTCCCCGACGGTCTCGCGCCCCGCCACGCCGCTTTCGGCACCGTCGGGGCGATCGCGATGCAGGGCGTCCGCCGGGGCGAACCGCAGCTCGGCGAGGTGGCGCTGGTCATCGGCCTCGGCCTGATCGGGCAGCTCGTGGTGCAGCTGCTGACGGCCTCGGGCGCGGTCGTCGTCGGGGCGGACCCGGATCCGGCCCGCTGCGAGCTGGCCGAACGGCTGGGCGCCGCGGCCTGCGGCGACCCCGGCTCCACGGCCGTGGCGCGGGCCGTCGCCGAACTCACCGGCGGCCACGGAGCGGACCAGGTGTATCTGGCCGCGGGCGGCGGCAGCAACCAGCCCGTCGAGCTGGCCGCCCAGCTGAGCCGGGACCGCGGCCGGGTCGTCGACATCGGCAAGTGCCGGCTGGACCTGCCGTGGAACGCGTACTACGAGAAGGAACTGGATGTCCGGTTCTCCCGCTCCTACGGCCCCGGGCGCTACGACCCCGAGTACGAGCTGGAGGGGCGTGACTACCCGATCGGCTACGTCCGCTGGACCGAGCGCCGCAATCTGGCGTGCTTCCTCGATCTGATCGCCCGGGGGCGGATCGACGTGGAGCCCCTGATCTCCCATATCGCGGACTTCGGTACCGCCGTGGAGACGTACCGGCGGCTGAAGGACGGCGATCTGAAGGCCGTGGCGGTGCTGTTCCGGTACCCGGGAGACCTGGGGACGACGGCGGGCACCGGCACGACCGGGGGCGTGGAACAGGCCGGAGGGACCGGGGCCGCGGGGGAATCCGGGACCACCGCCGGAGAAGCCGAGGGCACGGGGGCCGCCGGAGCGGCCGGGACCGCCCGGGAGACGGAGGACACCCCGAAGGTCTCGGACACCCCTGACACCCCCGACGCACCGGAAGCTTCGGACCCCGGCCCGGCCGGCGCCGTACGCACCCCGGTGGCGACCGTCCCCTCGGCGCGGCGCTCCGGGTCCCGGACAGCCGTCCGGGCCAAGGCCCCCGGGGCGCCGGTCCGGCTGGCGTTCGTCGGCGCGGGGAACTACGCGACGTCGATGCTGCTGCCGCATCTGGCCCGGCGCGACGGCGTCACCCTGTCGACGGTCGTCACCACGACGGCGCTCTCCGCGGCCAACGCCCGCCACAAGTTCGGCTTCGGCTCGGCGACCACCGATCTGGACGCCGTACTCGGCGACCCCGCGATCGACGCGGTCTTCGTGGTCACCCGGCACAGCTCGCACGCCGAACTGACCCGCCGGGCCCTGCTGGCGGGCAAGACGGTCTTCGTGGAGAAGCCGCTGGCGCTCGACCGGGACGAACTGGCCAAGGTACTCGCCGCGGTGGAGGAGTCCGGCAACGACCGGCTCCAGGTCGGCTTCAACCGCCGGTTCGCCCCCCTGCTGCGCGAGGCCCGGCGCCGGTTCGGCGCCCGCACCGGACCGGCGAACGTCCGGTATCTCGTCAACGCGGGCCGGCTGGACCACGGCAGCTGGTATCTGCGGCAGTCCACCGAGGGCTCACGGTTCACCGGCGAGGGCGGCCACTTCGTCGACACGGTGAGCTGGCTGCTCGGCGCCGACCCCGTCTCGGTGTACGCGACCGCCACCCCCGGCCACGAGGATCTGCAGATCCTCCTCGGCTACCCGGACGGCTCCACCGCCGCCATCGGCTATGTCACCACCGGCCCTTCCGGCTTCCCCAAGGAGACCCTGGACCTGGTCGCGGACGGCCGGGCGCTCCGGCTCGACGACTTCGTCCGCGCCTCGGTGTACGGCCGCAAGCGGTGGACCGGACCGAGGCTCGCCAAGGCCCGGGACAAGGGCCAGCGCGCCGAACTCGACGCGTTCCTCACGGCCGTACGGACCGGCGGGCCGATGCCGATACCGCTGGAGTCGCTGGCCGCGACCACGGCGGCCACCCTCGCCGTACCGGAGGCGCTGGCCACCGGCGCGCCGGTGAGCCCGGTGAGGACACCATGACCATGACCGCGGGCTGGTATCTGCGGCGGCTGTCCCGGATGGGGCCGCGGGAGATCGGCGGCCGGGCGGGCGACACGCTCCGCAGGCGGCGGTGGCGGGCGGCGTTGCCGGAGGCCCCGGTCACCCGGGGCGCCCGGTTCACCGCCGTACTGCCCGCCGGGACGATCGACGGGATCCCCGCGGACGCCGCGAAACGGCTGGTCGCCGAAGCGGACCGGCTGCTGGCCGGGCACGCCCGGTTCTTCGGCGTCGACCGCGACGACCTGGCCGACCCGGACTGGTGGTACGACCCGAAGACCGGCCGCCGGGCCCCGGACGGCTACGCCTTCGACGTCCCGTACCGGGACGAGGACACGGTCGGGGACGTCAAACAGATCTGGGAGCCGTCCCGGCACCAGTACCTGACCGTGCTCGCCGCCGCCTACGCGATCACCGGCGACGAGCGGTACGCCGAACGGGTCGCCGCCCATCTGCGGTCCTGGTGGACGGCGAATCCGCCGCTACGCGGGGTGCACTGGGTCAGCGGTATCGAGCTGGGGATCCGGCTGATCTCCTGGGTGTGGATCCGCCGGCTGCTGCACGGCTGGCCGGGCGCGGCCGGACTCTTCGAGGACAACCCGGTGGCGCTCGGGCAGATCTGGCACCACCAGCGCTGGCTGACCGCCTTCCCCAGCCGGGGATCGTCGGCGAACAACCATGTCATCGCCGAGACGGCCGGACAGGCGACGGCGGCCTGCGCGTTCGGATGGTTCCCCGGCTCGGCGCGGCTGCGGGCCGAAGCGCTGCGGTCGCTGGAGCGGGAGCTGCGGAACAACACCTTCGACTCCGGCCTCAACCGCGAACTGGCCACCGAGTACCACGGCCTGGTGCTGGAGCTGGGCCTGGCGGCGGTGGCCGAGGCGGACGCCGCGCGGGTGCCGGTCCCCGACTCCCTCCGGCGGACGCTGCTGCGGATGACCGACGCGCTCGCCGCCGTCGTCGACAGCCGATTACGGCCACCGCGCCAGGGCGACGCCGACGACGGGCACGGCCTGGTCGTGGACGGTACGGGGACCGACCGCTGGGGCTCCCTCCTGGCCACCGGGGACGCCGTCTTCGGCCGCCTCGGCTGGTGGCCCGAGGTGACCGGGACCGATGTCCGCACCCCGCTGCTGGCCGCGCTGATCCGGGCTCCGGCACCGGACCCGGCCGCGCGCCGCCCGGCGGCCCGGCCCGCCCACTTCGCCGACGCGGGTCTGACCGTGCTGCGCGCCCCCGGGGACGCGGGGGAGATCTGGTGCCGCTGCGACGGCGGCCCGCACGGCTTCCTCTCCATCGCCGCGCACGCCCACGCGGACGCCCTCGCCGTGGAGGTCCGGCACGACGGGGTCGACGTCCTCGCCGACCCGGGGACGTACTGCTACCACGGGCAGCCCGAGTGGCGGCGGTACTTCCGGTCGACCATCGGCCACAACACCCTGGAGCTGGACGGCGCCGACCAGTCCGGTTCGGGCGGCCCGTTCCTGTGGCTCCGGCAGGCCCGCAGCCGGGTACTGGCCGTGGACACCCCCGACGCGGGCCCGGCCCGCTGGTACGCCGAACACGACGGCTACGGGCGCTCCGCGCACCGGCGCCGGGTGGAACTGGACGCCGCCGCCCGGGAGCTGCGGCTGGTCGACGAGGTACGGGGACCCCGCCGGGCCGCCCGGCTGGCGTTCCACCTCGGCCCGGCGATCACCGCCGAACTGGTGGGGAACCGGGCGGTGCTGACCTGGTCCCGGGACGGCGAGGACCGCTCGGCGGTACTCGAACTGCCCGGGGAGCTGAGCTGGCGGGCGCACCGGGGCGAGACCGGTCCGCCGCTGGGCTGGTACTCGGCGGGCTTCGGCCGCCGGGAGCCCGCCACGACGCTCATCGGCACCGGGCAGGCCGGAGGCACCGGACCCGCCGGGTCACCGGGGCCGCCCGGATCGTCCGAGTCGCCCGGGGAATTCGTCACCGTACTCCGCTTCCGGGACTCCCCACAGCGGGGCGCGGACGACTGACGACACCGGGGCGGGGCCCGGGGCCCGGCGGCGCCGGGACCGGGCAGCCCTGCCGCATCCGCACGAGAGGGCCGGACCGCGACGGCGGTGCCCGGCGACATCCGAAGAGACGACCAGGGAGGGCGCGTGGCGTTCAAGTGGCGGAACTGGGCGGTGCCGGTGGCGGCACCGGCCCTGCTGGCGACGGGCTGCGAGGGCCCGCAGGCCGTTCCGGCCCCGCCGACCGTCGCGCCGACGACCTCTGTGTCCCGCCCCCTGGCCAGGGTCTGCGACCGGCCCGCCGCCGGTCCCGTCCGGGCCCCGGCGGGCGCGGTCACGGTCGACCCCGGAGTGATCGGGGATCTGGCCGCGAAGACCCGGAGCAACCCCCCGGACACCACGTTCTGGCTGCGCCCCGGCGAGCACCGGCTCCGGCCCTACCGCTATGCCCAGGTCGTCCCCAAACGGGGCAACCGCTATCTGGGGGCGCCGGGCGCCGTCCTCGACGGCGCCCGGACCAACCAGTACGCGTTCGGCGGGACCGCCCCCGACGTCACCATCCGCCAGCTGACCGTGCAGGGCTTCGTCGCCCCGCACAACGAGGGCGTGGTCAACCACGACTCGGCCGACGGCTGGGTGATCGACCGGACGACGATCCAGTACAACTCGGGCGCCGGGCTGATGGCCGGGAACCGCCAGCGGGTCAGCGGCAGCTGTTTGCGCGGCAACGGCCAGTACGGCATGAACGCGTACAAGGCCACCGGCCGGGTCGGCGGTCTGGTGGTCGAGGGCAATGAGATCACCGGCAACAACACCGACGGCTGGGAGCGGCGGCGGCCGGGCTGCGGCTGTACCGGGGGAGTCAAGTTCTGGGCCGTCGACGGAGCCGACGTACGCGGCAACTGGGTCCACGACAACCGGGGCGCCGGGCTCTGGGCGGACACCAACAACAACGACTTCCGGATAGAGCGGAATCTGATCGAGGCCAACGACGGCGCCGCGTTGATCTACGAGACCAGCTACAACGCGGTCGTCCGGGAGAACACGATCCGCCGGAACAACCGGGTCGACGGCCGCCGCCACGCCGAACGCGGCGACAGCTTCCCCTTCGCCACCGTCTACATCTCCGAGTCCGGCGGCGAACCACGGATCCGGGCCCGTACCGACAAGATCGAGATCTATCGGAACGTCCTGGAGGACAACTGGTCCGGCATCACCCTCTGGGAGAACGCCGACCGGTTCTGCAACAGCCCCGCCAACACCTCCTCCGGGGACTGCACCCTCCTCGTCGACAAGCCCGAACGGTGCGTACGGCCGGGGATCGGCACGGCCCCGCTGCTCTCCGACTGCCGCTGGAAGACCCAGCGGGTGGAGATCCACGACAACCGTTTCGTGCTGGACAAGTCCGCCGTCGGATGCACGGTCAAATGCGACCGGATGGCGGTCCTGGCCAACTACGGCACCTTCCCGGACTGGTCGCCGTACCAGGGCGAGGGCGTCGCCCGGGCGATCACCCACGAGCAGCGCAACCGCTGGTACGGCAATGTCTATGTCGGCCACTGGCACTTCGTCGCCCACGACCCGAGCCGGGTACTCGACTTCGGGCAGTGGCAGAGCCTGCCGTACCAGCAGGACACCGGGAGCACCCTCGACCCGAGGGCCGGTGGCTGAGATGACCGCCGAGCCACGACACGACGGGCCACCGGGGACGGCGGAGATCCCCGGAACCCCCGGAACCCCCGGAAACGCCGGGACTGCCGGAACCACCGGGAACACCGCCCCCGCCGGGGCGGCGCGCCCCGCCCGGACCCCGGGGACCGTCGGGATCGTCTGGGCGCTGCTGATCCTCAACACCCTCGGCTCCGCCGGGGCGAAGACCGTCGTCCCGCTGCCCCGCTCCCTCATCCAGATGGTCACCATGGGCGCGCTGGTCGCCGCCTTCACCCTGGCGCTGGCCGTCAACCTCCGGCTGCGGATCCGCCCCAGCGCCTTCATGCTGCTGCTCACCCTGCTGCTGGTGCCGAGCGTGATCTCCAGCCTGCAACTGGAGTCGGGGCTCGGCGCCCTGTTCCGCTGCGCCCGGCTGGGTCTCTTCGTCGGCACGCTCTGGCTGCTCACCCGTTGGTGGGGCGATGGGCTGACATTCGTCCGCCACCACATCCGGATGTACTTCGCGGTCCTCGGCTCGGTGGTCGCCGGTGCGGCCGTCTCCCCGGGCGCCGCCATGCCCGAGCTGTACGGCGGGCGGCTGGTCGGCGCCCTGTGGCCGCTCACCCCGCCGCAGATCGGCCAGTACGCGGCCGTGATCACCGGGCTCACCGTACTGCTGGTCCTGGGCCGCAGGACCGACCGGCTCAGCGCCGTGGTGATCATCGTGCCGTCCCTGGTACTGCTCGCCCTGACCCACACCAGGACGGCCACGCTCGGTCTGCTGATCGGACTGACGCTGGCGATCGGCTCGCTCGTACTGACCAGCTCCGCCGCCCGCCGCTGCTTCACCTGGGCCGTGCTGTGCGCGGTGGTCGCCGCGGTCGGCTTCGCCTCCGCGCTCCGGGAGTGGTTCCTGCGCGGCCAGAGCCAGGAGAACTTCACCAGCCTGACCGGCCGGGCCAAGGTCTGGGACGCGCTGCTGTCCCAGGACCGGTCGACCCTCAAGGAGTTGTTCGGGGTGGGCCTGGGCGACAAGTCCTTCGGCGGGCTGCCGATCGACAACAGCTGGCTGGCCGTCTACCACGAACAGGGCCTGACCGGTCTCACCCTGGTCGCGGCGGCCGTCGTCGTCCTCGGCGGCGTCGCCCTGCTGCGCCCCCCGTCCCTGCCCAGGGCCTGTGCCATCTTCCTGATCGGCTACTGCGCGATCGCGTCGTACACCGAGGCGGGCCTGGGCGACGCCTCGCCCTATCTGCTCCATCTCACCGTGGCCGCCGCCCTGCTGACGGTCCCCGCCGACGCGCCCCGTCCGGCGCCCGCGCCCGCCACGCCCCGACGACAGATCCCGCGTTGGTCCCGGGACCGGAGGTATTCCTGAGCATGGACGTCCTGGTGGTGCACAACCGCTACTCCTCGGCCCAGCCGAGCGGGGAGAACAACGTCGTCGACCAAGAGGTGGCGCTGCTGCGCGCGGCCGGCCACCGGGTCGGCCTCTTCGAGCGGCGCAGCGACGACATCGCCGGCCGCTCCCTGGCGGGCAAGGTCGCGGTGCCGCTGCTGGTGCCGTGGAATCCGGCGGCCCGCCGGGAGCTGACCGCCCGGCTGCGGGCCGAACGGCCGGACGTGGTCCATGTCCACAATGTCTTTCCGCTGCTGTCGCCCGCCGTACTCGCCGCCTGTGCCGACGCCGGGGTACCCACCGTCGCCACCCTGCACAACTACACCCAGATCTGCCCGCCCGGCACGCTCCGCCGCGACGGAAAGCCGTGTACCGAGTGCGTCGGGTCGACACCGCTGCCCGCCGTCCGGCACGGCTGCTACCGGAGTTCCCGGCTGGCGACCGTACCGCTGGCGATCGGCCTCTCGGTCAACCGGCGGCGCTGGTGGACCGGGGTGGAGCGGTTCTTCTGCATCTCCGCGGCCCAGCGGGACGTCCTGGTGCGGTCCGGGATGCCCGCCGAGCGGCTGACGGTGAAACACAACTTCGTCCCCGAACCGGAGACCCGCCGCCCGGGCGCCGGTGAGCAACTGCTCTATCTCGGCCGGCTGGCCGAGACCAAGGGCGTCCGGCTGCTGATGGCCGCGTGGGACGAGATCGCCGCCGCCGGGGGGCTCGGCGTACCGCTGGTGATCGCCGGGGCGGGGCCGCTGGAGGGCGAGGTCACGGCCTGGGCGGCGGGCCGGGACGACGTCCGGTACGCCGGTCTCTACGACCCGGCGGAGTGCCGCGAGGCCATCGCGCGCTCGGTCGCCGTGGTGGCCCCCTCGACCTGGCTGGAGGCGTTCGGCCTGGTGGTCGTGGAGGCGATGGCGGCCGGGGTCCCGACCGTCGCCGCCGGTCACGGCGCCTTCGTCGAACTCGTCGAGGACGGGGTGACCGGGCTGCTGCACCGGCCCGGGGACGCCGCCTCCCTCGCGTCCTGTCTGCGCCGGATCACGGCCGGAGAGGACGTCAACCGGGCGCTCGGCGCGGCGGCCCGGCGCCGCTACGAACGGGGCTTCAGCCCGGCCGTCGGGCTGGAGCGACTGATGGACGGATACCGCGCCGCGATCGCGGCGCGGTCCGGCGGCGGGGACGGCCCGCCGCCGGAGAACGGTGGACACACTGGCCCGCGCCGGGGACACCCGCGCGGGCGGGATGGGGGCAGTAGATGACACGATGCCGGCTCTGCGGCTCGTCGGCGACCGCGAGCGTCGTCGACCTGGGCGCCACTCCGCCGTGCGAGAGCTTTCTCGCCGCGGACGAACTGGACCGCCCGGAGCATACGTACCCACTGCATCTGCGGGTCTGCACCGAGTGCTGGCTGGCGCAGATCCCGCCGCTGATCACCCCGGAGGAGACCTTCACGCAGTACGCGTACTTCTCCTCCTACTCGACCTCCTGGGTGGAGCACGCGCGGACCTTCGTCACCGGGGCCGTCGAGCGGCTGGGCCTCGGCTCCGACGCCTTCGTGGTCGAGGTGGCGAGCAATGACGGCTATCTGCTGAAGCACCTGGTGGACCGGGGGATCCGCTGCCTCGGCATCGAACCGTCGGTGAACGTCGGCGCGGCGGCCCGGGACTCCGGGGTGCCCACCCTCACGGAGTTCCTGGATCCGGCCGTCGGCGCCGCCGTCCGCGCCGAACAGGGCCCGGCCGACCTGGTCGTGGCCAACAACGTCTACGCCCACATCCCCGACGTGGTCGGCTTCACCCGGGGCCTGCGGGCCCTGGTCGCCGACGACGGCTGGGTCTCCATCGAGGTCCAGCATCTGCTGACCCTGATCGAGCTGAACCAGTACGACACCATCTACCACGAGCACTTCCAGTACTACACGGTCGCCGCCGCGGCCCGGGCGCTGGCCAGTGGCGGGCTCGCCCTGGTCGACGTCGAACTGCTGCCCACACACGGCGGCTCCGTCCGGCTCTGGGCCCGCCCCGCCGAAGCGGCCGGAGAACCGACCCGCCGGGTCGCCGAGGTACTGGACCGGGAGAAGGCCGCCGGACTCCAGGAGCTCTCCGGCTACACCGAGTTCTCCGCCCGGGTCGCCAAGGTCCGCCGGGATCTGCTGCGGTTCCTCGTCGAGGCCGCCGAGCGGGGGGAGACCGTGGTCGGCTACGGCGCCCCCGGCAAGGGCAACACCCTGCTCAACCACTGCGGTATCCGGCCCGACCTGCTGGCGTACACGGTCGACCGGAACCCCTACAAGCACGGCAGATTCACCCCCGGCACCCGGATCCCGATCCTGCCGCCCGAGCGGATCGCCGCCGACCAGCCGGACTACGTCCTCGTCCTGCCCTGGAACCTGCGGGACGAACTGGTCGAACAGCTCTCCTACGTCCACGCCTGGGGCGGCCGGCTGGTCTTCCCCATCCCGGAACTGAGCATTGTCGAGGTCAAGCCATGAAGGTCGTCCTGTTCTGCGGCGGTTACGGACTCCGGATGCGCGACGGAGCGGCCGACGACGTCCCCAAGCCGATGGCGATGGTCGGCCCCCGCCCGCTGATCTGGCATGTGATGCGCTACTACGCGCACTTCGGGCACACCGAGTTCATCCTCTGCCTCGGCCACGGCGCCCACCACATCAAGAACTACTTCCTCAGCTACGAGGAGACGGCGTCCAACGACTTCGTCCTCAGCAACGGCCGGACCGAACTCCTCTCCACCGATATCGCCTCCTGGCGGATCACCTTCGTCCAGACCGGGATCGCCTCCCCGATCGGGGAACGGCTGCGCCGGGTACGGCACCACCTGGACGGCGACGAGATGTTCCTCGCCAACTACGCCGACGTCCTCACCGACGCCCCGCTGCCGGAGATGATCGACCGGTTCGCCGGGCGCGACGCGGGCGCCTCGATGATGGTGGTACCGCCGCAGTCCTCCTTCCACTGCGTGGACCTCGGCGAGGACGGCCTGGTCGGCGGCATCACCGCGGTGAGCGAACTGCCGCTCTGGGAGAACGGCGGCTACTTCGTCCTCCGCCAGGAGATCTTCGACCACATCCCGGAGAACGGTGACCTGGTCGCCGACGGCTGCGCCGGACTCGCCAAACAGGGCCGGATGGTCGCCTACCGGCACCGGGGCTTCTGGAAGCCGACCGACACCGTGAAGGAGCGGGCCGCGCTCGACGCCGCCTACACCCGGGGCGACCGCCCGTGGACCGTCTGGGAACGGCCCGCCACGGCCGCGGCCGGCACCGGAACGAGCACCGCGTGATCCGGCTCAGGGCCGGCCGCCCGACCGCCGTCGCCGCGGTCGGCGCGCACTGCGACGACATCGCCATCGGCGCGGGCGGCACCCTCCTCACGCTCTGCCTGGCCCGGCCCGGCCTGCGGGTCGACGCGCTGGTGCTCTCCGGCGGGGGCGGCGAACGGGAGCAGGAGGAACGAGCCGCGCTCGCCGCCTTCTGCCCCGGCGCCGACCTGCGGCTGACCGTGCTCAAACTCCCCGACGGCCGGCTGCCCGCCCACTGGGAGGAGGCCAAGGACGCCGTCGAGGAGTTACGCGCCGGTGCCGAGCCCGACCTCGTCCTGGCCCCGCGCACCGAGGACGCCCACCAGGACCACCGGGGCCTCGCCCGGCTGATGACCACCGCCTTCCGCGACCATCTCGTCCTCGGCTACGAGATCGTCAAATGGGACGGCGACCTGGGCCGTCCGGCCGCGTACCAGCCGCTGACGCCCGAGATCGCGGAACGCAAGGTCCGGCTGCTGCAGGAGCACTACCCCTCACAGCGGCACCGGCCCTGGTACGACCGCGAGGCATTCCTCGGCCTCGCCAGGATCCGCGGCGTCGAATGCCACTCCCGCTACGCCGAAGCCTTCGACATCAACAAGATCACTCTCGATCTGGGGGACGACCCGTGCGCGTGCTGCTGACCGGACACCAGGGCTATCTGGGCACCGTGATGGCCCCGCTGCTCACCGCCGAAGGACATGACGTCGTCGGACTCGACGCCGGACTCTTCGCCGACTGCGTCCTGGGCCCCGCGCCCGCCGACCCGCCCGGACACCGGGTGGACCTGCGCGACATCACCGCCGGCCACCTCACCGGTATCGACGCGGTGATCCATCTGGCCGCGCTCTCCAACGACCCGCTGGGAGCCCTGGCGCCCGACCTCACCTACGACATCAACCACCACGCCTCGGTACGGCTCGCCCGGCTCGCCCGCGACGCCGGGGTCCGCCGCTTCCTGTACGCCTCGACCTGCTCCGTCTACGGCGCCGCGGGCGGCGGCGGCCTGGTCACCGAGGACGCCCCGCTGCGCCCCGTCACCCCGTACGCCGAGTCCAAGGTCCGGGTCGAGGACGATCTGCACGCCCTCGCCGACGACGACTTCACCCCGGTGTATCTCCGCAACGCCACCGCGTTCGGCTACTCGCCCCGGCTCCGGGCCGACATCGTGCTCAACAACCTGGTGGGCCACGCCCTGCTCTCCGGCGAGGTCCTGGTGCTCTCCGACGGCACGCCCTGGCGCCCGCTGGTCCACGCCGCCGATATCGCCCGCGCCTTCGCGGCGGCCCTCACCGCGCCCCGGGAGGCCGTACACGACCGGGCGTTCAACATCGGCAGCGAGACCAACAACGTCACGGTCGCCGAGATCGCCGGACAGGTCGCCGAGGCGGTCGCCGGGGCGAAGGTGGTCATCACCGGCGAGACCGGCGCCGACCCCCGCTCGTACCGGGTGGACTTCTCCCGGTTCCGGGCCGCGATACCCGGCTTCGACTGCGAATGGACCGTGAAGCGCGGCGCGCTCGAACTCGCCGACGCCTACCGGAAACACGGGCTGACCCGGGAGGGCTTCGAGCGGCGGTTCACCCGGCTGGCGGTCCTGCGCGCGGCCTCCGACGCAGGCGCCGTCGACGACACGCTCCGGTGGCGCCGGTGACCGGGCCCGGCGAGGAGATGCACGACCTGGTGCGGCGGCTCTACCCGATCTGCCGGAGCATCACCGGCGACGGGGTGCGCGCCACCCTGGACATCATCGGCGAGCACATCCCGCTCACCGTCCACGAGGTACCGACCGGGACCCGGGTCCTGGACTGGACGGTGCCGCAGGAGTGGAACATCCGGGACGCGTACATCGCCGACCCCACCGGACACCGGGTCGTCGACTTCGCCGCCTCCAGCCTGCACGTCCTCGGCTACAGCGTGCCCGTATCGGCCACCATGCCCCTCGCCGAACTGCGGGAACATCTGCACACCCTGCCGGACCGGCCCGCCTGGGTGCCGTACCGGACCAGCTACTACCGGCCGACGTGGGGGTTCTGCCTCGCCCAGAACACCCTGGACGCGCTGCCGGACGGCGACTACGAGGTACGGATCGACTCCACCCTCGCGGACGGCCATCTCAGCTACGCCGAGCACGTCGTCCCCGGCCGGGTCGCCGACGAGGTGATCGTCTCCTGCCACGTCTGCCACCCGTCGCTGGCCAACGACAACCTGGCCGGGATCGCGGTGGCGGTCCAGCTCGCCCGGGCGCTGGCCCGGGAAACCCCCTGGTACACCTACCGGTTCCTGTTCGCGCCCGGCACCATCGGCGCGATCACCTGGCTGGCCCGGAACGCGGAACGGCTCGACCGGGTCCGACACGGGCTGGTCCTGGCCTGCGCCGGGGACCGGGGCGGGCTCACCTACAAACGGAGCAGACGCGGCGACGCCGAGATCGACCGGGTGATGCGGTACGTCCTGGAGACCTCGGAGCGCCCGCACCGGATCGCCGAATTCACCCCGTACGGCTACGACGAGCGGCAGTTCTGCTCGCCCGGGTTCGACCTCGGGGTGGGCTCCCTCACCCGGACCCCGTACGCCGGCTACCCCGAGTACCACACCTCGGCCGACGACCCGGACTTCGTCTCGCCCGAGGCGATGGCGGACACCCTCGCCGTCTGCCGCGAGGCCTGCGCCGTCCTGGACGCCAACCGGCGGTACGTCAACCTCAGCCCCTACGGCGAACCCCAGCTCGGCCGCCGGGGGCTGTACGAATCCCTCGGCGGGCGCAGCGACGCCCAGCAGGCGCAGATGGCCATGCTCTGGGTGCTCAGCCTCGCCGACGGGGAGAACGGACTGCTCGACGTCGCCGAACGGTCCGGGCTGCCGTTCGACACGGTCGTGGCCGCCGCCGACGCCCTGGCCGCCGCCGGACTGATCAAGGCATGACACCGATGACCACCGGGAAGGAGCGGACGAGGGACCCGGCGGACCGGCGCTCGGCCGGCCGGGCCGTCGCCGGGCGGCTCTCCTGGGGACTCGCCGACCAGGCGGTCTGCAGTCTGACCAACTTCGCCGTGGGCATCTATGTGGCCCGCTCCGCCGGGCTGGCCGCGTTCGGCGTGTTCAGCCTGGCGTGGGTGACCTACGGAGTGGTGCTCGGGGTCTCCCGGGGCCTCGCCACCGACCCGCTGATGGTCCGCTTCAGCGGGGCCCCGGAAGCGGACTGGCGTACGGCCGCCGCCCGGTCGACCGGGACGGCGCTCGGCGTCGCGCTCACCGTCGGCACGGTCTGCGCGGCCGCCGGAATCGCCGCGGGCGGCCCGGTGGGCACCGCGTTCGCGGCCCTCGGCGCCGTCCTGCCCGGACTGCTGCTCCAGGACGCCTGGCGGTTCACCTTCTTCGCCGCCGGGACCGGCCGGAAGGCATTCGCCAACGATCTGCTGGGCGGTATCGCGCTCGTCCCCGCCATGGTGCTGGCGGCCCGGGCGGGCGGGGTGGCCGCGTTCGTCCTGGCCTGGGGCGCCGCCGCCGGGGTGGCCGCCGGATACGGCTGCCTCCAGTCCGGCATCCGGCCCCGGCTGACGGCGGTACGCGGCTGGCTCCGCGCCCACCGCGACCTCGGCTACCGCTATCTGGTCGAGAACGCCGGGGTGGCCGGGGCGGCCCAACTGCGGGCGTACGGGCTCGGCGCCGTCGTCGGCCTCGGCGCGGTGGGCGTGATCCGGGGCGCCGAACTCCTCCTCGGCCCGTTCCTCGCCGTACTGATGGGCCTCTCCCTGGTCACCGTCGCCGAGGCGGCCCGGGTGCTGCGGCAGGCCCCGCACCGGCTGGGCCGGTTCTGCCTGCTGCTCGGCGGCGGCCAGGCCGCCGGCGCCCTCCTGTGGGGCGCGGCCCTGCTGCTCGTCCCGGACCGGGCCGGTGCCTTCGTCCTCGGCGACGTCTGGCCCGGCGCCGCCGAACTGATCGTGCCCGCCGCGCTCGGCGTCGCGGGCGCCGGACTCGGCGTCGGCGCGGCGGCCGGACTGCGCGCCCTCGCCGCCGCCCGCCGCAGCCTGCGCTGCCAGCTGTTCGCCTCCGCCTGCTACGTCGGCGGCGGACTCGGCGGAGCGGCCCTGGCCGGAACGTCCGGCTCCGCCTGGGGCGTCGCCGCCGCCACCGTCACCGGCTCCGCCGTCTGGTGGCTGGAGCTGCGATCGGCCCTGCGCGAGCGCCACCGGAACACCCTTCGCGAAGTGAGGACTTCATGAGCACCCACCCCAGGCTGAGCATCGGCCTGCCCGTCTACAACGGTGAGGAGTATCTCGCCGAATCGCTGGACGCCCTGCTCGGCCAGACCTACGAGGACTTCGAACTCGTCATATCCGACAACGCGTCCACCGACCGCACCCAGGACATCTGCCGCCGGTACGCCGCCCGCGACCCCCGGATACGCTACATCCGGCTGCCCCGGAACATCGGCGCCGCCCCCAACCACAACTACGTCTTCACCGAGTGCCGCGGCGAACTCTTCAAATGGGCCTCCCACGACGACCTCTACGCCCGGGATCTGCTGCGGCGCTGCGTGGAGGCCCTGGACGACCGCCCGGAGATCATCCTCGCCCACACCGGACAGGCCGTCATCGACGGCCACGGCCGGGTGAAGGTCCCGTACGCCTACGGCCTGGCCACCCACTCGCCCGACGCCCCGGAACGCTTCCGCAGCCTCCTCTTCGAACCCGGCGGCGACGACTTCTACGGCGTGATGCGGGCCGATGTGCTGCGCCGGGTCCGCCCCCACGACAGCTACCACCACGCCGACCGCACCTTCGTCGCCGAGATCACCCTCCACGGCCCCTTCCACCAGGTGCCGGAGCTGCTGTACTTCCGCCGCGACCACCCCACCCGGGCCGAACGCGCCAACCCCGGCAAACGCGCCCGGTGCGTCAACCTCGACCCGCGCCGGGCGGGCCCGCTGCACCCGACGCCCCGGCTGCTCGCCGAATACGTCTGGGGGTTCGCCGCCGCGATCCGGCGGGCCCCGCTCGCCCCGGCCGAGCGGCGCGCCTGCTACCGCCACCTGGCCGGCTGGCTGACCAGCCGGGCCCGGCCGGGCGCGGGGGAGCGGGTCGAGGACCGCGCCCCGGTCGACCCGGACCGGCTCACCGTCTCCGTCGACGCCCTCGTCGCCGGGCGGGAAGGCAGGCGGCCATGAGCCCCGCGACCCGGCGGACCCCGGTCCGCGTCGGGGTGTTCGGACTGCTGGGCTCCGGCAACCTCGGCAACGACGGATCGCTCGAAGCCGTCCTCGGCTATCTGCGCGCCGCACATCCCGACGCGGCCGTCGACGCGCTCTGCGGCGGCCCCGAGACCGTCACCGCCCGGTACGGGATCCCCGCCACCCGGCTCCACTGGTACCGGGGCGAGTACCGCACCGCGTCCCGCCTCGGCGCCGTCGCGGGCAAGGGCCTCGGCAAAGCCGTCGACGTCCTCCGCACCGCCGCCTGGGTACGGAAGCACGATGTGGTGATCGTGCCGGGGATGGGCGTCCTGGAGGCCACCCTGCCGCTGCGCCCGTGGGGCTTCCCGTACTCCCTCTTCCTGCTCTGCGCCACCGGCCGCCTCCTCGGCACCCGGGTCGCGCTGGTCGGCGTCGGAGCCGCCCCGATCCGGAACACGCCCACCCGGGCGCTGGTGCGCTGGTCGGCCCGGCTGGCCGCGTACCGCTCCTACCGGGACACCCTCTCCCGCGACGCGATCCGGGGGATGGGCGTCGACACCGCGCGGGACGAGGTGTACCCGGACCTCGCCTTCGCCCTGCCCGTACCGGACTCCGCACCGGACCCCGGCCCGAACTCAGGCCCGGGTTCCGGCGGTCCCGGCCCCGTCTGCGTGGGCGTCATGGACTTCCACGGCGGCAACGACGACCGCGCCAGGGCCGGCGAGATCCACCGGCGCTATCTCGACGGCGTCATCCGCTTCGTCCGTACGCTGACCGCCGACGGCCGGTCCGTCCGGCTGCTCACCGGCGACGACGTCGACGCCCGGGCCGTGGCCGCGATCCTCGAAGCGGTGGACTCACCGCTGGTCACCGCCGCCGAGGCGACATCGCTGGCCGACCTGATGAAGGAGACGGCCGCCGCCGGCACCGTCGTCGCCACCCGCTACCACAATCTGGTCTGCGCCCTGAAGGCCGGAACGCCGACCCTCGCCCTCAGCTACGCGGCGAAGAGCGACGCCCTGATGAACCGGATGGGCCTCGGCGCCTACTGCCATCCGGCCCGCGCGATCGACGCCGACCGGCTGCTCGCCCAGTTCCGCGAACTGGAGGCCGAGTCGGTACGGCTCCGACGCACCCTCGCCGAGCGGAACCGGGCCGCCGCCCGCAGCCTCGCGCACCAGTTCACCGCCCTCACCGAGGCCCTGTTCCCGGCCACCGCAGGACCCACCCCCGCCCACACCCCACGGGAGACCCCATGAAGGCGATCGCGATCCCCGAGATCAGCGGCGCGTATCTCTTCGAACCGGTGCCGTACGCCGACGAACGCGGCTTCTTCTGCCGCACCTTCGACGCCGAGGTCGCCCGCGCGGCCGGAATCGACCCGGACGCCTTCGTCCAGGACAGCGTCTCCCGTTCCGTCCTGGGCGTGCTGCGCGGACTGCATCTGCGCTCCGGGAAGGGCGAGGCCAAACTGGTGCGCTGCTCCTACGGGCGGATCTTCGACGTCGTCATCGATCTGCGGCCCGCCTCGCCGACCTACCGCGCGCTGGCCACCTTCGAACTCTCCGGCGAGACCCAGAAGTCGCTGTACATCCCCGCGGGCTGCGCGCACGGCTTCCAGGCCCTGACCGGGATCGCCGACGTCTCGTACCGGATCGACCGCCCGCACGATCCCGCCGAGGACGTCACCATCGCCTACGACGACCCCGAGCTGGCCGTGCCCTGGCCGCTGCCCGCAGCCGCCGTCTCGGACCGGGACCGCAAGGCGCCGAGCCTCGCCGACGTCCTGCGGAACCCGGAGGGGCGAGGCAGCGCGTGAACACGGACACCGGCACCGACTTTCCGCTGCCCCGGTCCCGGCGGGCCAACGAACGGCTGCACGCCCTGATCCCGGGGGGCGCGCACACCTACGCCAAGGGCGACGACCAGTACCCCGAGGACCTGGCCCCGGTCATCAGCCACGGCAAGGGCGCCCATGTCTGGGACGTCGACGGCAACCGCTATGTCGAGTACGGCTCCGGCCTGCGCTCCGTCAGCCTCGGCCACGCCCATCCACGGGTGATCGAGGCCGTCCGGCGGGAACTCGACCGCGGCAGCAACTTCGTCCGGCCCTCCGTCGTGGAGATCGAGGCCGCGGAACGCTTCCTGGCCACCGTACCCACCGCCGAGATGGTGAAGTTCGCGAAGAACGGCTCCGACGCCACCACCGCCGCCGTACGCCTGGCCCGGGCCGTCACCGGACGCCCCCGGGTGGCCGTCTGCGCCGACCATCCGTTCTTCTCCACCGACGACTGGTTCATCGCCACCACCCCGATGTCCGCCGGGATCCCGGCCCCGACCACCGAACTCACCGTCTCCTTCCCCTACGGAGACCTGGCCGCCACCGAGGAACTCCTCACCCGGCACCGGGACGGGATCGCCTGTCTGATCCTCGAACCCGCCGCCCACACCGAGCCCCCGCCCGGCTACCTCGCCGGGCTGCGCGAACTGGCCGACCGCTACGGCTGCCTCCTGGTCTTCGACGAGATGATCACCGGCCTCCGCTGGTCCGAGGCGGGCGCCCAGGGGCTGTACGGCGTCGTCCCCGACCTCTCCACCTTCGGCAAGGCGCTGGGCAACGGGTTCGCCGTCGCCGCCCTGGCCGGACGGCGGGAGTTCATGGCCCGCGGCGGACTGCGGCACCCCGGCGACCGGGTCTTCCTGCTCTCCACCACCCACGGCGCGGAGACCCACTCCCTGGCCGCCGCGATCGCCGTCCTCACCACCTACACCGAGGAGGGCGTCACCGCCCGGCTGCACGCCCTCGGCGAGCGGCTGGCCGCCGGTGTGCGGGCCGCTGCCGCCGGGGCGGGCGTCGGGGACCACGTCGTGGTCCGGGGCCGGGCCAGCAACCTGGTCTTCGCCACCCTCGACCAGCACGGCCGGCCGTCGCAGGAGTACCGCACCCTGTTCCTCCGCGGGCTCCTCGAAGGCGGGGTGCTCGCCCCGTCGTTCGTGGTCAGCGCCGCGCTCGACGAGACCGATATCGAGCACACCGTCGACACCGTGGCCCGGGCCTGCGCGGTCTACCGCAAGGCGCTGGACGCCGGTGACCCCACCCCCTGGCTGGGCGGACGACCCGTGCGGCCGGTCTTCCGCCGCCGGGCGTGACGCCGGGGCCGGGCCGTCGCCACCGGGCGCCGGCCCGGTATCAGTCGCGCCGACGCCCGGGGGCGGCCGTCCGGTCGACCAGCCACGCCGTCACCGGCACCACCACCAGTGCCGTACCCCAGCCGCCGAGCACATCGGTCGGATAGTGCGCGCCCAGCGCGACCTGCGCCCAGCCCATGACCGCCCCGGCCGCCAGCGCCGAGGCCAGGACGAGCAGGGTGCCCGGCGTCCGGCGCAGCCCGAGCCGCCCGGCCACCAGCAGCGCCGCCATCACGGCGAAGGCGGTCAGAAAGGCGGTATGCCCACTGGGATAGGACAGGAAGCCGTCGTGAATCGTCCGTCCCACCAGGGGTTTCAGCACCTTGGTCACCCCTACCGTCAGTACGGCGCCGACCACCAGGAACACCGCGGCCCGGGGCCGCCGCCGGACCAGACAGCCCGCCACGGCGGCCGACAGCAGAACGGCCGCCCCCGCGGGCTCGGCCAGGAAGTCCACGGCCAGGGCCGCGTACCGCCACGGCGGTGCCACACCGTCCCGCTCCGGCCGGAACCAGCCGTCCAGCCGGCCGGGGCTGTCATGACCCGCGTACAGCGCACCCAGTACCGCGACCAGAAGGGCGGCGAGCACCGCGACCGGCAGGAGCGCCGTCCGCAGCGCCGACGGCAGTACCGCCGGTTCCGGCCGGGCGCCGGACGGCGCCTCGTCCCCGGCCGCCCCACGGCGTCCGGGATCATGAATTTCCCCGGCGGGGCGGGAACGCGACCCGTTATCCGGCCGAAAGGCGGTCATAAAACAGCGGCCCTCCTCATTCCCCGGTCTCCGCTGCCACCCTTTCCAGGCACCGGTCCCGGCAAACCGCTTCCGGGCGGTTCACCGAACGGCGGTCCGCGGATTCCTGAGCGGGGACGCCATTTCCCCGCCGCACTCGTCCGGAAATCGTTTTCCGGCGATTCCGCGACGATTCTCCGTGCGATTCCGGTACGACTCCGGTGCGACTGCGCGGTGAATTCCGATTCCCGCTGCGCGGCGGCGCCCGCGCTCCTATGCTGCTGACCGTCGGGGGTGGAATCGACCTGGGGGGTCATGGCTCATGAACGCGGTAGCCGGTGCGAAGTCCGTACTGAGGTCGGGAGTCAAGCGGATCTTGGGGCGGGCCGGATTCGACATCGTCCGCAGTACCCGGGTACAGGGCGGCGTCGACGACTTTCTGCCGTTCGAGGCGACGATGCGGGCCGCGAAGGCGGCCGGACTCTCGATCGGTGATCATATCGACGAGGTCATGAACGGCACACCCGGAGCCACTCAGTTCACCATCGACGAACTGCGCGGGCTCGGGGTCTACGCCGCCGCGCCGGAAAGCGTCCTGGAGATCGGCCCCGGCTCGGGGCGCTATCTGGAGAAGACGTTGAAGGAGTGCTCACCGGGGCGCTACGAGATCTATGAGACGGCCGCGCCCTGGGCCGGCTATCTGGTCTCCACCTTCGGGGTGGTCGCCCGGCCGACCTCGGGCTCCAGCCTCGCCCCCACCCCGGACGCCAGTGTCGACCTCGTCCAGGCCCACAAGGTCTTCAACACCGTCACCTTCCTCTGCGCCGTCCGCTACTTCTACGAGATGGCCCGGGTCACCCGGCCCGGTGGCCGGATCGTCTTCGACGTGATGACGGAGACCTGCCTGGATCCGGACACCGTCCACGCCTGGGCCACCAAGGGCGGCTCGGGCCACGACTCGTATCCGGCGGCGATGCCCCGCCGGATGTGCGTTGACCTCTTCGAGACCCTCGGCTGCACCCTGGAGGCCGGTTTCCCGGCCCCCATGGGCGTCGCCTCCACCGAGGTCCTGGTCTTCCGGAAGAACGCCTGACGGCCGGGCACCCGCCGACCGAGGGGCGAGCGGACCGCCGACGTCAGATCAGGCCCTGGGCCAGCATCGCGTCGGCGACCCGCTCGAAGCCCGCGATATTGGCGCCGGTCACATAGTCCCCGGGGGCGCCGTAGCGGGCGGCGGTCTCATGGCAGGTGGCGTGGATATCGTTCATGATCCGCGTCAGCTCGTCCTCGACCCGCCGCGCCGACCACGCGGTACGGGCATGGTTCTGCGCCATCTCCAGGGCGCTGACCGCGACCCCGCCCGCGTTGGCCGCCTTGCCCGGACCGAAGGCGACACCCGCCCGCCGGAACGACTGGACGGCCGCGGGTGTCGTCGGCATGTTCGCACCCTCGGAGACCGCCTTCACCCCGTTGCGGATCAGCGCCGCCGCGGCGTTCTCGTCCAGCTCGTTCTGGGTCGCCGACGGCAGCGCGATATCCGCGGGGACGTCCCAGACGCTCCCACCGGGGACGAACCGGGCCGAAGCCCCCCGGCGGACGGCGTAGGTGTCGACCCGGCCCCGCTCGACCTCCTTGATCTGCCGCAGCAGCTCCAGATCGACGCCCTTCTCGTCCACGACGTATCCGGAGGAGTCCGAGCAGGTCACCGGGTTGGCGCCGAGCGCCCACAGCTTCTCGATGGTGTGGATCGCGACATTGCCGGAGCCCGAGACCACCGCCGACTGCCCTTCGAGGTCCTCCCCGCGCTCCCGCAGCATCGCGGCGGCGAAGAGCACATTGCCGTACCCCGTCGCCTCCGGGCGGATCAGCGAGCCGCCCCAGCCCGCGCCCTTCCCGGTCAGCACCCCGGCCTCCCAGCGGTTGGTGATCCGCCGGTACTGGCCGAAGAGATAGCCGATCTCCCGGCCGCCGACCCCGATATCACCTGCGGGTACGTCGGTGTGCTCACCGATGTGCCGGTACAGCTCCGTCATGAAGGACTGGCAGAACCGCATGACCTCGGCGTCGCTGCGCCCGTGCGGGTCGAAGTCGCTGCCGCCCTTGCCGCCGCCGATCCCGAGCCCGGTCAGGGCGTTCTTGAAGATCTGTTCGAAGCCCAGGAACTTGACGACGCCGAGATCGACCGACGCGTGGAAGCGCAGACCGCCCTTGTACGGGCCCAGCGCGCTGTTGAACTCGACCCGGAAACCCCGGTTGACCCGGACCCGCCCGCGATCGTCCTGCCACGGCACCCGGAACACGATCTGCCGCTCCGGCTCGCAGAGCCGCTCCACCAGCCCGGAATCGGCGAACTCGGGCCGGGCCGCGAGGACCGGCGCCAGGGTCTCCAGCACCTCGTGGACCGCTTGGAGGAACTCGGGCTGGGCGGGGTTGCGCCGCTCGATCCCGGTCAGGATGTCGCCGAGCGCGGTCTGCGTATCGGTTCGGGTCGTCACGTAGTGCCTTTCTGGCGCGGCCGTCACCGGGGCATGCGCTGGTACGGCTCGCCCGGGCCCGGTCCGTCGAGGAGCGCTCGGCGCCATTGCCGTACGCGGGACGGATCAAGTGTGACGTTCATAGGACAACTTGACCAGTGCCGGAGTCCGGCCGGCCGCCGGTCCGGAAACCCGGAACGGCCCTCCGCGTCACGCGTGGAGGGCCGTTCCGGGGTCTCTCAGCCGGACCGGGGCGGCTTGCCGCCGCCGCGGGATCCCGGCTGCGGCGTGCCCGTGCCCGTGCCGGTGGCGGGACGGCGGCCGCCGCGCCGGCGCCCCGAGCCGCCCGTGCCCCGGTCGGAGGCGGCGGTGCCCGCCGGGCTCCGGCGGCCGGCCGTCCCGGTGGCGGCACCTTCCTCACGGCCCTTGCGCGCACCCGTCCGGGCGGAACCGCGGCTGCCGGACCCGGCCCCCGATCCGGACGCGGGCGCGTCGCCGCCCTCGCCCCGGCGGCGCCTTCCGGACCGCCGTCCGGGCTCCGTACCGGTCTTCCGGGCCGGACGGTCCTTCTTCGGCGTCTCGGGCCGGGGGACCTCGATGGTCACGGCCACGCCGGACGGTTCGCGGGCGCCGGTGAGGGCGGCCAGCTCGGGATCGCTCGACCGGACGCGGGACGTCCGGGGGCTGATGCCCGCGTCCGACATGAGCCGGGAGACGTCCCGCTTCTGCTCGGGCAGGACCAGCGTGACCACACTGCCGGAGCCGCCGGCCCGGGCCGTCCGGCCGCCGCGGTGCAGATAGTCCTTGTGGTCGGTCGGCGGATCGACGTTCACCACGAGGTCGAGATCGTCGACATGTATGCCCCGGGCCGCGACGTTCGTCGCCACCAAAGCGGTGACCAGGCCGTTCTTGAACTGCTCCAGGGTGCGGTTGCGCTGCGGCTGGGTCCGGCCGCCGTGCAGTGCCGCCGCGCGGACGCCCGACGCCAGGAGGCGCTTGGCGAGCCGGTCGGCCGACCTCTTGGTGTCGAGGAAGAGGATCACCCGGCCCTCGCGGGCCGCGATCCGGACCGTGACCGCCTTCTTGTCGCTCTCGTCCAGGAGGTGGAGCACATGGTGCTCCATCGTGGTCACCGCGCCCGCCGACGGGTCCACGGAGTGCACCACGGGGTCGGTGAGGAAGCGCCGCACCAGCTTGTCGATGTTGTGGTCCAGGGTGGCCGAGAAGAGCAGCCGCTGACCGTCCGGCCGTACCTGCTGGATCAGCTTGGTGATCTGCGGGAGGAACCCGAGGTCGGTCATCTGGTCGGCCTCGTCCAGCACGGTGACACGGACCTGCCCGAGGGTGCACTCGCCCCGGTCCACCAGGTCGTTGAGCCGTCCGGGGGTCGCCACCAGGACCTCGACCCCGCGCCGGAGCGCGGCGGCCTGCCGGTTGATGGAGAGCCCGCCGACCGCCGTGGTCAGCCGGATGTTCACGGCCGCCGCGTACGGGGTCAGGGCGTCCGCCACCTGCTGGGCCAGTTCCCGGGTCGGCACCAGGACCAGGGCGAGGGGCGCTCCGGACTCGGCCCGGATCCCGGCCGTCCGGGCGAGCAGCGCCAGTCCGAACGCCAGCGTCTTGCCGGAGCCGGTACGGCCCCGGCCCAGTACGTCACGGCCCGCGAGCGAGTTGGGCAGCGTGGCGGCCTGGATGGGGAACGGGGTGTGCACACCTTGCGCGGCGAGGGTTTCCAGCATCTGGGCCGGCATGTCCAGGTCGGCGAAGTCCGCGACGGGAGGAAGGGCGGGCGTCGTGCTTTCCGGCAGCCGGAACTCCTTGGGCGGCGTCGCGGCCGGCCGGGGTGACGAGCCGCGCCGCTGGGATTTCTGGGGCCTACGGGACATGCGGTTTCTCTGCCTTCCTGGAAACAGACCACACCGGGGTCCGCACCGTCACGGTGCGAACCCCGGTGTGGCCGACAAGCGTCCGGCGATCAGGCGGGGACGATGTTCTCCGCCTGCGGGCCCTTCTGGCCCTGCGTGACGTCGAAGGAGACCCGCTGGCCCTCCTGGAGCTCACGGAAGCCCTGCGTCGCGATGTTCGAGTAGTGGGCGAAGACGTCGGGGCCGCCGCCGTCCTGCTCGATGAAGCCGAAGCCCTTTTCGCTGTTGAACCACTTCACGGTTCCCTGAGCCATAATTCTCTCCTTCTGTAGGCAGAGGCCCCATCCGGAGATGCCGGAAACAAATAATGCGCCTGAGGATAAACATTCCCGTCAGGCGCACATAGGTTCATGGGTACCAAAACTGCAACACGATCATTCTAGCACAGCTGATGGGGGAGGGTTCGGGGCGCCGGGAGTCCGGTGTCCCGACTCGTTCACCCCGGCGCATTGCCGTCCCGGCCGGGCGGTGGCCAGGGGGTCCGCGCGCCCGCGCGGAATGCTTCGAGCCCCTGTTCGAAGTCGATGGCGGATCCGGCGAAAAGGGCCGTCTCGTCGGGCGCGACGTAGATCTTGCCGCCGCCGCGGACGGTGTGTACGAGGCAGACGCCCAGCTCGCCCGGGAGCGGAACGGTCTCCAGTCGGGGATCGGCGGCGATATCGGCGAAGAGGGCGCGCCCGACCTCGACGAGCCGGGCCCGGGCGGGTCCGGCGACCGGTCCGCTCCCGGCGCCCGCCGTCCGGGTGGCCGTCCGGGCGGCTGTCGGTTCGGTGGCCGTCGGTTCGGAGTCGAGGCCGTCGACGAGCCGGTTGAGGAACCGGGTGAAGGTGGCTTCGGGGGTGAGGGGGCGCCCGGGGGCCGCGAGCGCCTCGGCGAGTTCCGGGTGGTGGCCGTCGGCGGCGACGGCGGTGAGGTAGCGGGCCTCGGCCGCGATCCGGTCGGGGGAGCGTGCGGCCGTGTCCCGGGCGATCTCGTGGGCGACGTGCCCGGCCACGAACGAGGTGAGCTGGGCGAAGACCTCCAGCCTTGCCGCGCCGTCCAGTCCGGTGGGCCGCAGGGCGGCGAGCGCGCGTTCGAGGAAGGCCAGGGCGCGGGGGCCGGGGGTGCGGCGGGCGGCCAGGGCGGCGGGCAGCCAGGGGTGCCGCAGCATATGGGCGCGCTGGAGGTGGGCGATGGCCTTCAGCTCGGCCCGCCAGTCGCCGGTGGGTGTGCCCGCGGCCGGGAGTTCGCCGCTGACGTGGTCGACCATCAGCTCCAGCAGGGTCTCCTTGTCGGGGGCGTAGCTGTAGAGCGACATGGCGCCCGCGCCGACCCGGGCGGCGACCCTCCGGATGGTGACCGCTTCGAGCCCCTCCGCGTCGGCCAGGGCGACGGCCGCCGCCGTGATCGCCTCCCGGCTGTAGGCGGGTTTGCGGCCCCTGCGGGGCCGGGTGGGGCCGAGCCAGAGCTGCTCGGGGTCGGCACCCGGGGTGCCGGGCCCTTCTTCGCGGGACATGGTCCGCGCTCCCTCCCTCGATCGGGGCGGCCCTTGCGGGGCTCATCCAAGCATCCTTTATTCTCGTACGACGTACGGATATCGAGGAGGGGCACGATGACAGCACCCGCGCACGACCCTGCGGCGCGATCGGTCCGGGCGCGGCCTCCGGGCAGGCCGCCGCTGGCCGCACGGATCATGAGAGCGACCTGGCGCGGCCTGCCGGCCGGGCGGTACGACGTCGGACGGGAGCCGGGCCTGCCGGTGCCCGCCGCCGACGGCAGCCCGCTGATCACCGACCACTACTTCCCGCGCGCCGACGGCGACTTCCCCACCCTCCTGGTGCGCTCGCCCTACGGCCGGGGCCTGCCGTGGTCTCCGCAGTACGGCATCCTCTTCGCCGAACAGGGCTTCCATGTGGTGCTCCAGAGCTGCCGGGGCACCGGCGGCTCCGGCGGCGCGTTCGACCTCTGGCGCAACGAGGCGGCCGACGGCCGGGCCGCCGTCGCCTGGCTGCGCGAGCGGAGCTGGTTCGACGGACGCCTGGGAACCATCGGACCCAGCTATCTGAGCTATGCGCAGTGGGCCCTCGCCGACGACCCGCCGCCGGAGCTGAAGGCGATGGTGGTGCAGGTGGGGCTGCACGACCCGTACGCCCTCTTCTACGCGGACGGCGCGCTCCGCCTGGAACACGCCCTCGCCATCGGCGCCGGAATGACCTACCAGCACCAAGGGACCGGAGCACTCCTGAGGGCCACCCTGCGGCTGCGGCGGCGACTGCGCGCCGTCACCACCGCGCGCCCGCTGCGCGGAGCCTTCCCGTCCGCCCTCGGAGGCGAGGTGCCCTGGCTGGACGAGGTGCTGGCACACCCGGAACCCGACGACCCGTACTGGCGCGGCGCGTCCCTGGCGGCGGTGGCCGAGCGGCTGACCGTACCGACCGCCCTGATCACCGGATGGCACGACGTACTGGGCGACCAGACCGTCGAGCAGTACCGCCGACTGCGCGCCGCGGGCTGCGAGACCGCCCTGCTCGTCGGCCCCTGGACCCATACCTCCGCCCTGGGGAAGGGGTGGCCCGAGGTCTTCACCGAGAGCCTGGCCTGGCTGCGCGCGCATCTGTACGGCGATCCCTCCGGCCTCCGCCCCACCAGGGTCCGGGTCCACGTCGGCGCGGACGGCCGGCGCGACCTCGACGACTGGCCGGCGGCCCCGGCCGCCGCCGGGGAGTGGTTCCCCACCGCCGAGGGGCAGCTCACCCGGCAGGCCCCCGCCGATTCCGCGCCCCTGGCGTCGTTCCGCTACGACCCGGACGACCCCACCCCGTCCGTCGGCGGCCCGCTGCTCTCCCCGGGCGCCGGTGCCCGCGACAACGGCGCCCTGGAGCGCCGGGGCGACGTACTGACCTTCACCGGCCCCCCGCTCGCCGAGCCCCTGGACGTCCTCGGCCCGGTCTCCGCCCGGCTGAGCGTCTCCACCGACACCGGCCACGCCGATGTCTTCACCCGCCTCTGCGATGTGGATCCGCGGGGCCGTTCCATCAATATCTGCGACGGGCTGGGCCGGATCCGGGCCGCCGGCGAGGCGACCTCGCGCATCACCGTGCCGATGGGCTCCACCGCCCACCGCTTCGCCGCCGGACATCGCGTCCGCTGGCAGATCAGCGGCGGGGCCCACCCCCGGTACGCCCCCGATCCCGGCACCGGGGAACCCCGGGCGGACGCCACCGCCTTCGTACCGGTACGGATCACGCTCCACGCGGACTCGGCGCTGACGACGCCCGCCGTACGGTGCCCGTGATCCGCCCGGCGGGGGCTTCTTCGCGGGGCGGGCGCGCGTCGGCCCCCGTAGGCTCGAAAACGGCGGATGCCCCCGAGTGGGAGGTGCCGGATGCGAGCCGCCTGGTACGAGGAGCAGGGCCCGGCCGCCGAGGTGCTGAGGGTCGGGGAGCTGCCCGATCCCGTACCCGGCCCCGGTGAGGTACGCGTACGCGTCGCCGTGTCCGGGGTCAATCCGGGGGACACCAAGAAACGCCGGGGCTGGCTCGGCTCCCGGATGCCCTGTCCCGTGGTGATCCCGCACAGCGACGCGGCGGGTGTGGTGGACGCGGTGGGCGAGGGGGTGCCCGGCCGCCGGGCGGGGGAGCGGGTCTGGGTGTACGGGGCCCAGTCGTACCGCCCCTTCGGCACGGCCGCGCGCTACACCGTCGTCCCCGCCGACCAGGCGGTACCCCTGCCCGCGCCGGTCGCCGACGACCTCGGCGCCTGTCTCGGCATCCCCGGGATCACAGCCCACCGGGCCGTCTTCGCGGACGGCCCGGTCGACGGGCTGACCGTCCTGGTCCACGGCGTCCTCGGCGCGGTCGGCTCGCTGGCGGCCCAACTCGCCGCCTGGGGCGGGGCGACCGTCCTGGGCACGGTGGTGAGGACCGGGGATCTGCCGGAGACCGATCCGGCCGTGCCGCGCCGGGTCGTCGCCCTCGACGGCGAGGACCCGGCGGGGGAGCTGCGGTCGTACGCGCCCGGTGGCGCGGTGCACCGGATCGTCGAGGTGTCCCTCTCCGACAACGGGCCGCTGGACGCGGCCGTCGCGGGTGACGGCACGGTGATCGCGGCCTACGCGACCCGGGCCGACCCCACCCCGCTGCCGTTCTGGGACCTGCTCTTCAAGAACGTCACGCTCCGGCTGCTCGGCAGCGACGACTTCCCGCCGCCCGCCCGCCGCCTGGCGGCCCGCGAGCTGACGTCCGCCGCGGCGTCGGGCGCCCTCACCGTCCCCGTACGGGAGCGTTTCCCGCTCGACGCGATCGCCCGGGCCCATGACGCCGTGGACACGGGCGGCCACGGCCGGATCCTGCTCGATGTGGAGGACGGCCTGCCGGATCCCTGACCGCGACGGCCGCCGCGACGTATACCCCCGCGCCGTCCCGGCCCGGAACCGGCCACGGACCGGCGTCAGTCCGCCTTGTTCCGCGCGACGGCGGCCCGCAGCAGTTCGGCCATCGACCGGCCCGCCACCCGCAGCGGCTCCGGATCGCGGGCGGCCCGGCTGAGCATGAACGCCCCTTCCAGCATCATGATCATCGAGCGGGCGAGGGATCGCGCCTCCGCCGGGTCGTCCACCCAGCGGCCGAACCACCGGGCCGCGGATTCGGTCCACTCGTCGAAGACCTCCGCCGTCGCGGTCCGCAGCACCTCGTTGCTGCTGGCGACCTCCAGGGCCATCGTCCCGATCGGGCAGGCGTCGGCGTAGTCGGTGGAGGCGAGATCGGCTCCGGCCGCGTCGAAGGCGTGGACGAGTGATTCGGCGGGGTCCGGTACGGCGTTCAGCAGCGTCAGCACCATCCGGCCGTACGCCGGTCCGGAGGTACGGATCATGTCCTCGGCCAACTGCTGCTTGCCACCGGGGAAGAAGTGGTAGATCGAGCCGAACGGCGCCTCCGCCTCGGTCGCGACCCGCTTGAGACCCGTGGCCGCGTATCCGTGGCGGCGGAAGAGCACCGTGGCCGCGCCCCGGATCCTGGCCCGGGTATCCGGATGTTCCATTGCCTCCGCCTCCCTGTTGCCCCAAGGTTACAGTAGAACGATCTATCAAGTGAGGGTGCGATATGAGAATCGAACTGTCATCGGGGTCGATCGACTACCAGGACACCGGCGGTGAGGGGCCGGTCCTCGTCTTCGCGCACGGTCTGCCGATGAACGAGACCCAGTGGCGCAAGGTGGTCCCGCTGCTGGACGGATACCGCTGTGTGCTGCCGACCCTGCCCCTCGGCGGCCATCGCGTACCGATGAAGCCGGACGCCGATCTGTCGCAGACCGGAGTCGCCCTGCTGCTGGGCGAGTTCATCGAACGGCTCGGCCTGGAGGATGTGACACTCGTCCTCAACGACTGGGGCGGAGGCCAGTTCCTGGTGTCGGAGGGGCGGGCCGAACGGGTCGCGCGGATGGTGCTGGTGGCCTGCGAGGCGTTCGACAACTTCCCGCCGGGGCCCGCCAAGGCGATGGCCCGGGTGTGCGGGCTCCCCGGCGGCGTCCGGCTGCTGACCCGGCTGATGCGTATTCCGGCGTTCCGCCACCACCGGTCCGGCTACGGCGGAATGAGCCTGCGCGGGATCCCCGACGAGATCATGACCGACTGGTTCGCCCCCGCGACCCGGAGCCGGGCGATTCGCCGGGACTTCGCCAAGTTCGCCACCGGGGCGCCGGACCGGGCGACCCTGCTGGCCATGAGCGAGCGGCTGCCGGAGTTCGACCGTCCGGTCCTGGTCGTCTGGGCGGCCGAGGACCGGCTGATGCCCCGGGAACACGGCCCCCGGCTGGCCGGGCTGTATCCGGGGGGACGGCTGGTGGAGATCGCGGACTCGTCCACCCTCGTCCCCGAGGACCAGCCCGAACGGCTGGTCGAGGTACTGACCGGCTTCCTCGCCGAGACCGGGGCGGAACCGGTCCGGCGGGCGGGCTGAACTCCGGCCGGGCCCACGAACCCACGGGCTCCGGGCCGTGCCGCCGGGCTCAGCCGTGCCGGGTGGGGCGGTAGACCAGCTCCTGGATCCGGCCGTCGAGGGTGCGGTGGTCGATCAGTTCGAGGTCGAAGTCGGCCGCGCCCCGGAAAACCGGGGCCGTACCGCTTTGGCCGGTGAGGACGGGGAAGATCGTCACCTGGACGCGGTCGACCAGCCCGGCGGCCATCAGCGCCCGGTTCATCGCCGGACTGCCGTGCGAGCGCAGCGGCACCGGGGACTCCTCCTTGAGCCGGGCGACGACGTCGACCGCGTCGCCGTGGGCGACCCGCGCGTCGCCCGGCCAGTCGAGGGGATCCCGCAGGGTGGTCGAGACGACCGTGGCGGGCAGCCGGGTCATCCGGGTCACCCAGGGGTCGCCGACCTCTTCGACCCCGGTGGCGGGGTCGAGGAGCCGGACGAACTCCCGGTAGGTGTTGGCCCCGAAGACCATCCGCTGCTCGGCGCCGTACTGGGCGAGCCGGTGTTCGAGGAGTTCGGGGCCCTGCTTGCCCCAGTAGCCGCCCCAGTCCCCGTCGCCGCCGTAGGAGCCGAAGCCGTCGAGGCTGGAGAAGACGTCGAACGTATAGCTGGCGGGCACGGTGGCTGCCTCCTCGGTCGCGGGGTGGATCCGGTGTCGGAAGGGCAGACCGGAGAGCCCGGCGAAATTCACCGGACGACGGCGAGAGCCCGCTCACGGTCGCCGTACGGCCATCGTCCGTGACGAGACGGCCGGACGGGCGCGGAAACGGGGGCCGGTCCGGGTCAGGCGGTGGCGCCGTCGCGCGTCGAGACGACCGCCGTCGTGGTGTAACGCATGGTGAATGCGCCGCCCGCCGCGTCGATCGCGGCGCCGATCCCGGACAGCGCCGCCGCCAGGCGGGGTTCCGGCAGCCGGGTGAAGGCGCCCTGGGTGGGGAGCTGGTCCAGCCACTCGTCCCGGGTGTAGGTCCGCCGCCAGTCGTGCTGCCATCGCTCGGGTGCGGTGAGCCCGGCCGCCTGCCGGATCCCGTCGGCCGCCGTATCGCGGAGCGCCGCATAGCCGTCCGGGGCCGCAGCCGACAGCCGCGCGGCGAGCGAGCCGGGCAGTACCCGGCGGTAGACCTCGGCGAAGGCGGCCGCCAGCCCGGTCGGCGGTCGCCCCGCGTTCCAGAACAGCGCCAGTACGCCACCGGGGCGCAGGGCCCTGGCCGCCGCCGCGGCCCCGGCGGCCGGGTCGATCCAGTGCCAGCTCTGCCCGGAGACGACGGCGTCGAAGGTCCGGCCCGCCGGATCCCAGGACTCGAACGCCGCCACCTCGACGGCGAGTCCGTACGCACGGGCCCGCTCGGCCATCCGGGCGTCGATGTCGACACCCAGCACCCGGCACCCGGCCGAGGCGAACAGCCGGGCCGCGATACCGGTACCGCAGCCGACGTCCAGTACGTCCCGGCCCGGTGCGGCGGCGGCGATCCGCTCCACCAGCGCCCGGGGATAGCCGGGCCGCGCCCGGTCGTAGCGTGCCGCGTCGGAGCCGAACGACTCCGCCACCCGGCGGTGGTGATGGGACGCGGACCCGGGGGCACCGGCGCGCTCCGGCGGTAAAGTGGGCATGTGCCCACTCTGAGTGGGCACATGCCCACTCGTCAATCCGTCCGTATCGACCGATCACAGGGATGTGGGGATCCGTGGCGCCCACGGGAGTGGCCATCCGCGATGTCCGGGGCCAGCTGTTCGACGCCGCCGAGCGCGTACTGCTCAGGGCCGGGCCGAGCGCCCTCACCAGCCGGGCCGTCACCCTGGAGGCGGGCTGCGCCAAGGGCGTGCTGCACCGGCACTTCACCGACTTCGACACCTTCCTCGCCGAACTCGTACGGGACCGGATCACCCGGATCGAGGACCGCTCCGCCGTCCTTCTCCGGTCCGCCGGGACCGGCACCGTCGCCGACCGTCTCACCGGGGCGCTGCTGGACCTCTTCGACTCGGTCGCGGTGGCCCTGATCGGCTTGCTCGTCTCGCGGGACGGCCTGCGGGCCCGGCTGCGCGGGACCCGGCCCGCCGGTGTTCCCGTCCTGGCCGACGCGGTGGCCGGGATCGCGGCCTATCTGAGCGCCGAAGGCGCGCTCGGCCGGATCGCCCCGGACGCCGATGCCGACGTGCTCGCCCCCACGCTGATCGGGGCGGCGCATCTGCTCTTCGCCGACCGGCACGGTGTCCCGCCGGGCGCCGAGGACGTCCGCAGGGTCGTGACCGCGGTGATCTCCGGCGCGGAGCGTACGGCGCCGTGACCGGCGGGCGGCCGGGCCCGTCGGGTCTTCGGCCGGTCCCGGTCCGCTCCCCGGCCTCCGGAGGGACGGCTACGCGGCGCTCTCCTCGGCACGGCCGGGGGCGATGCCCTCCCGGAGCCGGAGCAGACCGCGCCGGGTGTGGCTCTTCACGGTGCCCAGGGGGAGGCCGGTGCGTTCGGCGATCTGGGTCTGGGTCAGATCCTCGTAGAACGCCAGTCGGAGCACTTCGCGCTGGCCGCGCGGCAGCCGGGAGAGCGCGTCGGCCACGACTACCCGGTCCAGGACCTCGTCCGGGGCGTCGTCACCGGTCCGCCGGGTACCGGTGTCGGGGCCGGCCGAGGTGTCGATCAGGGCGGGACGCCGGGTCCTGGCCGACAGGGCGTCGACGATCTTGCGCCGGGTGATCCCGACCAGCCAGCCGCCGAGCGGGCCCCGTTCCGAACGGTAGCCGTGCCGCCCGCGCCAGGCGCCCAGGAAGACCTGCTGGGTGACGTCCTCGGCCTCGTGGGCGTCGCCGAGCGAGCGGGTCGCCATGGCATGGACCAGGGAGCCCCAGCGCCGGTAGACGGCGGCGAAGGCGATCTCGTCGGCGGCGAGCAGACCACGGACGAGATCGTCCTCGCACCGGAACTCCCGCACGGCCGGGGCATCGGTACCGGCGTCGGAGTGTCGTGTGTCGGTGGGCATGATCTGTTCCTCCTGCCGTCCTGCCGTCCTGCCGTCCTGCGGTTTGCGCCGGGCGCGGCGGAAGGCCGCCCGTGGCCGGGGCCGTACGGCGGGTGCCGTGGTCACCGGCTGGTGCGGTGCAGTCTGTTGAGCCGGAACGACGGGCACAACACGCGTCGTTTGTGCGTCGTAATCTGAGGGCGTGGTCATGACGAAGGACAACGACGGCGACGCCGCATCCGGACCGCCCGGACCTCCGGGCCCGAGCGATACGGACGGGCGGCGGGCCGGCGGGCTGACGACCGGTGAGGTGGCGCGGCGGCTGGGCGTGGCGCCGACGACGGTCCGCTCCTGGGACCGCCGCTACGGGCTCGGCCCCGCCGCGCGCACCGGTGGCAGGCACCGCCGCTGGACCGCCGCTGATCTGGCCCGGCTGGAGCGGATGTGCGCGCTGACGGCCACCGGGCTGCCGCCCGCCGAGGCCGCCCGGCTGGCGCTGACCGGGCCCGGCCCCGTTCCCGGCCCGGTCCCCGCCTCTGTTCCTGTTCCTGTTCCGGTTCCCGCGGCGCGTGGCCGCAGCCGGGCCGGATCGGGACTGCGGCTCGGCGACGTCCGTCAGGAGTGCAAGGGGATCGCCCGTGCGGCCCTGCGCCTCGACGCCGCCGCGCTCGACGGACTGCTGACGGCAGCCGTCGAGGAACACGGCCTGATCGCCGCCTGGACGGAGGTACTCGTACCGACGCTCCGGGCGGTCGGCCGCAAATGGGAGCGCGAGGGGGAGAGATATGTGGAGGTCGAGCACTTCCTCTCCTGGCACGTCTCCGGAGCCCTGCGGCGGTACGCGCCCGCCACGGCCGCCGACCGTCCCGGCGCCACGACGGTGCTGGCCTGCGCGCCCGCCGAGCACCACACCCTGCCGCTGGAGGTGCTGGCCGCCGCGCTGGCCGAACGGGACCTTCCGGTAAGGATGTTCGGCGGCGGGCTGCCCGCCGAGTCCCTCGCGGCCGTCGTCCGGCGGACCGGTCCGGCCGTGGTCGGACTGTGGGCGCAGGCCCGGGGCACGGCCAGCCGCCCCCTGGCCCGGCATATCGCGGCGATCGAATGGGGCGTGCGCGGCGCCCGCGGAGGGCCGGCCGTCCTCACGCTCGGCCCGGGATGGACCGGTCAGACGGTGCCGGGACTGGCGTGCCCCCGGAGCCTCGCGGAGGCCGTGGCCGCCGTGGAGTCGGCCGTACGGGGCTGAGCCGGCCGCCGTCCGGGTACCCGGACGCGACGGCGCCCGGACCCACCCGCCCGGACCGGATACCCCCGGTCCGCCGGGCCTGTTCGGGTGAGACCGCATCCACCGGCGGCCCGAACACGGAAGAGATTGCGGAGACGGCACAGAAGAGGCCGCGGAAAACGCCGCGCGCGTGGCAGAGCGACGGCAGGCACGGAGGACGCGGAGATGAATCCCGACGGCGCGCGCCCGCCGCTGCCCCCGGTCACGAGTGTTTCGGGCGGCGGCCCGCGTACGGTACCGGCGCCGGGCCCGGGGGCGGCCGGTCCCGTACCGCCGCGTACCACCCCGGACGGCACCCCCGGCGCCGAACGGCGCACCCCGTGAACCGGACGGACCCGACCCGCCGAACGCACCGGACGATTCAGTCGTCCGAGGGAATGCCCGATGTGATTATCATCGGCGGCGGCGCGGCGGGACTGAGCCTCGCGCACCGGCTGGCCACCCCAGGGAACTCCGCCGCCGTCACCCTCGTGGACGCCCCCGAAGGCCCGCTCCGGCCCCCCGAACGGACCTGGTGCTACTGGGGCCACGGACCCGACGGCCTCGACGAGGCGGTCAGCGCCTCCTGGTCGCGGCTGCGGGTCCACGGCCCGGACGGCCGCGCCGTCACCGTGACGCCCGCCCCGCTGACGTACCGCATGCTCCGCTCCACCGACTTCGAACGGCTGGTCCACGCCCGGCTCGCCCGTTCCCCCGGCGTACGGATCCTGCGCGCCACCGCCGACACGGTCCACGGCACGCCCGAAGGCGCCGAGGTACGGTGCACCGCGCCCGACGGCCGGACGCTCTCCCTGCGGGCCCGCTATGTCTTCGACTCCCGCCCGGTCCCCGCCCCGCCACCGGCCAGAACCCGGCTGGTCCAGCACTTCCGCGGCTGGTTCGTCCGCACCGGAACCGACCGGTTCGACCCCGGTGTCGCCGAGCTGATGGACTTCCGGGTCCCGCAGCCCCGCCACGGACTCGCCTTCGGCTACGTCCTGCCGCTGGCGGCCGACCGGGCGCTCGTCGAGTACACCGAGTTCTCCCGGACACCGCTGACCACCGAGGCGTACGACACGGCGCTCACCCGGTACGCCCGGGACGTGCTGGCCCTCGGCGGATACACCGTGGAGGCCGCCGAACAGGGCGCCATCCCCATGACCGACGGCCGGTTCACCCGCCGGGCGGCGCCCTCCGTCTTCCGGATCGGGACCTCCGGCGGAGCCACCCGCCCGGCGACCGGGTACACCTTCGCCGCCGTACAGCGCCAGAGCCGGGCCATCGCCGCCGCCCTCCCGACCGGCCCTGCGACCGTCCCGCCCCCGCACGGACGACGGGCCCTCGCCCTGGACGCCGTACTGCTACGGGCCCTCGACACCGGCCGGATCGACGGCCCCGACTTCTTCACGGGCCTCTTCCGCCGCGTCCCGCCGGAACGGCTGCTGCGCTTCCTCGACGGCGGCACCTCCCCCTTGGAGGAGTGGTCCATCGGACTCCGCACCCCGGTCGGCGCCATGCTCCGTACCGCCGTCGAACTGCCCTTCCTGCCCCGCAGGCCGCACCAGGCCCCGCCCCCGGGAGAACACCGCCGATGACGACGACACCGCTGCGCGACCGCGACCTGGCCCGCGCCTTCGACCACGCCGCACACCGCTACGACCGCCTCACGGCCCTCAACCCCGGCTACCGCACCGACCTCCGCCGCTCCGCGCGCCGACTGCGGCTGCCCCGGGGCGGCGCCGGGCTGCGCGTCCTGGACCTCGGCTGCGGCACCGGCGCCTCCACCGAGGCCCTGCTGCGGGCCGCGCCGTACGCCCGGATCACCGCCGTCGACGCCTCGGCCGGGATGCTGCGGCGGGCCCGGGCCAAGCCCTGGCCCGCCCGGGTGGACTTCCGGCAGCTCACCGCCGAGGAGACGGCGACTCTGGGGGAGGGGCCGTACGACGCGGTCTTCGCCGCCTATCTGTTCCGCAACGTCACCGACCCCGACCGGGTCCTGGCCGCGGTCCGCGCGCTGCTCGGCCCCGGGGGACGGCTCGCCGTCCACGAGTACAGCCTCAGCGGCTCCGCCGTCCACCGCGCCCTGTGGACGGCCGTCTGCCGGGGCGTGATCATGCCGCTCGGCGCCGTCGGCGGCGACCGCGCCCTCTACCGCCATCTGTGGCGGAGCGTCCTCGACTTCGACACCGCCCCCGCCTTCGCCGCCCGGCTCGCGGACGCCGGATTCACCGCGGTCCACGCGGCCCCCGTCGCGGGCTGGCAGACCGGCATCACCCATACCTTCCTGGCCCGGAACGGTGCCGCCGCCCCTTATACGGAGGACACCCGGTGAACAACTCCCGGCGGACGGCCCGGCGGGGCCGCGACCGCAAGGCCGAGATCCTGCTGCCCCCGGCGGGCAGGCCCCGCTTCACCCCGCACGACGCGCCCCGGGTCGCCGTGGCGGGCGGCGGTATCGCCGGACTCGCCGCCGCCACCCTGCTGGCCGAACGGGGCGCCCGGGTCACCCTCTACGAACGGGAGGCGTCACTCGGCGGACGGCTCGCGGGCTGGCGGACCCGGCTCGCCGACGGATCCACGGCCACCATGAGCCGAGGCTTCCACGCCTTCTTCCGCCAGTACTACAATCTGCGCGGCCTGCTGCGGCGGACCGATCCCGGGCTCGACCGGCTGCGCGCCCTGCCCGACTATCCGCTCCGGCACAGCGGCGGACTGACCGACAGCTTCGCCCGCGTTCCGCGCACCCCGCCGTTCAGCGCCCTCGGCTTCGCCGCCCTCAGCCCGACCTTCGGCGCACGCGATCTCACCGCGATGGACGCCCGCGCCGCCCTGCCCCTGCTCGACGTCCGGGTACCCGAGGTCTACGCCCGCTTCGACGGCCTCAGCGCCACCGACTTCCTGGACCGGGTCCGCTTCCCGGCGGCCGCGCACCATCTCGCCTTCGAAGTGTTCTCCCGGAGCTTCTTCGCCGACCCCCGCGAACTCTCCGCCGCCGAACTGCTGCTGATGTTCCATATCTACTTCCTCGGCTCCGCCGAGGGCCTGCTCTTCGACGTACCGGCCGAACCCTTCCCCCAGGCGCTGTGGGACCCCCTCGGCGACTACCTCGGACGGCTCGGCGCCGACCTCCGCACCGGCACCCCCGTCCGGAGCGTCCACCCGGTCGACGGCGGGGGAGCCGAGGTACGGACCGACCGCGCGGCGGACCGGTACGACGCCGTCGTCCTCGCCCTCGACCCCGGCGCCCTGCGTACGGCGGTCGCCGCCTCACCCGGCCTCGGCACTCCCGACTGGCGCGCCGACATCGCCGCCCTGGCGACCGCCCCGCCGTTCCTCGTCTCCCGGCTCTGGCTCGACCGGCCGGTCCGCGCCGACCGCCCCGGCTTCCTCGGCACCAGCGGCTACGACGGCCTCGACAACATCAGCGTCCTCGACCGCTACGAGGGCGAGGCCGCGCGCCGGACCGCGCGCGGCGGCGGCTCCGTGGTCGAACTCCACGCCTACGCCGTCGCCCCCGGCACACCACCGGCGACCGTGCAGGACCGGCTCGTCGACGGGCTGCGCCGGATCTATCCGGAGACCCGGGCCGCCCGGATCGTGGACGCCCGGCACGAATGGCGCTCCGACTGCCCCTTCTTCCCCGTCGGCTCCCACGCCCGGCGGCCCGCCGTGACCACCCCGCATCCGCGGATCACCCTGGCCGGGGACGCGATCCGCTGCGATCTGCCCGTGGCCCTGATGGAACGCGCGGCCACCACGGGCTTCCTGGCCGCCGGGGCGCTGCTCGCGGAGTGGGGCGTACGCGGCCAGACACTGTGGACGGTGCCCCGGGCGGGCCGCTCACGGCTGCTGCGGGCGCTGGCCGGGGCCGGGGCCGGAGCGCGCTGAATCCGTAGCGAGCCGAATCCGTACGAACCCCTCGCCGGAGTCCGGGCGGGCCGGGGTCCACGAGCCGATGAGAGGGAATCGGCCGCCCCGGACGGAGACCGGGGCGGGTACCCGGCGGAGTCAGGTGGCGATTCCCCCGTACGGCCGTACGGCACCTGCCCGGAGGACTCCCGGCACCCCGGCGCGCGGGACCGCCGGGGTGAGCCGGGCCGGGCCGGGTCGGTCCGCGCGGGGCCCGTGACGACCCGCCCCCTCGGCTCACCCCGGGAAGCGGCCCGTGCTCCGGAGCTCCCAGCGCCGTTCCGCGTAGGCCAGATCGTCCCGCCAGAGCCTCGCCGAGGTCCGCCGCATCAACGGGCGCAGCACCGGCGCGGCGGCCCGCGCCAGGGCGAAACCGCGCCGGTCGGAGGCCGCGACGACCGCCTCGACCACAGCCGTCCTCGGCTGGGCCGCCGACGCGCCGGTCAGCGGCGTGGCATGGGTCTCGACCACGGACGAGGCACCCTCGCCCGAGGTGATCCGCATGACGACGGTACGCGGCCCCGGGGCGGTGAACTCCGCCCGGACCGGCACCACGAGACGGCGGCTCACCCGGAACGACACATCGACCACGAAGGCGTCGCCCCCGTCGTCCCCGCCGCCCCGGTCGGCCTCGTCGCCGCGCGGCGGCCGGGCCACCGTCAGATCCACGAACGCGTACGGATGGAACCACGCGCCGTGCCACGGATCGAGCCGGTTGGCGACCACGTCCTGCGGCTCGCACCGCCCGACACCCGTATGGACGGCGGCCACACCCAGTTCGGGCGCGGGCCGGACCGGCACCATCGGCCGCTCCGACGGCTCCTCGCCGCCGACCGCGTCCAGCCGTACCCACACCAGGACCCCGTCGTCGTGGACCGGATACGGCTCCCACCCCGCGAACGGGCCGCCGTCGAGGGCCAGTCCGTGCCAGTGGCACACCAGCGTCCCGCACACCATCCGGCTCTCCCGCAGCGGAGCCCCCAGATGCGGGCAGATCCCGGGGCCCGCGTGCGGCTCGCCGTCCGCCGACCGCCACAGCACGATCTCGACCCCGGCGACCGTCCTGCCGTACGGCCGGTCACCGGCCCGGATCTCCCGGGACGCGCCGACCACGAACCAGTTCCCGGCGGGCCGCGCCCCGGCCCGTTTCAGCGCGTCCGCGATCACCGCCGGGCGCGCCGCGCGCCAGGTCGGCTCCTGGGCCGCCCAGGCCGTCCGGCGCCACCGCCGCAGCGGCGGCGTCCAGCCGCCCGGGCCCGTCGTACGACCGCTCATGACACGGGTCCCTTCCGCAGCGGGGGTTCGACGGCGCCCGGCTCCGGATCCCGCCGTCCGGTACGGGCCCGGAAGCGGGCCGCGGCGACCCGGGCCGCCCCGGCCGCCGCCGTGGCCGCGCGCCGCCCCCGGGACACCACGGCCCGCCGGTGCAGTACCGCGTACCCCTGGTCCGCGATCGCGTCGAGGATGCCGCCGTAGAGGGTGAACGCGGCCCGGATACAGGGCCGGGTCCGGGGATCGAGCAGGGCGATACCCGGCTCCGCCGCCCGGTACACCCCGCGCGTCAGGGCCTCCGCCGCGACCAGGGCCGAACGGATCCGGGGATCGGTACGGCCGGTCCGGCGGCTCCACTCCAGCAGAGGCCGGTCCACCCCGTGCGCGGCGAGCAGATCCGCCGGAAGGTACACCCGGCCCCGGTCCAGATCCTCGCCCACGTCCCGGAGGAAGTTGGTGAGCTGGAAGGCGACCCCGAGATCGGCCGCGTACGGCTCCGCCTCCGCGCGGGCGCCGACCGTGCCGAGGACCGGCAGCATCTGAAGCCCGATCACCGCGGCCGAACCGTGCATATAGGACCGCAGATCGGCATAGGCCGGATAGTCCGTGACCCGCAGATCGCTGCGCATCGAGGCCAGGAAGTCCGCGAAGAGGGTGTGCTCGATCCCGTACCGCCCGGCGGTGTCGGCGACGGCCCGGACCACGGGATCGTGACCGTCGCCGGTCCGCAGAGCGTGGGCCAGATCGCCCTCCAGACGGCGCAGCAGCCGGTCCCGGTCCCGGGAGACCTCGCCGTCGGCTGCGGCACCGCTGGTAACACGGTCAGTGTTGGCGGTGATGTCAGTGTTGTCCGTGTTGTCTACGATGTCGTCCGCGCGGCGGGCGAAGCCGTACAGCGCGTGGACGGCGGACCGGCGCTCCACCGGAAGCAGCCGGGTCGCCAGGAAGTAGCTCCGGCCGTGCAGGGCGTTCAGCCGCCGGCACTCGGCGTAGGCGGCGCGGAGAGAGGGCTCGGTGACACCCGCGGCGTCCAGTTCACGACGGGTCATGGACGGCCTCCCCGGCCGGGGCGCCGATTTGGACGCCGGAAGACGCCGTACGCGTACGGGTACGCGGCCGGCGGCTCCCGGACGACCGGCCGGACCCACCGGTCTCGCCGGTCACCCGCGCGGCGGCCAGCCGGCCACTGATCAGCACCGTCGGCACCCCCACCCCGGGAGTGGTCCCGCACCCCGCCAGCACCACGTTCTCCAGCCCGCGCACCAGATTGCGCGGCCGGAACGGACCGGTCTGGGCGAATGTATGGGAGACCGAGAACGGGCTGCCCGCGGCGAACCCCTGGTCCGCCCAGTCCACCGGGGTCACCAGCAGCTCCCGGTCGATACCGGCGGCGAAACCGTCGAGCCCCCGGCGCTCCAGCTCGGCGACGAGCGAGTCGCGGTAACGCGGCCCCAGATCCCGCCACTCCGCGCCGGAGGGCCCGATCTCGGTATTGGGGCAGGGCGCCAGCACGTAGTGCAGATGTTTCCCCGGCGGAGCCAGCCCCGGATCGTGCGTCGTCGGCCGGGTGATCAGCAGCGACGGGTCGCTCATCAGCCGCCCCGTCCGGGTCAGCTCGTCGAAGGTGCGCTCCCACGCGGAGCCGAAGGAGAGGGTGTGATGTGCCAGGCCGGGCCACGTACGGTCCGTTCCGGCGTGCAGGACGACCGCGGACGGCGCGTGGCGCAGCCGTACGGGACGCCTGGGGGCCCGCCCCAGCAGCCCGTACGCGGTGGACAGCTCGCAGCTCAGCACCACGGCGTCACAGGCGATCCGCTCGCCCGAAGCCAGCCGGACGGCCCGGACCCGGCCGCCCGACCGCTCCAACGAGGTCACCTCGGCCGACCACCGGAACCGGGCACCCGCCGCCGAGGCGGCGTCCGCCATCCCCCGGGGCAGCGCGTGCACGCCGCCCTTCGGGAACCAGACCCCGGCCACCGTGTCCATATAGGCGATCACCGCATAGGCCGCGAGGGCCCTCGCCGGGGCGACCCCGGCGTACAGCGACTGGAAGGAGAAGACCCGGCGCAGCCGGGGATCGGAGATGAAGCGGCCGATCCGCCGGTCCAGCCGGCCGAAGCCGCCCAGCGCCGCCAGCCGGGCCAGATCCGGATGGAGCAGCCGGAGGGGCGAGTCGAAGTTCGTCGCGATGAACCGCCCCATCTGGGCCCGGTACAGCCGCTCCAGCCACCGCCGCAGGTCCCGGTATCCGGCCGCGTCGGCGGGCCCGGCGAACCGCCGGACCTCCTCCTCCATCGCCGCGCCCCCGGTATGGACGTCGAGTGCGGAGCCGTCCGCGAAGCGGGCCCGGTAGGCCGGGTGCAGCGGCGTCAGCTCGACATGCCGGTCGAGCCGGTCGCCGACTGCGGCGAACGCCTCGTCGGCCAGCTCCGGCATGGTCAGCACCGTCGGCCCGGTGTCGATCTCGTAGCCGCCGAGCCGGGCCCGGCCCGCCCGGCCACCGGGCTCCTCGTCCCGCTCGACGACCGTCACCCGGCGGCCCGCGCCCAGCAGATGCAGCGCGCAGGCCAGCCCGGACAGCCCGGCGCCCACCACGACCACATGGTCCGTGGCCCCCGCGACCGTCTTCACGCCGCCTCCCCGGCGGACCGCGCCCCGCCCCCGGCCGCCCGCTCCACCAGGGCCGCGAACTCCCGCCGCACGAGCGGATCCGCCCCGATCAGATCGAAGTGCCGCAGGGCGGCCGACGCCAGCTCGTGGATCGTCGACTCGACCACGGACCGCGCCCCGGTGCGTTCCAGCGCCGCCCTGGCGCGGCGCACCGCGCCGTCGGAAGGACCGGCCGGGGCCGGGGCGAGCGCGGCGGCGGACTCCCGGTCGCCGGACGCCCCGGCCAGCCCGGCGCCGACCGCGAGCAGACAGGTCAGCTTGCCGGTCCGGAGATCGTCGTCGGCCGGTTTGCCCGTCAGCGCCGGATCGCCGAAGGTGCCCAGCAGATCGTCGCGGAGCTGGAAGGCGAGCCCGGCGCACCGCCCGGCGGCCCGCAGCGCCGCCACGACCGGGCCGTCGGCGCCAGCCAGCGCCGCGCCCAGGGCCAGCGGCCGCTCGACCGTGTACAGGGCGCTCTTCAGGGTGGCGACGGTCAGCGCGTCGTCGAGTTCGCGCGCCCCGGTGGCCTGCGCGTGGAGGTCCCGGTACTGCCCGGCGACCATCTCCTCCCGCATCGCCCGCCATTCGACGGCCAGCCGGTGGCCGTACGGTGAACCGATGGCCGTCTCCGTCAGCAGATCGTCCGCCCAGGCCAGCGCCAGATCACCGGCGAGTACGGCGCCGAAGGCACCGAACGTCTCCGCTGAGCCCGTCATCCGCGCGGCCTCGTGGGCGCGGGCAAGACCCGTATGCACCGAGGGCGCGCCGCGCCGCAGCGGCGAGCCGTCCATCACGTCGTCGTGGATCAGGGCGCACGCCTGGACGAGTTCGATGGCCGCCCCCGTACGCAGTACCGGTGTGACGTCCCCCGAACCGCCCGCCGCCGCCCAGCCGCACCACACGAACGCCGCCCGCAGCCGCTTGCCGCCCCGCAGGACCAGATCGGCCACCCGGTCGGCGACATCACGGGCGAACACCGGGTCCGTACCGTCGGCCCGGCGCCGTCCCGCGTCGAGGAAGCGCCTCAGCTCCGCGTCGACGGCCCGGACGGCGTCCCGGGCCGTCGCCGGCCCGTCCGGCCCGCCGGGCGTCCCGGGCGGTTCGGCCGCCGTGGACCGCACTCCCAGCATGCGCACCCCTGTCTCGCTGTCGGTCACCTGTACACCTGTACTTCGGCCGGGTGCTCCGATATGGATGCGCTGATTCCTGCCCGGTGTGCGGGCGGTTCTGCGGATGGTTCCGGGGACGGTCACCCCACCGGCCCCGTGGCGCCACCGCCATGGCGGCGCGCCCTACGGGACCGGCGGGTGCCGGAAGACGCCGGGAGGGTTCAGGCCGCCGGGCCGGGTCCCCGCGCGGGGTTCCCCGGGTCCCCGTCCGGGCCGGGGTCGGCGGCCGGGACGCCGAGGGCGAGCAGCGCCGTATCGTCGTCCAGTCCGTCGCCGAGATCCTTCAGCAGCCCCGTGAGGGCGTCGACGACATCGCTCGGGGACTTACCGGCCTGTGCGGCGGCGAAGGCGAGCAGGGCGTCGTCGCCGAAGCGGTCGGCCCGGCCCTCCCCGGTCCGCGCCTCGGTCAGACCGTCGGTGTACAGCAGCAGGGTGTCCCCGGGGCCCAGGACGGTGGCCGCCGCCGCGAAGGGCGCGTCGGGCAGCACGCCGACCAGCAGCCCCCCGGGCGTGGGCAGCGGAGCGGCCGTACCGTCGGCACGCAGCACCAGGACCGGCGGATGACCGCCCGAGGCGAGCCGTACGGAGACCCGGCCGGATCCGGGGCCGGGTTCGAGGATCCCGAAGACGGCCGTGCAGTAGCGGGGATCGCCACTGTCCGCGCAGCGCTCGTGGAGCACGGTGTTCAACGTGGTCAGGGCGGCGACGGGATCCGGGTCGTGCAGGGCGGCGGCGCGCAGCGTGTAACGGGTGAGGGAGGTGAGCGCGGCGGCCGCGGGGCCCTTGCCGCAGACATCTCCGAGGAAGAAGCCGAACCGGGCGCCGTCGACCGGGAAGACGTCGTAGAAGTCGCCGCCGAGCCGGTCGGGGGACGCCGTGTGGTAGTAGTCGGCCGTCTCCATGCCCGGGACCCGCGGCAGACTGTCCGGCAGCAGCGACCTCTGGAGTACGGCGAGGGCGTCCTGCAACCGGGCCCGGTCGGCCTCGGCCCGTACCCGCGCCTCCTCCGCCGACTTCCGTCCCCGGAGCAGCTCCTCCTCGTAGGCGCGGCGGTCGCGGGCGTCGAAGAGGGTCGTACGGATCAACTGGGGCTCGCCCGAACCGCCGTACTTGATCACCGACGAGACCAGTACGGGTACGGGCTCCCCGTCGCTCCGCCTGATCTCCAGCGCGATTCCGCTGAGCTCGCCCTGCAACCGCAGCAGCGGGGCGAAGTGCGTCTCGTGGTAGAGCCTGCCGCCGATGGTCAGCAGATCGGTGAAGCGCAGCCGCCCGACGACCTCGGCGCGCTCCAGACCCAGCCACTCCAGCAACGTCCGGTTGATCTTCGCGATCGTGCCGTCCATCAGGGTGGAGAGATAGCCGCAGGGCGCCGACTCGTAGAGGTCCTCGGCGCTGTCCTCCAGCAGCGCCGCGAAAGCCGCGTCCGGGGCGCGCTCGTCCCCGGTCCCGTACGGATCGGGGTGCTGTCCGGCCGGTGGCATCAGCGCAGCCCCGCCAGGAACTCCAGCAACGCCCGGTTCGTCGCCTCCGGCGCCGACAACTGCGGGCAGTGCCCGGTGGCCTCCAGGGTCACCAGGGCCGAACCGGGAATCGACCGGTGGACGAAGGCACCGACCTCCCGGGGCGCGATCATGTCCTCGGCACACTCCAGCACCAGCGTCGGCACCCGGACACCCTTCAGATCGTCCCGGGAGTCCGACAGGAACGTGGTCCGGGCGAAGACCCGCCCGATCTCCGGATCCGTGGCGCAGAAACTGTTCCGCAGCTCCTCACCCAGCTCGGGCCGGTCCGGGTTCCCCATGATCAGCGGAGCCATCGCGGCCGACCAGCCCAGATAGTTGGCGTCCAGCGACGCCAGCAGTTCATCGATGTCCGCGGCGCCGAACCCGCCCCGGTACCCCTCGTCGTCCATATAGCGCGGCGACGGAGCGACCATCGCCAGCGCACCGATCCGCTCCGGCACCATCGCGGCGGCCAGCACCCCGGTCATGGCACTCACCGAATGCCCCACGAACACCGCGTCCCGCAGCTCCAGCGCCTCGCACACCTCCGCCACGTCCCGCGCGTATCCCTCCAGCGACGCGTACCGCTCCACCGAGAACGCCGACAGGTCGGACCGCCCGCACCCCACATAGTCGAAGAGGACGACCCGATGATCACGGGCGAGTGCGGGCACCGTCAGCCGCCACATGTTCTGATCGCAGCCGAACCCGTGGGCCAGCACCACCGTCGGCCCCTGCGGGTCGCCGGTGACGGTGACATTGTTCCTGCGACCGATATCCATACCGGCCAGTCTCTCAAGCCCGACCCCGGGGCTGCCCCGCGCCGTCCACAGGCCCTTTCCGGACAGCGCGACCCCGCCCGGTCCGGCCGTACCGGCCCGTTCCGAGAGCACCCGACGGCGGCCACCGCCGATTTCCGGCCGCCCGGCCCCCGCCCGGGCTCCGGGCGCGCCGTATCGTCGGGCCCGGCGGGGCGTCGGAGCGGAGGAGCTTGACATGGGCGCGGGGGACGCGCGGGACACTGCCGGGAGGCTGCGGGCGATCCGCGACGAGCTGTCGGACCGCTTCTACGAGCGGGCCGACGTCATCCGGACCCTGATGGTGACGATGCTCGCCGGCCGGCACTCGCTGCTGCTCGGCCCGCCCGGGACGGCCAAGTCCGAACTGGCCAGGGAGCTGACCGCCAGGATCGACGGGGCGTCCTACTGGGAGATCCTGCTGTCCAAGTTCACCGCCCCGACCAGGATGTTCGGGCCCGTCGACGTGGCCGCGCTGACCCGGGGCGAATACCGCCAGATCTACGACGGGCGCGCCACGACCGCGGATATCGCCTTCATCGACGAGATCTTCAAATGCTCCACGGCCGCCCTCAACGAGACCCTGGGCTATCTCAACGAGCGGATCTACCACCCCGAGAGCGGTGGCGAACCCGTCCACTGCCCCCTGATCGGGGCGATCACGGCGAGCAACGAACTGCCCACCGGTGAGGACACCGCCGCGATCTACGACCGGCTGCTGGTCCGGATCGAGGTCGGCTATCTCGCCGACCCCACCCACTTCGCCGCCTTGGTCCGCTCCGCCGTACGCCGCCCGGCGGCGCCGGTCAGAACCACCGTGACCCTCGCCGAACTGCGGTACGCCGTCGAGGAGTCCGTTCCGGCCGTCGACGTCCCCGACCCGATCGTGGACGCCATCTGCGCCCTGCGGGCCGCTCTGCGCCGCAGGGAACTCATCGCCTCCGACCGCCGCTGGCGACAGTCGGTGGGCCTGCTCCAGGCGTCCGCCTACCTCGACGGCCGCCCTTCGGTCACCGAGGCCGATCTGCCGGTACTCGGCCATGTCCTGTGGGACTCGCCCGCCCAGCGCCCCACCGTCGAACGCGAACTCCTCCAACTCGTCAACCCCGACGCCAAGGAAGCCCTCGACCTCGCCGACACCATCGACGAACTGGAGGCCCAGCTCGACGCGATGGCCGGACAGTCCCGCGAGGCCCTGAGCGAATGGGTCATCAAGAAGGCCCACAACAAGCTCGCCACCGCGGGCAGACGCCTGGAGGAACTGCGTACGGAGGCGGCCGGCGCGGGCCGCTCCACCACCGCCATCGACCGGGTCGCGGTCCGCCGCAGAGCCGTCCGCGCCCGGGTCCTCACCGAGGCCCTGGGCATGGACGAGAGCACGGCGCGGTCCCAGCTCTGACGGGGGAGGGCGAGCACGATGGACACCCGCCCGTACGACGCCGACGTACCCCGATGGCAGACCGGGGCGGTGGTCGCGGACCGCTTCGACCGGATGACCTGGCGCGACACCTGCGAGCAGTCGGCGGCCCTGCGCGAACTGGCCGCCGAGCTGAGTACGCGGTACGAGCACGCCGCCGACCTCCTCGCAGATGTCTTCCTGGCGGCCTACAAACACGCCCCACGGCTGCGGGGAGGCCCCGAGATGCCCGCCTCCCGGCTGGTGAACCACCAGATCGTGAGCGCGCTGATGGACTCACCGGAGTTCACCGGCATGCGCCGCGAGACGGCGGGCGACCCCTACGCGGCGGCCATGGCCGTCCTCGTCCAGGCCGCCGAACTGCGCCGGATCCTCGAAGGTTCCCACGACGCCCACGAGCGGACCCTGCGGGCCGCCGCCACGGACACGCGGACGAACACCCCCGACACCGCGCGGGCTGCCCGTGACGCGGCCCGAGCCATCGCCGAGGCCGCCCCCGGCATCCGCGCCGCCGCACGGAACGCCACCGCGAACGCCGCCCGCGCCGTCACGGCGGAGGCGACACTGATGCGCGCCTGGGGCGTCGGCCCCGGCGAACTGGAACGGATGCCCTACGACCGGCGAGCCCGCCTCGCCGAACGGCTCCGCACCGGCAGACTCGCCCGCTGGGCCGAACTGATCGGCCGCTTCCGGCAGATGGCCGACGGCGAACGCGCCCACAAGGTGGAGAACACCACCGGCGAACTGGTCGGCGTCACCCTCGGCGACGACCTCTCCCGGATCATCCCCTCCGAACTGGCCAACCTCGGCCTGCCCGAACTCCGCGCCGTCTTCGCCGCCCGCTACGCCGCCGGAGAGCTGATGCTCTACGACACCCGGGGCGAGCGCCCCACCGGCCGGGGCGCCGTGATCGCCTGTATCGACACCTCCCACTCCATGTACGTCACAGGCCCCGGCGGAGTCCCCCGGGAGGCCTGGGCCAAGGCATGCGCCCTCGCCCTGCTGGACCAGGCCCGCCACGCGAACCGCGACTTCGTCGGCATCCTCTTCGCCGCCGCCGACAAACTCCGGGTCTTCCGCTTCCCCGCCGGGAGCCCCGTCGACATCGACCAAGTGATCGACTTCGCGGAAACCTTCCTCGGCGGCGGCACCAGCTACCAGCGCCCCCTGACGGAGGCACGGGACATCCTGGCCGCCGAGTTCGACGACACGGCCCGCGCCCGGGGCGACATCGTCATACTCACCGACGACGAGTGCGAGGTCACCGAGGAGTGGACCAGCGACTGGTACGAGTCCAGACACCGGCTGGGCTTCCGCGTCTTCGGCCTGGCCGTGGACGCCCCGCGCGCCGCCCGGACCGACTCCGTCCTGGAGGCCCTCTGTGACAACCTCCGCTCGATCGAGGACCTGACGGACGTCCGCACGGCCGCCGACCTCTTCCGGCTGATCTGACCCCTCGGCCTGCGGATTCGGCTGACTCCAGACGTCCTTACGTCCTTCCGGTCAGGAGTATCCGCGGGAGGATTGCAGCCAGACCGCCTTTCGTGGTCAGCTGCCCGACGAAGACTATCGACCTGATTTGGCTTTTTCGTTGACTGTCCACTTGTCCGCAGGCCCCACGGAGAGTCAATTACCTGGAGTAGTTGCTTCGTGGGGCCACCAGTAATGGCAAAACTTCTCCATGTATCTGTGTCACCTGCCCCCCGCACCGATGCCTGGCGTCATGACCCCTGCGCCTGCTAGCCATGTTGACTGTCCTCGGAGTAGGGGGGGGCGAACTCTTCATAAATAGTGAACTCCTTAGCCGGACCCGCCTTGCTGATCGTTTCAGAATGGGTTGAGCTGCGGTTTTTGCGCTTATCGATCTTGATCGGCAGCGTGTCCGGGTGCGTGCTGATCTTGTTCCTGACGACCTGTGGGAGCGAGTGGCCCCGCTGCTGCCACCTGCTCCCGAACGGTGCCGCCGGTATCCCGGGCGGCTTCGCGTGCCGGACCGGGCGCGGCTATCGCCGGTATCTTGTACGTCCTGCGGACCGGCGTCGTCTGGCGCGACGTTCCGGCTGAGACCGTGGGCTGCTCCGGAGTCACAGCCTGGCGCAGCTGCGGGACTGGACCGAGACCAGCGTTTGGCCGCGCTGCTGCCGCCCCTGCTGGCCGAACTGCGCCGCGCGAACTCGCCTGGTACTGGACGACTGCGCCGTGGACGACTCCCACGTCCGTGCTCTCAAGGGGGGATCATGTCGGCCCCTCGTCCGTCGACCGCGCCGCCCCGCCTTCAAGCACCACCTGATTGTCGACCGGCACGGCACTTTCTAACAACAGCAGCCCGCTGCTCTTTGGGCACTGTTCGACGAAATCAATTGCGGAAGCCCCGCCAGGGTGCCTGGCGGGGCTTCGAACTGCTGCCCACTAAATAGCGGAGAGGTCGAACGATGTCGGCAGGCTTGTGCCTCGATTTTTGATCAAGCTTCGATTGGCGAGGCTACTCATAGGTGAAGGCTGCCGAAAAGATCATGGCGATCATTTCCCAGCTAGGATCTCCCGGAACTTCTTCGCCACGGTTCAAGAAGAACCCTTTCATCGAGCGAACCCAATAACCCGCAGCTCGCGTGTAGGCCGCTGATGATTCATTTTCGTTAGGAAAAGAGCCCGCATCGACTCTCTCGGCCAACTCGAGCAAAAATCTCGACAGGTCCTCGCGTGATTGAACGGATGATGTATCTGGATCGAGGTTACTCACGGAGACCATACCTCTCCTGTTTCGCGGACAACGATAGAATCGCCATTGGTCACCGTGGTGAACTTCCAGGACTCGGAAGCGGCTTCCTTCGGTGAAGCCATTCTGAACGGGACTGGCATTCTGGCCTTCTGGAATGCCGCCAAGCGACGGTTATCAAGAGTGAAGAGATTGCCATCTCTGACTACTAGGCGTATCGGTGGAATGTTCCCAGGCTTGATCCATCCAGACCTCAATCCGGAAGCTACGTGATCGACGGTCATACCTGTACTGAATGTTCTGCTGATCTCATCCTGCGAGAATTTTACCAGGCTTGGAACAATTGTTCCGCAATTGTCGTTGTGAACGAGGAGTGATACGGCTCCCGCTAGGGCATAGTATGCGTGGATGCCGTCGATCGTCAGGTCGAATGTCTGCTGCCGCTTTTCGAAGGAAAGGGCCGCTGCCAGCTGGGCACGCTCTCCCTGTGCAGTGTGCAGCGCAGTGCCGGGCTTTAGTTGGCTGGCCTCAACCCATTTCTGCTGTTCAGGAACCCAGAAGGGGTGGTTGACCGTGGAGATCAGAGTCTGCTTGCCCCTGGAGGTGTCGAGCCGCAGGGTGACGAAGTCCTTGTCGTCCTTCGTGGTGATGGTGCGGACGACCTCGCGGGCGACGTTCTTTCCGGTCTTGGGGTCGGTTGTGAGGATCTTGTCGCCGAGTCGGATGTCTTTGATTTTCTTCCGACTGCCGTCGGCCATGAGAATCAAAGTGTCCGGAAGGAAGCTGTGCTTCTGCGTCAGGCAGTTGCCAAGAGTCCGACGTTCCTCGTCGAGCTCCTTCTTTGCTTTCTTGGCTCTCTTGTCGGCATTTCTGACGTCATTGATGTTGTTCTTGAGGTCAGGAAGGAGTTTCAGAACCTTCGCGACCCGTTTTCCCTTGACTAGGAACTTGACGCCCGTTCCGACGAAGAGGGTGGCGATCTCGCCAGCCGCCTTGAGGCAGATGCCCACCCCTGGATTGGCTAGGCAGTCTTTAACTGCTTCGACCCCGGCGATTTCGGCGATCTGATCGGACATCTTGTCGATTGTCTTTTGGATCGACTTTTTCGCTTGGACCTGGTCGTTCTTTGCGCGCCAGTTGTTCAGTTCCGCTTCGCTCTCGGGCGGGGCGCTTTTCTTGTTGTTGTTCTTCCTGTAGGTCGTCTTCCCGCCGTAGTGGGAGCAGTGCGCGATGCCCTCCCGGCACACATCGGTCAGCAGGCCCGTGGGGTCGGAGTGGGTGACCGGGGAGTTGTTGGCGTAGGCGTAGCCGTTCATCTGCTGCGCGTTGGAGTAGTCGATGATCGGGTCGACTGAGATGAACTTGCCGAGGGCCGGATCGTATTGACGGGCCCCCAGGTTGGTGAGGCCCGTGGACTTGTCGATCGTGCCGCCGACGAAGCCCTTGGAGCCGGGCCAGGTGCCCGGGCCGGCGCCCCGGGGGTTGCCGTAAGGGTCGGAGCGGCGGTAGGTCGTCGCTCCGGTCGTCGCGTCCACGGCCAGGTCGCCGGTGCCGTGGTGGTCGGAGGCGGTGAAGGTGACCTTGCCGTCGTTGCCGCGGACGGCGACCGTCTGGCCGAGGTGTTGGTAGTAGCGGGTCGCCGTGGCGGTCGTCGTGCCGGTGGGGAGATGGAGTTCCGTGCCCGGCAGATAGACGGTGGTGCCGGTGGGGTCCTTGCGTTGGATCCGGTTGCCGCCCGCGTCGTAGAGGAAGGCGGTCTCGGACGCCTCGTTCTTGTCGGGGGTGGTGACGTCGTCGGGGCGGGAGATCTTGTCCACCTTGCCCGTGGAGCCCCAGGTGAGGGTGTCGGTGTCGCCGCCGATCGTGCGGGTCGTCATATTGCCCGCGGCGTCGTAGGTGTAGCGGGACATCGCAGGCCCGGTGGGGGTCTGCTCGGTCACCTTGGTGACGGCGTGCGGGCCTGCGCCGTTCTCGCCGTAGGTGAAGGTACGGGTGACGTCCTTCGACCGGTCACCGGTGACATCTCGGATGATGTCCTGGGTACGGTTCCCGATGGCGTCGGTCCGGTAGGACTTCCAGTACGGGGCGGGGCCGCCCAGTGCCGTTGCCCCCGGATCGGTGGCGCAGGCCGAAGGACGCGAGCCCTGGAGGGGGTTGGTGGTGCCGACCGTTCCCGATCCCTGGGCGCCGGTGGTGTCCGTCGCCGGAGTCCACGCCTCGGACAGCAGCTTGTTCTGGTCGTAGGCGAAGCACTGGACGTCCGGCGTGGCACTGCCGGACCCGGTGTCCGCCATGGACAGAACGTTGCCGACCTGGTCGTAGGAGTAGGCGGTCTTCTTGGCCGCGCCGCCGGTGCTTCCGTAGACGTCCACCAGAGCACGGGTCAGACGCTGGGTGCCCGTCTCGTACTCGAAGGTGTTCCAGACCTTCTTGGTGCCGGTGCTCTGCTCGTACTGGAGTGGCTTGCTGGTGGGTGACCAGATGGTGTTGGTGGCGTAGGTCGCCGCGCCTGTGAGGCTGACCGGGCGCTGGAGCGTGTCGTAACCGTAGGCCAGGCTTTCGGCGGGCAGCGCGCCCGCGGCCGGGAGCCCCGCGGTGCTCTGTGTGCCGTCGGTGTTGTAGGTGTTGGTGAAGACGTAGACACCTGTGAGCCCGGTGCCCTGGGAAGCCGGGACGCTGTACGCGGTCTGCAGCGGCCGGTAGAAGCTGTCGGTGCTCTGAACCACGGAGCCGAAGAACTCGTTGGTACCGGGGACGTAGCTCAGCGAGGCGAATGCTCGCCCGAGCATGCCGGCGCTGTCGTATCTGGTCTCCGTGAGCTTCTTGTTCGCGGAGACGGGGCCGTCGTAGGTGAACAGGGGGCGGCCGAGTACGTCGTAGGTGGAGCTGATGGTCTTGTCGCGTTCCACGTGCCTGGTGGCGGTGACTCGGTCCGCGTCGTCGTACGTCAGTTCCGTCGTACCGGCGTCCGGGTCGACCGACCGGGTCTCGCGGCCCCGCTGGTCGTAGGTGAAGGACCAGGTGTTGTTCGCCGAATCGGTGACCGTCGCCAGGTGGCCGGCGGGTGTGTAGCTGTAGCGAGTGGAGGTGTAGGCGGTCGGACCGGCGGTGCCCGGGACGCCGCTCTGGTACTGGCGCAGTTCGGTGACGCGTCCGGCGGTGTCCGTCAACGAAGTCGTCGCCACGCCGCCCTGAGGCGGGATGACATGGCTCCGGTCGCCTTCGTGCTTGTTGGTACTGCGCCACTGCTCGACGCCGTTGGAGGCGAAGACGGTGGCCGTCGGACGCCCGGTGTCGTCGAACTCATGACGGTACATCGTGGGTATGTCGCCCAGGCTCGGTGTCACGAGGCTGCTGGTCGGTGCGCCCGTCGCCTGGTAGGTGTCGTACGAGGTCGTGACGCGGCCGTGTCCGTCGTAGAGGGTGTCGGCGACCAGACGTGTGGTGCCGGGGCCCTCGGCCTGCCGCTGCCGGGGGCGGAGGAGACTGTCGTAGAGCGTGTAGTCGTCGGCGTAGGTGCCGTCCCGTTCGAGGAGCTCCCGCTTGATGGCCACGGGCTGATCACGACGGACCTGGTAGGTGAACTTGGTGCTGGGGGTCTCGACCGACTTGCGGCGGTCCTCCAGCCAGATGTGGGAGACCCTGCCGAGGGCGTCGTGGGTGAGGTCCTGACGCTTGCCGTTGGGATCGGTATGACCACGGGTCTGACCCCAGGCGGGATCGAAGTCCGTGCTGCTGACATGGCCCTTGGCGTTGGTGACCCTGGTCTGGGTCGTGAGGCCGTTCACCATGGTGAAGACCGTGGTCGCGGCCCCGGTGGCGGGGCTGGTGGCGTACTCGGCGCGGCCGTAGGCGTCGTAACGGTTCTCGGCGGTCGTCTGATAGGTCGCCGTGGTGCCGTTGTGCGACGCCAGCCGCTCCACCTTGGTCACCAGGCCCCGGGTGGGTACGGCGCCGTGGGCCGCCTGGCCGTCGTAGAAGTTGCGGGTATCGGAGATGACCTGCTTCGAGCGGTCAACCGCGGCGTCACAGGCCACCGATACCTTTTCGACCCGCTTGACGCTGTCGAGCAGGTTCGGTTCATCCGTATTGTCGGCGTACCAGGTTCTGATGCAGGTGTCGTCCTTGGCCGCATCGGCCTTCTCCTGAGGAGTCGCGGTGGCGTGCACCACATGGCCGAGGTCCTCGGACTCGGTGATACGACCGCTGGGAACCGCGGTGTCGTAGGTGATCGTGGACTTCGTCTCGCGCCATCCGCCCGAGGCGAGGGCGGTGAATCCACGGGTGAGCCGGGGCTGGACGAGAGTGGCCCGGGTGGTGGCCCAGGGCTTGGTCTGGGTCGCGGTGTGGTGTTTCCAGGGATGCTTGACGACCTTGTTGGTGATCTTTCCGTTGTCGTAGACGGCCGATTCCAGCTCGAAGCCGATGTAGTCCTCGTCATCGGCGTGGGTCGTCCCGCCGGAGTCGACGACCTGGGCGACCCGGGTGCCTCCACCGGGCAGCTTGTCGCCGTGGAGACCCTGGAAGTAGGTGTGGTCGGTCCGGCTGCGCCTGCCGTTCTCCGGGCCGGAGGTGACGCTGACCTTGCCGTACCCCTGCCAGTCGCCCCAGGTCAGCATGTTCTCCGGGGTGATGCCGTCGGGCTTGGAGTGCCGCCACCCGGCCGGGCCTTGATAGTCGTATCGGGTGACCATCTTCTCGCCACCGCCGGTGCGGTCGGTCTGGATCACCTCACCGACGACGTACTTGTGGAACCAGTCCTTCACGGGTTCCACATGCCCCGGCCCCGCCCACATGACGGGGTAGCAGCGTTTGGTGGAGTGGCCGGGCTGGGGGAGTGTGGGAACGGTGCACTCGGCGGGCTTGTAGTTGATGTCCAGCTGACCGCCGGTCTCGTTGAGCACCGTGGCGAGACGGAAACGGCGGAAGGGCGACATGTTGTCGCCGTCGATGTCGACCCGGTTGTCGAGCTGGGTACCGAACAATTCGAGCAGGGGCATCTTCGCGACGGCGCCGACCCGGCCCTCGTGCTCGATGGACGACAGCCACAGAGCCTGGGACGCGTCACCGTTGTCGAGGAAGCTATGACGGAACTTCCAGGCGTCCACGTCCTGGTAGCCCGTGGTACCCGTGCGCATCTGAGTCACCACGGACGTGAGGAGCTTGGTCGTGAAGAACGTCACCGACCGCTGGTCGGCCGAGCACTTGACGCCGGCCTTGCACTCCCGGTCCACCGGGACATCCGGCCAGTGGGCGGCGTTGGCCTTGGTGCGATTGGACTCGGAACAGTCGAAGGGGGCGCCGGACAGACAGCGCTCGCCGACGCCGAACACGACTCTGGCGGGCGCCTGGGTCGTGTAGACCTGACCGTCGCGCTGCCCGTAGTCGATGCGCTTGAGGTAGCCCCCGCGGTGGTACGGCGTTCCGTTGACGTCCGTCTTGCCGTTGAGGGAGTAGTGATTGGTCTCCTTACCGTAGTAGTAGGAGATCACATTGCCGTGTACGTCCTTGACGTAGTCGAGGTTCCAGCGCCACACCTGCTGACAGTGCGCCTTGCTGAAGTCGGCGTTGTGGCAGGGCTCGCCGGGATCGTCGCCGAACACCGGCGCGGTCCAGGCGGAATGTGTCTCCTCCTTGCCCGCGGTGAAGCCCGGCAGTTGGCTGCGGCCGAAGAAGTGCTGCTTGCCGTCGGGCGTCGTGATCTTCCAGTGCCCTCCGGAGATGCCACCGACCTTCTCGACGGTCGACCCGTCGGGGTCGGCGAGCCGCCACTTCCCCGTGGTGTCGTCCAGGATGATCCGGGTCGAGCTCCCGTTGAGCATCATCGTGGCGTTGTCGAAGGCGAAGCACTGTTCGGCCGAGGTGTTGTGGCCGTCCTCCGCGCAGGGCTTGTAGCTGCGCTCGACATAGCCGGGTTCGTAGCTGAAGCCCTCACCGATCCAGGAGCCCTGGTTGTTGGTGTTCGAGGTGCGTCCGTCGGTGGACTGCGAGGAGTACGACAGGCCGACCGTCGGGTCGAGCCCGCCCGGGACCGGGACCGTACGCATCGGATAGGACCAGGTGAATCCGCCGGTCGACGGGGCGACGCTCCAGCTCGCGGAGGGCGACAGGCCGGTCGCGCCGTAGTTGCCCTGGGACGAGGAGGCGCCGGGGGTGAGTGCGAACAGCGGTGCTGTTCGGTTCGTGGCCGCGGAAGCACCGCCCAGTGTCGCGGGGGTGGCCGCGACCTCCGCGCTGACGGTCCGGGCCTCGGCGTCGTTGACCGTGGCCAGTGCCTTGGGCGGTGCGGGGCAGGCCCGGCTCCCCGGCTCTGCGACGGCGGCGCACGCGGGCAGCTGCACCAGACGCAGCCGTGCTCCGTAGGAGCCGCCGAACCCTTCGGCGAAGGCCGAGTAGTCGACCGTGAGCCGGACCTTGGCCGGGCTCCGTGAACCGTCCGCACGCTGTACGCGTAATACGGCACCCGCTCCGAGGTCGGCGGCGCGTGCCGTGGGCAGCACTTCTACGCGGACCCTCGCCGGGCCGGTCTCCCCGGGCGCGGATCGCGCGGAGGGCGTCCCGGGGTTCCGGGACTTGGGGGCGCCGACCAGTACGGGCAGCCCGCCGACGGTCACCGGTGCCGGTTTCGTACTGTCGGCCGAGACCTGGACCTCTCGGGTGCCGCCCTTGGGCCAGACAGCCGGGTCGAGGCGGTCGACGGCTGCCTTGGCGGCCGGGTTCACGGGACGGGGCAGGCTCTTGGCTGCTCCGACCCGTACCGGATCCGGCACGTCCTGTACCCCGGGCCGGGCTGTTCTTCCGGTTTCTCCGGCCGCGAAGGCCACGCCTTGGACCGTGGTGCCCGCCAGGACCATGCACAGGCCCGTGACGACCACGGTCATCACTCGTCCGGGTATACGCCGACTGAGCAGTCGGCCTTGTCGCGGTCTCATGAAACTCCGTCAAGGAAGTGAAAACGAGAATGGGTTGCCGCGGATCTGCGGTGATGGAGTGCCCGGCGGTTCCGGATGCGGACCCGCCGGTCGGATGTGGTCCGTCCGGGGTGTGCCCGGGTCGCCAGGACCCGGGCACACCCCGGACGGGGACGTGGGGCTACATATGAGGCAGCGCTGTCAGGGAGGACATCTGACGGATCGCGACGGGGTCGACCGCGCCGTTGTAGGCACGGATCTCGTCCAGGGCGCCGGCGAAGTACTCGCCGCCGCCTCCCAGGGCCGAACGGCCGATCTGGAGGCCGCCCTTGGCGAGCCACAGCGTGTTGTCGACCCCATGGGCGCTACTGGTGAGCTGACCGTCCACATAGAGCCGGACCTCGTTGGCGACGGCGTCGTAGACCGCCGCCAGATGCTGGCCCGAGCCACCGCTGTCGGGGAGCACCATGTCGTCGGCGAAGGACTTGACCTGAGCCGTGGCCGTATCGGAGTCGGCGACCGCGAGCTCCCACTTGGAAGGCTGGTCACCACTGGGCGGCCGGTAACGCACGACCAGTCGGTTCGCCGCGGTGCCGGGCAGCGACAGCACCGTCTGCGCCTTGGGCGAGTCGATCGCGGTGATACGTGCCCTGGCCGTGAGGGTGAAACTCGCCCCACCGGTGACCGGGGCCGTAGCCGTCGCGGCATGGTCGTCGAGGCCGTCGAGGACGAGATGCCCGTCGCCCACCAGCGCGCGGGGGTCCCAGAGGGGATCGGCCGGACGGTAGATCTGCGCACCTCCGGCGAGGTTCAACGGCTGCCCGCCACCGGTTTCGGGGGAGGTCGCCCCCGGGGCGTCGAGCTGCCAGTACCCCTTGCGCTCGGGTTTGAGAGTCATCAGCTCCGCTACCTCGCCCGCCGGAAGAATCCGGTCGAAGACCCTGACCTCGGCGAGGTCACCGGTGAAGTGGTCCTCGTATCCGCTTTTCGCCGTGGCCCGGCCGATCTGGAGCGGGCCGTAGGACCGCCAGACCGAGTCGCGCTTGGCGCTGCCCTTGAGGTCCTTGTTGACATAGAGCCGGATGTCGGATGTCTGGGCGTCGTAGACGCCGGTGAGCAGGACCCACTGGTTCCTGACCGGTGTGACACCGCCGGCTACGGCCTGCCAGGAGCCGAGCGCGTCCACGTCGGCGACCGGGAGGGAGAATGCCCAGGTTCCGGCGACGGCGTCGTAGCCGAGGGTGAATCCGGGCTCTCCGGTGCCGTCCTGGCTCACGGCAACCGCGTCACGGGTCAGATCGGTGGGGCGGACCCAGGCACTGACGGTGAAGCTCTGGTCGCTGCTGAGGACCGTGTCACCGGAGTCGAGATATCCACCGGCACCGCCGTCGAGGCGGGCAGCAGAGTCGGCTCGTCCCCCGGGGCCCTCGACGCCGAAGGTCACTCCGGGACCTGCGTCCGCGGAGTATTTTTCCGTCTCGTCGTGAGCCGTCGGGCTCCCCGGGTCGTCGGCCAGATTCCACTGACCGACAACCGGTCTGCCCTCACTGACCAGGAAGGAATGCCGTGCCCGGGTACCCGAGTTCCCGGCCCGGTCGACGGCGAGCACCTCCACCCAATGACGTCCCGACCTGGTGGGTGTCCAGGAGGCCGTGACGGAACCACCCGCACTGGCCGGTGTGAGCGCGGGAGAGGCCGTGGTGACCACATTGCCGAAGGCGTAGTGGTACTTCACCACGTCGTTGTCCGGCTTGCTGTCGTTGGGGTTGGGCGCGAAGGTGAAGGTGCCGGTGGTGCCCACGCCGTCGTGGTACACGGTGTCCGACGGATACTGCTTGGACAGCACGTTCGGTGCGCCCGGCAGCGTAGCGTCGTAGATGAACTCGCACCGCTGAGCGCTGCCTTCGTAACTCCAGGGCCCCCAGCCGTCCCCGTCGAACGCCCGGGCGCTCCAATAGACCACGGTGTTCTGCGGAATGCTTTTCCGGACGGTGTGGGTGAACTTGGTACCGGAGACAGGAGCCAGATACCCGGTGTCGTACAAGTAGGAGTGTGCTTGACCCCCTTGGGTCCAGTCGACCTTGAACTGCACCTTGACCTTGTCGGTCTGTGCCTTCCCGTGGTCGGGATCCACGGCCTGGACTTGGAGCACCGGGAGCTTCTCGGTGTAGAGGCGGTTGGTCGCGCCCCAGACGCATTCCCCTCGGTCGGTGTCCATGTCGGCGGTCTTGATCTGCCGGGGCAGTGTGTTGTACCGCACCGAGAGGTAGGCGTTCCCGCAGATCCGCTTCCACTCGGCGAAACGGGTTTCGTCGGCGGCCCGCAGCCCGAGGGTCATGGACGACCATCCCTCGTCGGCTGCTGTGCGGATCTGGCCGGTGAGGCCGCCCGACGGGCCGCTTTCGAAGTGGAGATTGGCCTGGCTGGAGCATGATGTCGGCGAGATGGGCTTGTCGACGGTCTCCACGTGGGCCAGCCAGTCGTCCTTCGTGTTCGACCAGTTGCTGGACGAGGTGATCGTGTGGTTCTTGCCGCCGATCCGGTAGAGCCGGATCGGCTCCGCCTGCGGTGTGGCGCTGTAGATATGCGTCACCCGCGCGGAGAACGTCGCCCCCAGGATCTGCTTGCCCTGGTAGAAGGAGACCGGCATGGTGAAGAGCAGTCGACGTACATCGACGCCGTTGCATGACACGGGGTTGTAGTCGGTGGGGCACTTGCCGGCGCCCGCACTGTCTCCGTACTTCCAGTCCCGTTCGGTCGGCATTCCCGACATCACACCGGTCCACGCGGTGCGGTGACTGGTCTTGGTGATGGGGTCGATGACCACCGGGAACACGGTGTTCGCCCCGTTGAGGAGGGCTTGGTCCGGTACGAGGGTCATGGTGCCGTTGCCCAGTTCCAGTCCGACCTCGGTGCTCCTGCCGCCACCGCCCGGGCCGTCCAGTGCCGGGGCGGACACCGTCCGGGCTGCCGGTCCCGTCCGCGAGGGCCGGGCGTTCAGGGCCGCGGGCGGCTGCTCCCGGACGGACGCGGAGTCCCACATGACCGGCTTGCCCGCCTCGAAGACCGTACCGCCCGCCTCCGAGTCCTCCGCCTTCAGGGCGCCTGCGGCGTTCTTGGTGAACCGCAGCCCACGGGTGTCGAGGCCGAAGCTGATCCGGGTCAGCCGGGGGTCGTTCGCGGCTTCCGGTGTCTTCACCACCAGCAGCTGGCCGAATCCGTCGGCCTCGGCCCGTACTCGGAGATCGACCCCGGGCAGGGCGTCCGGATAGGTGAGGGTGTCGCCTTGGACCAAGGGGTTCGGCAACGCGCCGTAGGGCCAGGTCAGTGACATGAAGCGGCCGGTGCGTTCCATGGAGACGAAGGGAGTGCCCGATGCGCCGGACGACAGCTCCAGGTCGACGGTCGCGGCCTTCGGACGCCAGATACCGTCGGTGCCGCGTTGGAGTGTCGGATCGACGGCCACCCAGCTACCGTCACGGACGGCGTGCACGGGTTCCGTGTACTGCCGCGAGGTGAAGGTGCCGTCGGGTTCGGCGAAGGTCTGGGTGCGCTCGCCCCGTAGCCGGAGTACTTCCACCTGCTGACCCGTACTTCGCGCGGCGGCCCGGGCCTGGTCCTCCGCCTGCGCCGTCTTCGACGTCAGAGCGGTGGCTGCCGAGACCGGTTCGGCGGGCACCCGATCCGGTTCCCCGGGCAGGACGACGAGACCGCCGGCGAGTACGGCGCCCGTGACGAGGACCGCCAAGGCGCCGCGGGACAGGATTCGCCCGAAACGCCGTTTCGTACGCTCTCTGTCCCATGTGTTCGCCACCTGATGTCTTCGGGACGGTTCGTCTGCGGTGGACCGGTGGACGTCTGCTCGCCTCATCAGCGGACCACCGCTCCCCAGGCCGTGCCGTCGGCCGGAATGCCGCCCTCACCGGGGCGGAGTGTGCGAGTCGGAGCACCGCCCGAAGGGACGTTCCAATCGAAGATGTGTACGGCTCGACCCTCGGGCGGGCCGTAGGGCATGCCGACGAGCAACCCCTCGGGGGCCGCTCCCACGCTCATCCCTGCCAGCTGACGGGGGGCGGGCTGGCCGGGGATGCCGTGGCCGGGCTCGATCCACTGGTCGGTGAGGCCGACCGGCCCGATGAGCGGGACGATCTGCACCCCGCCCTTGTCGCGGTGCTCCTCGGCGGATTCCTCGCCGGGGACCCCTACGGCCAGCCGGGTAGCGGTGGGGGTCGCCACACCGGACGCGGTGTTGACCGCGGCGAGGCGCTGACCGAAGAAGTCACCGGCGTCCGCCTCTCCTTCGACGTCGGTCACGTTCTGGTCGATCCACGCGTCCTCGGCGAAGCCGCCGCCGGAGGTGACGCGGAACGTCTGCACGGCGCCCGCGTCCACGGTGGTCGAGAGGTCTTCGCCGGGCACTCCGACGGTGATCAGCGATTGGTCGGCCGGATGCAGAACGCCGGCCCGGTAGGGAATCATCGCGAGCGCCGTTCCGAAACCGTCGCCGCGCTCCTCGACACCGGTGACACTGGCGGCGTCCTGGCCGAGGCCGAGCAAGGGCTTCGGGTATCCCGCCACCAGGGTGTGGCTGAACACGGCGATGACGCCCGCGAAGGTCACCTGGCCGAGTGATTCGCCGGGAGCACTCACCGCGAACTGGTGGGGGGTGGAGCTCAGGGCGGCGGCATAGCGGTCCCCTCGTTCGGCCACCCCGGGTACGTCGCCGCCGTTGCCGGTGTCCTGACTGACAACGGCGGTGGTCTGCGCGGTGCCGTGGATGTAGAAGAAGTGCCCGGCGTCCTCCGCGCTGCCGATGGACTCGCCGGGCGCGCCGATCACCAGGAAGGGGGCGCCTGCGGAGGTCTTGCCCGCGGTGAGGGCGTAGCCGGTCCAGTCTCCGGGCTCGGGGGATCCGCCCAGCGGTCTGCCGGTTCCCTGCAGATGCTCTTTGACCGGCTTTCCGCTGTTCAGGCCCGTGGGCGAGCCGTAGACGATGTGTACCAGACCGGTGTCGACAATGGTGTCGAGATCCTCGTAGGGGGTGCCGATGACGAGATCGGAACAGCCGTCGAGATCGGCGTCGTAGACCGCGAGAGCGTGTCCGTACCGATCAGCGGCCTCGGGGGCCCCTGGGATCCCGGCCGCGCCCTGGGCGAGATGGACTACGCCCTTCGCACCGCCGTAGACAACGGTGACCCGCCCGGCCCCGGCCATGCCCGAGACGGTGGCTTCGGGGTCGGAGACCGCCGTGTCCCGGATGCCGTCGCCGTTGAAGTCGGAGTCGGCGCCCGCACACGTGGCGGCCGGGGTCGCGGCCGCCGCCTGGTGTACCGGAGCCGAGCTCAGGACGAGTGTCAGGGCGCATACCGAAGCCGCGACCGCCGTTGCCCAGCGGGGGCGAGGCCCTGATTCACCGTGTCGGTGTCTGAGGGATAAGGGTCTGACTATCACTGTTCGTACTCATTGCCTTCCTGGGACGTGACGCTTCGACGGCTGGCTTTCGACAGCGCGATGCGATCGTGGAGCAGGTACGTGGCGACGCACTCGTCGCAGAGCGTCCTTGGTGGTGACCGTCGGACGGAGGCGGTGTCCGTGGAAGCCTCATGGGCGGAGTACGTACAGACCCCCGGGTTTCTGCGTATGCCGTACAGCGCACTGCGCGAGGTTCACGTATGGCATGAGCACCGTCAAGAGCAGGGTGTGGCTCAGGTGGCCGGAACAAATGGCAGTGACAACAGATGAAGTCGGCCATGTGCCGGTGCTCAGGAGGCCCGGGGCGTGCCGGAAAGCGGCTGCGTACAGAGAGCCGAGTGATCCACATCGGCTGGTTACCGGCCCTGGGCGTGCTCGGGGTTGGTTTCTACGGCGCTTGCCCCATACGTCCCCGGGGGCGGAGACGCCCGCGCGTCTCCGCCCCCGGGCCGTTCGTCAGCCGTCCGCCAGTTCCTCGCGGATCGTACGGGCCGCCGTGACCAGGTTCTCCAGGGTCGCGCGGGTCTCCGGCCAGGCGCGGGTCTTGAGGCCGCAGTCGGGGTTGACCCAGAGGCGTTCGGACGGGATGGCCTTCAGGGCCGTACGCAGCAGTCGGGCCGCCTCCTCGGGGGAGGGGACGCGGGGGGAGTGGATGTCCCAGACGCCGGGGCCGGCTTCGCGGGGGTAGCCGTGGGCGGCGAGTTCATGGGCGACCTGCATATGGGAGCGGGCGGCCTCCAGGCTGATCACGTCGGCGTCGAGGTCGTCGATGGCCTGGACGATGTCGCCGAACTCGGCGTAGCACATATGGGTGTGGATCTGGGTGCCCGGCGCTGCGCCGGACGTCGACAGGCGGAACGCCTGCGTCGCCCAGGCCAGGTAGTCGGCGTGGTCGGCGGAGCGCAGGGGGAGGGTTTCGCGGAGGGCGGGTTCGTCGACCTGGATGACGGCGGTTCCGGCCGCCTCCAGGTCGTCCACCTCGTCGCGCAGGGCGAGGGCGACCTGGCGGGCGGTGTCCGCGAGGGGCTGGTCGTCGCGGACGAAGGACCAGGCCAGCATGGTGACGGGGCCGGTGAGCATGCCCTTGACGGGGCGGTCGGTGAGGGACTGCGCGTAGGAGGTCCAGCGGACGGTCATCGGTGCCGGGCGGGAGATGTCCCCGGCGAGGACCGGCGGGCGGACGTAGCGGGTGCCGTAGGACTGGACCCAGCCGTGCCGGGTGGCGAGATAGCCGGTGAGCTGTTCGGCGAAGTACTGGACCATGTCGTTGCGTTCGGGTTCGCCGTGGACCAGTACGTCGATACCGGTCTTCTCCTGGAAGGCGACGACCTCGGCGATCTCGGCCTTGATCCGTACCTCGTAGGCCGCGGTGTCGAGCCGTCCGGCGCGCAGATCGGCACGGGCCGTCCGCAGTTCGTCCGTCTGCGGGAAGGAGCCGATGGTGGTGGTCGGCAGTGGCGGCAGGCCGAGCCGGGTGCGCTGGGCGACGGTCCGTTCGCCGTAGGGCCGGGAGCGGCGGGTGTCCGCCTCGGTCACCGCCGCGGTACGGGCGCGGACGGCCGGGTCGCGGGTGATGGGGGAGTTCGCGCGGGAGGCCAGCGCGGCCCGGTTCGCCGCCAGCTCGCCCGCGATGGTGTCGGTGCCCCGGCTCAGGCCCTTGGCGAGGGTGACGATCTCGGCCGTCTTCTGCCGGGCGAACGCGAGCCAGCGCAGGACCTGCGGGTCGATATCGCGTTCGAGGGCCGCGTCCAGCGGGACGTGCAGCAGGGACGAGGAGGCGGCGACGTCGACCCGGTCGGCCAGGCCGAGCAGGGTGCCCAGGGTGGCCAGCGACTTCGCCAGATCGTTGATCCAGATATTGCGGCCGTTGACCACACCGGCGACCAGGCGCTTCCCGGGCAGTCCGCCGACGGCGGCCAGCTCGCCCAACTGGGCGCCCGCGTGCTCGGTGAAGTCGAGGGCGAGCCCTTCGACCGGCGACGCCGCGAGTACGGGCAGGGCCCGGCCGAGCCGGTCGAAGTAGGAGGCGACCAGCAGTTTCGGACGGTCCGTCAGGGCGCCGAGGTCGCGGTAGGCGCGGGCGACGGCGTTGAGTTCGGCCGGGGTGCGGTCCTGGACGAGGGCGGGCTCGTCCAGCTGCACCCAGTCGGCGCCCGCCGCCCTGAGGTCGGCCAGGACCTCCGCGTAGACGGGGAGCAGCCGGTCCAGCAGGGTCAGCGGATCGAAGTTCCCGGCCACCCCCGGCGCGGGCTTGGCGAGCAGCAGATAGGTCACCGGGCCGACCAGCACCGGGCGGGCCGTCAGACCGAGGGCCAGTGCCTCGGTCAGCTCCGCGACCTGCCGGCCGGAGTCGGCGGCGAACACCGTGTCGGGTCCCAGCTCCGGCACCAGATAGTGGTAGTTGGTGTCGAACCACTTGGTCATCTCCAGCGGCGCCACGTCCTGGGTGCCGCGGGCCATGGCGAAGTAGCCGTCGAGCGGGTCGTCCGCGAAGGCGGTACGGTGCCGGGCCGGGATCGCGCCCACCATCACGGTGGTGTCGAGAACGTGGTCGTAGTACGAGAAGTCACCGGTGGGGACCTCGTCGATACCGGCTTCGGCGAGTTCGCGCCAGTTGGCGGCGCGCAGTTCGGCGGCGGTGGCACGGAGGGCGTCGGCGGTGGTCCGGCCCTTCCAGTAGCCCTCGACCGCCTTCTTCAGCTCCCGGTTCCGCCCCTGCCGGGGGTAGCCGTACACGGTGGCCCGGGCCGCCGCGGCTGCGGACTTCGATGTCACGGAGATCTCCTTCACGAGATGAATCCCTGAGATCCCGGCGACGGGACGAGGGTGCGAAGGAGTGACGTACCGGCGCTGCCGACGCGCCGTGAGGCGCGGATCACCGCTGGTCCGTACGCCGACCCGCCCACGAGGTCACCGGGATGTCCGCGCGCGGAATCGTCCGCGTGCGGGCAACGGGCAGGTCTTCGGACTCGCGGGCACATCCACCGGACCTCCGGCGGACACCTACTGGCCGTCGCTTCCCAGACCCGGCCGGGCCCAGTGCGTATGACGGCGGTCGTTCCCGCTCACCGCTGCGGGGCAGTCCCGGATTCCCACCGGGTTCCCTCTTACGACGCTCCCGTCCGGCTGACGGGGCGAACCAGCTGCGCCGGTCAGCTTACGGTGCCGCCGGGCGCACTGTCAGGTGAGGTCCGGCTGCCGGACCTCACCCCTCCTCGTGATCCCTACGACCCGGGGCCCGGGCGCCCTCAGTCCGTGAAGTCGACCCCGCTGTCGCGCCGGGTCCGGTCGACGGAGAGGGAGAAGACGTCGGGGCGGCCGTAGTGGCCCGCGACATCGAGGTCCAGGGTCTCCCCGTACCGCCCGGCGGTGTCCAGGGTCGCCGTGAGCAGCCGCGCCTCGCCGTAGACCGGTGCCATCACCCAGGAGCCGTCCGGGCCCGCGACGCTCGAACCCCCGGTGAAGAGCAGACCGTCCTCGGGCGCGTCCGGGCCGACCCCGGCCCGGTAGGCGGGGAGCAGATCGGCGGGGACGTCGTCGGTGGAGAGCACGAGTCCGGCCGAGACCACGAAGCAGCGGCCCTCCAGCGCGTACGAGCGGGCCGCGATCACATGGCTCTCCGGCATGTCGGGCCAGGCCGCGACATGGATCTCCTCGTGCTGTGCGTGCAGGGAGTGCCGGGCCAGCGGATGGAAGTGCTCCCAGCAGACCAGCGACCCCACCCGGCCCGCCGGGGTGTCGACGACCCGCAGCCCCGCCCCGTCCCCGGGCGCCCAGACGATCCGCTCGGTGTGGGTGGGCGTCAGCTTGCGGTGCACATTGAGGGTGCCGCCGTCCGGGCCGATCGTCAGCAGGGAGTTGTAGAGGGAGCCGGAGGCGGGCGCGGCCCGCTCGTTGAGGCCGAGGACCACCGTCACCCCGTGCTCCCGGGCCGCGGCCCGGACCGGGGCGAGGGCGTCGTCGCCCCCGGGGTCGAGAACCGGGCTCTGCTCCAGCAGCCGGGCGTACCAGCGTCGGGCCTCGGCGTCCCGCCACCCCGCGAGGCCGAACACCCAGGCCGGGTAGCAGGTCAGCCAGGTCTCGGGGAAGACCACGAGATCGGCGCCCGCCCGCGCGCCCTCGGCGACGTAGGCCGCGGCGCGCCGCAGCGACTCTTCCAGATCGAGCAGGGCGGGCGGCTGCTGGACGACGGCGACGGTGGTGGTCATGACGGCTCCTCCCGGGTACGTCCGTACAGCGCCGGGCGCCGGTCCGCGTGGACGTCGTTCAGTTCGCTGATGGCCTTGTCCCTGGCGTCGGCGAGGGGGAGGGCCGCTGTGAGGACCGCCTCCTCGCCCAGGCGCAGCGGGGTCACGGGGTAGCCGTCGGCGTCGACGATCGCACTGCCGCCCAGCCAGTCCTGGCCTCGTTCGGTGCCGGTCCGGTCGGCTACGGCGACGAACATCCGGTTGACCGCGGCGTCGGCCTGGACGCGGACGATCTCACCCGGCCGCTCGCCGTCCGGCCTCGGGTACAGCGGCCAGTTGACCGGGCCGCAGAGCAGTTCGGCTCCGTCGAGCGCCGCCAGCCGGACCCACTCGGGGAACTCCAGGTCGTAGCAGACCATGAACCCGATCCGGCCGTACGGCGTGTCGACGACCGGCGGCGGCCCGTCCCCGGGGGTGAAGCCCCAGGTCTTCTCGCCGTTCCACAGATGCGCCTTGCGGTACGTGGCGCGCAGCCCGGTCCGGTCGACGAGGGCGGCGGAGTTGTGGACCGCTCCGTGCTCGCCGCGCTCCGCGAAGCCGCCGACGACGACCAGGTCGTGCCGGGCGGCCAGGGCCTCCCACTCCCGGATCGTGGTGCCGTCCGCCGGCTCCGCGACGGACCGCAGTTCGTCCGGGCCGGTGAAGACATAGCCGGTATTCGCCAGCTCGGGCAGGACCACGACACGCGCGCCGCGCTCCGCCGCCGCTTCGATCGCGGTACGGATCCGCCGCCGGTTCCCCTCGGGGTCGCCGACCTGCGGCGCGATCTGGCAGACGGCGACCGTGACCGTGTCCCCGGCCGCGCCGGACGCCGCCCCGGGGCCGCTGGTCCCGGTCCCGGTCTCTCCGGCCGTGCTCCCGGAGTTCGCGGTGGCTCCGGCGCTGCCGGTACCGGTGGTGTCGGCGGGGCGGTGTGCGGGCACGCTCATCGGGCGGCTCCCTCCAGCTCGATCTCGCTCGCCGCGCGGGCGGCGGCCTCCGCCTCATGATCCAGGTTCCGGGAGAACAGCAGATACAGCACGCCGGAGACGGTCAGCCCGACGACGAAGGAGAAGTCCGCGCCGCCGAGGGCGTCCGCGACCGGGCCGACGTAGAAGCTGGTGGAGAAGAAGGGGACCATCGCGATGAAGCCGATGATGTACGCGGCGACCCCGCGCCAGGCCCAGCGGCCGTAGATGCCGTCCGGCTTGAGGATCTCGGCGATGGCGTACTTGCCCCGGCGGACGAAGTAGAAGTCGACCAGGTTCACCGCGGTCCACGGGACCAGGAAGTACAGCATCATCAGGACGAAGTTGTTGAAGCTGCCGATGTAGTCGTCCGGGATCAGCAGGGCGACCACCAGCGACACGATCCCGACCACGACGAGACCGACGATCCGCAGCCGTACGGTGGGCCGCACCTTGCGGAAGCCGTCCAGCGCGCTGGCGCCGGTGAGCATCGCGCCGTAGGCGTTGACGCCCATGATGGAGATCAGGGCCAGCACCGAGGCCAGGACGACGATCAGACCGAAGCCCGGGAAGAGCAGATCGCCGACCTCGCGCAGGGCGATGATGGGGTCGGGGTCCGGCAGATAGCTGGCGAGGATCGCGCCGAGCGACATCAGCCAGACGGCGGAGAACGCGGCGCCCGCGTAGACCGCGGTGATCAGCTTCTTCGCGGGCACCTTCGCCGGGAGGTAGCGGGTGTAGTCGGAGACGTAGACCGAGTAGCTGATGTTGTATCCGGCGGCCAGGGAGAACTGCACCAGGAACGCGGTCAGGTCCCAGCCCGCGGTCGCCGCGGGGACGTCGGCCGGGGTCGGCTCGCCGCCGAAGTGGACGATCGCCACCACGGTCAGTACCGCGAACACCACGACCAGCAGATACGTCAGCCAGCGCTGGACGAAGTGGAGCAGGTCGTGGCCGACGACGGCGATCACGATGGAGACCGCGATCAGGACCGGGTACCAGAAGTACTCGCCACCCGGCAGCAGCAGCCCGAGGCCCTGCTCGGCGAGGACCGTGTCGAAGACCAGGAAGCCCACATAGACGAAGACGGTCGCCGCGAACGGCACGGTCGAGCCCCGGCTGCCGAACTGCGCCCGGGACTGGATCATCTGGGGCAGCCCCATCCGGGGCCCCTGGTTGGCGTGGAAGGCCATGAAGAACGTTCCGGCGCCGACGCCGAGCACGATGGCCAGCACGCTGTACCAGACGCTCAGCCCCATGGAGGCGCCGACGAACCCGGCGACCATCGTCGGCAGGACGAAGTTGCCGGTGAACCAGAACGGCCCCTGGTGCCAGACCTTGCCGTGCCGCTCTGACGAGGGCACATAGTCGATGGAGTGCTGTTCGATGGCGGAGTCGCGCTGGGTCGCGGTGTCCGAGAAGGTCATGGCCTTCCCCTAACGCTCGTGCGGCCGGTCGGCCGGGCGGGGCAGGTGGTCCGGCGTCATCGCCGAGAGGATCTCGTAGCCGGTGTGGGCGGCGGCGACGGCCGTGAGCTGGGCGTGGTCGTAGGCGGGGGACACCTCGACCACATCGGCGCCGACCAGTCGGGTGGCGCGCAGGGCGCGGATCATCGCGAGCAGTTCGCGGCTGGTCAGTCCGCCCGCCTCGGGGGTCCCGGTGCCGGGGGCGTGCGCCGGGTCGAGGACATCGATGTCGACGGAGAGATAGACGGGCCGGTCGCCGAGGCGGGCGAGCATCCGCTCGATCGCCCGGGGCAGGCCCTCCGCCTCGATCTCCGGGCTGGAGATCACGGCGAAGCCGAGGCGTTCGTCGTCCCGCAGGTCCTGACGCGAGTACAGCGGGCCGCGGGTGCCCACGTGCAGGCTGGCGGTCCGGTCGATCAGCCCCTCCTCGGACGCCCGCCGGAAGGGGGTGCCGTGGGTGACGGGGGCGCCGAAGTACGTGTCCCAGGTGTCCAGGTGGGCGTCGAAGTGGAGGACCGCCACCGGGCCGTGGTGCCGCGCGACCGCGCGCAGCAGCGGCAGGGCGATGGTGTGGTCGCCGCCGAGGGTCAGCAGCCGGGTGCCGTCCGCGGTCAGTTCGGTCGCGGCCCGCTCGATCTGGGCGACGGCCTCGTCGAGGCTGAACGGATTGGCGGAGATGTCGCCCGCGTCGGCGATCTGCTGGGCGGCGAAGGGCTCCACGTCCTGTGCCGGGTTGTACGGCCGCAGCAGCCGGGACGCCTCGCGGATGTGCGCGGGCCCGAACCGGGCGCCGGGCCGGTAGCTGACCCCGCTGTCGAAGGGCACGCCGACGACGGCGATATCGGCCCGTGGGACGTCTTCGAGGCGGGGCAGTCGCGCGAAGGTCGCGATCCCCGCGTAGCGGGGGCTGAGACTGGCGTCCGGAGGGCCGACCGGGGGCCTCGGGGGTTCGACGGCGGTCATCGGAACCTCGGATCTGGTGCGGAGGTGCGGAAGGGAAGTTACCTATACACAACAAATAATGCTTATTAGGCAACTTGCATTCCGGGTAGTGTTTGCTTCGGGCGACCACTCTGTCAAGAGTCGTCCGAAAATCGGACGAACGACGCGAGGTCTTCGATGAAAGCGCTGCACCCGACGCCGTCCGGCGATCCGGTCCGGGTCGGGGCGCGGCTGCGGGCCTGTCGCAAGGCTCAGGGCCTCACCATCGAGCAGGTGGCCGCCGCCACCGGCCTGACCAGGGGGTTCCTCAGCCGGGTCGAGCGGGACGAGACCTCGCCGAGTGTGACGTCCCTGGTCACCCTCTGCCAGGTGCTCTCCCTGCCGGTCGGATCGCTCTTCGAGGGCGCCGATACCGAGGTGGTGCGGCTGGACTCCGCCCCGCGCCTGAACATGGGCGGCCACGGCGTCGAGGACCGGCTGGTCACCCCCCGCGCCCAGTCGAAGATCCAGATCCTGCGGTCGCGGCTGGAACCGGACGCCCACGGCGGCGACGACCTCTACACGATCAACTGCGACGTGGAAGTGATCCATGTCGTCAGCGGCGAGGTCGCGGTGCGGTTCACAGACCGTACCGAGACCCTGGCCGCCGGGGACACCCTGACCTTCTCCGGCCGCGAGCCGCACACCTGGCGCAACGCGGGCTCCGGGCCCGCCGAGGTCACCTGGACCTTCGTCCCGGCCCCCTGGAGCGGCTCCCACTGACCCGGGGCCGACCGCGGTGACAGCGGCGTGGCCGCATGGCGCCACTGTGGCGCTATATGGCTCGAATCCGGGTAATCCGACCGGTCGGCGATCGGGCCGTTGCCGCGGTGGCCGCCCGCTCGTTCTCCGCTCGGCAGCCGCTCCCGGCGGGCCGGTGCGGTAAGTGCGTTGCGGGCGCCCGAGAGATGTCGAGTGGTCCGCCCGGAGCGCCGCTCGACACGCCGTGATCGACTTCCGGCCCGCCCCCGCTTGTGATGGCGCAACGTCTGCGCCATAATGGCGCCATGGGGATGGGTCGCCGGTGGGAGTGGCCCGGCCCGGACTCCGCGGCACGCCGGTCGGCGAGCCGTACGAGACCGGTGCCGCGCACCTTCCGGGCACGCTGAACCGAACCGACCGTCGTCTGTTTCGTCCGGTACCACGGGGACACCCACCGGACGTCCGAGAAGGGGCAGCCGTGCCTGTATTCGAGACTCCGAAGCCGATCACCGTCACGATCGACATGGGCGTCGGCGATGTCCAGATCGTCGCCGAGGACCGTACCGACACCGTCGTCGAGGTACGGCCGACCGACGAGTCCGACGCCTCCGACGTGAAGGCCGCGGAGCAGGCGGGCGTCGACTACGCCGACGGCGTCCTGGTGATCACCACCCCCAAGACCAAGAAGCTGGAGTTCTCCCGCAAGACCCGCTCGGTCGACGTCTCCATCGTGCTGCCCCTCGGTTCCCGGGTCCGCGGCGAGGCGGAGGCGGCGGATCTGCGCGGCACCGGCCGGCTCGGGGAGTGCGGCTACAAGACCGCCGTCGGCCATGTCCAGCTCGACGAGGTCGGCCCGCTGCGGCTGAAGACCGGCGGCGGCCACCTCACCGTCCGCCGGGTCGACGGCGACGCCGATGTCAACACCGGCACCGGACGGATCCGGATCGGCGAGGTCGAGGGCGCGGCCGTGGCGAAGAACTCCAACGGGCGGACCGACATCGGCACGGTCGCCGGAACCGCCAAAATCCGCTGCGCCAACGGCGATATCTCCGTCGACCGGGCGCTCGGCGACCGGACCGAGGCGGAGACCGCCAACGGCAGTGTCCGGATCGGCGAGGTCGTCCGCGGCACCGTCGCCCTCAAGGCCGCCACCGGCGATCTGGAGATCGGCATCGGGGCGGGCGTCCCGGCCCGGCTCGACCTGTCCACCGGATTCGGCCGGGTGAACAACATGCTGGAGAGCGTCTCCGAGTCGGCCGACGGCGGGGTCGACGTCCAGGGGAAGACCTCGTACGGCGACATCACGGTCCACCGCGCCTGACCCGGTTGCCGGTGGCGAGGGGTCCGGTACGGCCGCGAACCGGGGCCGGGCCGGGAGGCCACCGCGACGACAACGGGGTACGGACCAGGTGGTCCGTACCCCGTCACAGTGTTGCGTGCCGCGCGGGCGCCGGGCTCGCGCGCCCGGCGAGAACCGCGAAAGCCGGTCGCCTAGCGGACCCAGCCGGTGAACTGCTGTTTGCCGCGAGGGGCCCGCTTGCCGCTGGCGAGGGCCGCCGCCGACGCGCGGATCATCCACGCGTTGACCGAGATGCCCTGCTTGGCCGCCGCCTCCTCGATCTGGTCCTTCATCGCCTGCGGCGGCCGGAAGTTGATCCGCGCCGTCGCGCCGCTCGCCGCACCGCCGAGCGCCCCGGCCCAGTCCTCCGCCGGATCGCCTTCCTCGGCCGGGTCGCCACCGGCGGCGCTCTCGTCCCCGGTCGGCGGCGTGACCACGAAACTGGGTTCCATGCCCCGCAGCCGCAGATCGACCGAGCCGGGCGTCAGTTCCCGGCTGATCTCGTCGGCCGCGTCCGAAAGGACCTTGAACAGCGTGAGCCGGACGGCGGACTCCAGCGGGGCGACGAGTCGCTCGGCCACCGCGCGGGTCTCGGCGTCTCCCGCCGCGGAGGCGGTGATCAGCTCCTCACGCAGCGCCTCGACGTACTCCCGTAGTTCCATTGCTCCATGATGGCACAGCGATTGCGCCGCGCGGCGCCTGTCCGGCCCGGAGGCCGAACCCCGCCCTTTACCGAGGTGGATGCCGCGTACCGGGAACGGTGACGGCCGACCCGGTCCGTCGTACGGGGACGGGCGCCGACCCCGTACGCCATCGGGGCCCGGGATGGCGCCATGATGGTCCCCGCCCGGTCCGTCCGGCCCCGAACCGGACACGGTTCGGGCCCGGTGGCGGTCAGTCCCGGTCCACCAGGACGGCGCTGCCCTGCCCGACCCCGACGCACATGGTGGCCAGACCGCGCCGGTCGCCGGTCCGCCGCATCCGGTGCAGCAGCGTCGTCAGGATCCTGGCGCCGGAGCAGCCCAGAGGGTGGCCGAGGGCGATCGCGCCGCCCTGCGGATTGACCCGCTCCGGGTCGAAGCCCAGCTCCCGGACGCAGGCCAGCGCCTGGGCCGCGAACGCCTCGTTGAACTCGGCGGTGTCGATCTCCCCCACGGTCCGGCCGGTCCTGGCGAGCAGCCTGCGGACCGCGGGTACCGGCCCGATCCCCATCACATCGGGGTGGACCCCGGCGCTGGCGCCGCCCGCGTACCGGCCGAGGGGTTCGAGCCCCAGCGCCACCAGCGCCTCCTCGCCCACCAGCAGCAGTGCGGCGGCGCCGTCGTTCATCGGTGAGGCGTTCCCGGCGGTCACGGTGCCGTCGGCGCGGAACACCGGCTTCAGCGCGGCGAGCTTCTCCGCCGTGGTGTCGGCCCGGATCGACTCGTCCGAGCCGACCGCCGTCCCGTCGGCGAGGGCGACCGGGGCGAGTTCGGCGTCGAAGAGCCCCTGCTCGCGGGCGGCCGCGGCCAGCCGGTGGCTGCGGAGGGCGAAGGCGTCCTGATCCGTACGGCCGACTCCGTACCGGGCGGCGACCTCCTCGGCGGTCTCGCCCATCGACAGCACCCCGTGCAGCCCGGCCATCCGGGGGTTGGTCATCCGCCAGCCGAGTTTGGTGTCGAAGAGCTGCTGCTGATGGGGGAGCGCCTGCTCGGCCCGGGGCAGCACGAACGGCGCGCGGCTCATCGACTCCGAACCCCCGGCCAGTACGACATCGGCCTCACCGGAGGCGATCGCCCTGGCCGCCGTGGTCACCGCCTCCAGGCCCGATGCGCAGAGCCGGTTGACCGTCGCGCCGGGCACACTGTCCGGCACCCCGGCCAGCAGCAGCGCCATTCTGGCGATATTGCGGTTGTCCTCGCCCGACTGGTTGGCGGCGCCCCAGTAGACGTCGTCGATCCGGGCCGGGTCGAGGGCGGGGACCGAGTCCAGTACGGCGCGTACGGCGGTGGCGGCGAGATCGTCGGGCCGTACGCCGGACAGCGCGCCGCGCAACCGGCCGACGGGGGTCCGCCGGGCGGCGGCGAAGTACACGGGACGCATGGTCACGGCTCCAGGGGTGCGGACATCGGGGCGTCGGGCGGTGAGCGTCGGTGCTGCGGATCTGTAAAACTAGCGGTGCGAGTTTTACGACACTATCCGCAGCCGATCATCCCGGGTCAACCCCTCCCGGCCCGCCACCCGGGCCGGGGAAGGGGGCGTACGGCAAGAAGGGAGGCGGCGGCCGGTGTCGGCCGCCGCCCCTGCGGACCTCGTACGCGGCAGGTCAGACGGCCGGGACGGTGTCCTCGAACGTACGGCCCGCCGTGCGGTACGCGGCGACCCGCTCGGCGATCTGAGCCGGGGTCAGTACCTGGTCCTTGACGTGCAGGACGTAGTCCACCGACTGCTCGTAGGCGCGGGGAGTGGTGGTGTCGGGCTGGCCGGTGAGGCTGGTGAGCCACTGGTTGAAGGCGATCAGCATGCCGCGTTCGGGCAGGTACTGGGCGCCGTGGGTGGCGAAGAGCCGGCCGTCGACGTAGTAGCGGATGGCGGTGTCGTCGATGGTGAGGACGAGATCGCGCCACCCCGCGTAGCCCGCCCGGTCGGCGGTGTGGGTGTTCACGGGCGGCTGGACGCCGGTGGAGTCGTAGGTCTCCCAGGAGGTGGTGAAGAGCGTGTTACCGGTCTCGCCCCAGCCGCCGTTGGGCAGATACTCGAAGTCGTACTCGGCGTAGTCGTCCGCCATCGGCGCCTTGAGGTCGTTGATGGCGAAGAAGGTCTGGATGACATGGTCGCCGTCGGGCCCGTGCACGGGCGCGTCGCTGAACTTGACCCGGGCCGCGTACGTCCCCTTGCGGAACTTCATCGTCGTGGTGGAGATCTCCGCCTGCCGGGTGGTCGCGGCGGTGCCGGCGGTCGCGGTCCGCAGCTTCAGTACGGAGGCGCCGCTGCCGCCGTCCTGGCCGAAGGTGACGTTCCCCGGCGACCAGGTCGCCCCCGGGACGCCCGGTCCGCCGCCCCAGCTCCGGACCATCCAGCCGTTGGCGCCGAGCCGGGGATCGTCGTGGGCGGTGTAGGCGAAGTCGTCGAAGAGGATCCGCGCGGGCGGCGGCTCCACGGGCCCGCCGGGCGCGGTGCCCCAGACGGTGGTCCCCGAGTGATGGGCCGTCACCTTGGTCCAGTCGGCGTACGTGCTCCGCTCCGGGCCGAAGGAGTAGTCGTCGCTCTGCCGCAGCGGGTTCCAGTCCGCGCGGTTGAAGCGGAGCCGCAGATCACCGCTGGTCGCGCCGGGTGCGAGGTCGCCCGCGGCGGTGGTGAACCCGATCTCCAGATAGCGGTCGGCGTCGGCGGTGCCGGGGGTGAGCGTCCCGAAGGTCCCGGTCACGTTGGCGCAGCCGCGGACGGCCCAGTCGCAGGAGTAGCGGTACGAGGCGGCGGCCGTGTCGGCGCTGAAGTAGTAGCGCAGCTTGACATCGGCCAGCCGGACCGGGGCGGAGCCGGTGTTGCGTACGGTCAGCCAGGGCGCGGCCTGCCCGGCGGTGACGCCGGTGACCCCGGTCCGGTACTGCACGGAGAGCGCCGGATCGGCCGCGCTCGTGGTCGTGGTCGTCGTCGCGGTGGCGGGGGTCGCCGCGAGCCCGAGGGCGGCCAGCCCGGTGGCGAGGACTCCGGCGACGGCGGTACGCAGCCGGTGGTGGGGGGTTCTTCGCATGGTGCCGTCTTCTCCCGAACGTCGGTCCTGTGTGGTCAACGGTGGTACGGAGCAAGCACAACGACCCGCAGGTATAGACCTGTTGATCACCGCCGAACCTACTGAACCCGCCGGCGCGAGAACAGATGTAACGATCAATTGATGCGGCGGGAAGGTGAGTCGACGTCGAGTACGAGGACTTCGTGACCCGTCGCGACGACGATCTCCCCGTCCGGCCCGAACTCCAGCGCGCCGATGGGATGGGGCACCGGCCAGCGCCCCAGCTCGGCGCCGGTCGCCGCGTCCCTTCTCCCCGGCGATCCGTGAACTGAAGGAGATCCGCTACCAGTTCGACCGCCCCTTCGTCATGGACTCCTCTACCTACGAGGCGACCTTTGACGCCCTGCCCACCCCCGTCGAGGAACAGGCGAAGGCAACCGTCGAATGGTGGCGCGCCGGGACGGCGCCCCGGGGCCGCTGACCGGGGCGGCGGGAAGCCGTCAGGCCGTACGCCCGCCCTCAGGGCCGTACGACGGCCTTGCCGCGCACCCCGCCCGCGCGGAATCGGCGGATCAGGTCCGGGACGTCCGCCAGGGAGTACTCGCCGTCCACGGCCGGGGTGATCGTGCCCGATGCCGCCAGCTCCGCGATACGGGCCAGGTCCGCCGGGGGTTCCGAGGCCATCAGGGCGATCAGGCGCTGGGTGGTGAAAGGGGAGAGGAGTGCGGTACGCAGCGCGCGGTCCGTGCCGCCGAGCCAGCGGCCGTCCGTCTCGGCGCCGACGACGACCAGGGTGCCGCGCGGGGCCAGGACGCGGCGCAGCCGGGCGAGGGGGCGGTTGCCGCCGGTGTCGACGATCAGGTCGTAGCGTTCGGGGCGGGTGGTGATGTCCTCCGCCGTGTAGTCGAGGACCTCGTCGGCGCCGAGGGAGCGGACCAGATCGGTTGTGGCGGTGGAGCAGACGCCGGTCACCGACGCGCCCTCGGCCCGTGCCAGTTGGACGGCGTAGCCGCCGACGCCGCCGGCCGCGCCCAGGACGAGGGTCCGGGTGCCCGCCGGGGCGCGGCCCCGGACCGCCTGGAGGGCGGTGACGGCGGAGATCGGGAGTGCGGCGGCCCGCGCGGCGGTGAGTCCGCCGGGGCGGGGCAGGAGTTGGTCCTCGCGGGCCCGTGCGTACTCGGCGAAGGCGCCCTCGCACCAGCCGAACACCTCGTCGCCCGGGCGGAACCGGGTCACCTCGGGGCCGACGGCCGTCACGAGACCGGCCGCCTCCCGGCCCCGTACCGGCTGCCGGGGGCGGCGCAGACCGTAGCCCATCAGGCGGACCAAGCGGGGGAGTCCGGTCATCAGATGCCAGACACCCGCGTCGAGCCCGGCGGCGGTCACCCGGAAGACCACATCGCGCGGGCCGGGCACCGGCTCGGGGATCTCCCGCAGTTGGAGGACATCGGATTCGCCGTAGCGTTCCTGGACGACGGCCTGCATACGTACCTCCCGTAAGGATGCCGCCGGATGTCCGGCGGGGGAGCGGGGTGCGGGCGGATCAGGGCCCCGGGTACTGGAAGACCTCGTCCAGGGGTACGCCGAAGACCCGGGCGATCCGGAACGCAGTCTCCAGCGACGGCGAGTAGCGGCCCTTCTCGATGGCGATCACCGTCTGGCGGGTGACGCCCAGCCGGTCGGCGAGTTCGGCCTGGGTCATCTCGCCGTGCGCGAACCGCAGCGCGCGGATGGAGTTGGTGACCCTGGTCGTCCTCACCACGGCCCGAGTCCGAGTCGGTAGGAGACGATCCTGGTCGCGGAGGAGAGCAGGGCGGAGAGGACGAAGGCCAGGTAGATCGTCTGCGCGATCCAGAAGTGGTCGGCCTCGGCGACGGCCAGGGCGAGTACGGCGACTCCTCCGACGACCAGGAACGACTGGCCGACCTGATCGCCGAGGCGGCCGATCTCCCGGTCCCGGACGTCCGTTCTGGTGCCCTCGCCCGGCCGGACGGCGGCCGTGACGGCGTCCAGCACCACGGTCGCGGCGATCGCGCCGCCGATGCTCCAGAGCAGTACCGGCGCGTAGTCGGCCTCGGTGAGCGGGCCGCCGCCGGCCCGGCCGGTGACCATCAGCAGATAGACCGTGTACGCGACCACCGTCACCAAGGCGGTGATCCACGCCCGGCGTTCTCCCGTCGCCATGGCCTCCCCCTCGCGATCCCGCGGAACGATGTCAAAGAAACCTGACATCGCGAAGGTAAGGTTTTCCGGACATCGAGTCAAGGATTCTTTACATCGAGGGAGCGGAGAGGGCCCGGGCGCGGACCCTCACCCGTTCGGACCGGCGGGGGCGCGGCCCGGGGCGCCGGATGGTCGGCTGCTGTTGTCCGCCGGGCGCCCGCCGGGAGCGGCGCGCGCCCCGACCGAAGGAGTACCGGATGCCGTCGGAGACCGTCACGCGCTTCCTCGCCGCCCTGGACCCCGGCCACCGGGAGGAGATCGCCCGGCGGCCGGACGAGGAACAGGAGCGGCTCGCCGCGGCCTGGGAGACCGAGCTGGCCGGGGACGAACTCGACACCCTCGACGAACTCTCACCGCCGGCGGCGGAGAGTGTCGCGGCCCGGCGGGTGGTGGAGGAACCGGACCGCTGAAGGGGCCGAATCCGCCGGATCGCCCGAACGCCGGGGAGCCGGGGAGCCGGGGCGGCCGGATGGTGTCGACGCCGACCCGGACACGGCCCGCCGGAACCGGCCACCGGCCGTCACAGCACCGCGATCCCCAGTGGCCGTTCGCCCCCGGCCAGCCTGCGCGTCTCACCCGACGCCAGATCGACGACGGTGATCCCGTCCCAGTAGCCGTCCCGGGTGAATCCGCCGGTCACATACGCCGTCCGGCCGTCGGCGGAGACGGCGACGTCCTCGTGCGGACCGTCCAGCGGCACGATCCGCTCCCGGCCGTCCTTGGTCCGGATCGTCAGCGACGCCGCGCCCTCCGCCGCGCCGATCGGGCCCGTGCCGACGGCCAGCAGCGTGCCGTCGGGGGTGAGCGCGGCACCGTGCTGATGGGTGTCGGCCGTCATCCGCTCGACGGTGACCCGGCCCGTCCTGGGGTCGAGTACGGCCAGCCGCTCGCCCTCGAACGGCAGCAGCAGCCTGCCGTCCGCCCGGACCACCGCGTAGTGCGGCTTCAGCCAGGAGCCCAGGCCGCCCTCGGTGCCGTAGGGGGCGACCTCGAAGCGGCGGGTGTCCAGGGTCCGGGCGTCGATCGCGGTGACGTCGAAGGAGTCGTGGTTGGTGGCGTACACCTCCGTACCGTCGCGGGAGACGTCCACGTCGAACGGGCGGCGGCCGGCCGGTACGGTCTCCACCACCGCGCGGGTCGCGGTGTCGACCACCTCCACGGTCCCCGGTCCGCCGGGCACGTTGACCCCGACGTAGACCCGCTTCCCGTCGGGCGACAGGGCGATGCCCATCCCGCCGCCCCGGTACTCGCCGTCGGTCACCGGGCCGGTCGCCGTACGGTACGGGATCCGGCCGAGGCTCTTTCGCGTGGCGGTGTCCACGATCGCGACGCCCTCGGCGGTGGCCACCCAGGCCCGGCCGTCGGCGCCGACCGCGAGACCGTACGGGGCCGTACCGACCCGGACCGAGGCGAAGGGGCCGCGCCCGGGGTCGAGGAAGGTCACGGTGTCGGCGCCGAAGTCGGCGACCAGCAGCGTCCCGGCCGGGGTGGCGGCCCCCTCGGGCGGCGGCGGGGCCGAGGAGACGGGCGGCGCGGCCGGGGTGGCCGCCTCCGACGTACCCGTACTCGTGCCCGTGCCTTCGGCTGAGTCCGTGGTGCCGCAGCCCGCCAGGACCGCCCCGGCGAGCACCGCCACGGCGGCGACGGTCGTACGACGGCGACCCCGGGCGCTCATCGGGCACCCGCCCGGAACACCCGGGGGCGAGGGGCGGCGGCCGTCCGGGGACGGACGGCCGGCGTGGTGCTGTCGGTGGTCATCTGGCGGCTCCCGGTGGTGACGAGGGCGGGGGTACGAGCCCCCTGGCCCGGCGTCTTCCCACCCTGTCACCGCGCCCGGCGCCCGGCGTTCCCCGCTCCGGTCACCATCCTCGCCCCGAGGGGACCACCCCGATGTCATCCGATCGTCCGATGCGGCACCGGACCGGGCCCCTCCCGCCGGACCGGTCCTAACGGTCGAGATCCGCCACCGCGCGGGCCGCCTTCAGCCCGGACTCGACCGCGCCGTCGATACAGCCCGCCCAGCCGTCGGCGAGATCGCCCCCGGCGAAGACCAGCCCGCCGTGGGGGCGCCGCAGCTCCCGGTGGGCCGTCGTCAGCGCCCCCGGGCGGCGATTGCCCCAGCCACCCTTGGCGAACGGGTCCCGGCCCCAGTCATGGGCCCGGTATTCGAGCAGCTCGGCCTCCGGGACCAGCACGCGGACCGCTTTCTCCACCGCCGCGTGGTCGGTGATGTCCAGCGCCGGGTCGACGCTGAAGCCGACCATGATCTGACCGTCGTCCACCAGGGCGTGCGGCATCAGGGTGGAGATCGGGGCGCCCGCCGCGCCCTGCGCCAGGAACGGGCCCCGGTCGGTGGCGAGACGCAGCCAGAGCTTGACGCTGTCGGGCACTCCGACGCCCGCCCCGGCCGTCGCGGTGTGGGCCCCGGGCAGCCCGGGAGTGAAGGCGATGTCGGGCCAGACATTGACCGGCACCGCGACCACGGCGCTGTCCGCGGTGAACCGCTCGCCCGCCCGGGTCGTCACCGTCACCCGGCGCCCGTCGTCGTCGATCGCGGCCACCGGGGTGTCGAGCCGCAGTTCGGTCCGGGCGTCGGCGAGCACGGCGTCGAGCAGCGCCCCCATCCCCGCCTCGGGCCGCAGGCTGACCAGCGAGTAGTAGCCGTGGGTGGCCAGATCGCCCAGGGCCCACCACTGGGCCAGCATGGACACCGCGCCCCGGGTGCTGGAGCCGCCCAGCTCGGTGGAGAGCGCGCTCGCCACCATGGTCCGCTCGTCCTCCGTCAGCTCCAGCCGGTCCAGCCAGTCACTGAGCGAACAGCGGTCGAACTCCGTCAGCGCGTCGGCGCGGAAGAGGGGGTCGTACGGCCGGGGGAAGTAGCGGTCCGTACCCCGGAACACCCGGTTCAGCAGATCCGTGACCCGGGTCATGACATCGTCGGCGGGGAGGGCGAGGGGTTCCTCCTCGGTGGGGATCAGCACCTCCTCGGGCTCCTCGTCGCCCGTCACCGCCAGGCCGTAGCGGGTCAGCTCCGCCCAGACATGCGGCTGGTTCCAGTGGATCCAGGCGCCACCCAGATCGACCGGGAGTCCGGCGAACTCCTCGGTCCGGATCCGTCCGCCGATCCGGTCCCGGGCCTCCAGCAGCAGCGTTCTGCGCCCCTGCGCCCTGAGTTCCCGGGCGGCCGTGACACCGGCGAGGCCGGCCCCGACGACGATGGTGTCGTACGCGCTGGTCATGATCTCCTCGTGACTGACTGACTGACTGGCTGGCTGTCGGCTCGGGGGCGGGGCCCGGCGACCGGTGGGGGAGCGGGGAACGCGGGGGACGGGGGTGCGGGTGCCGTACGCGGTCCGGAACGGGATCCGGCCGGGGTGGGGTCAGTCCCGGCCGGGGCGGGCGAAGGCGAGCACGACGTTGTGCCCGCCGAACGCGAAGGAGTTCGACAGCACCGCCGTGCTCTCCGTCTCCCGGGGCTCGGACCCGATGACATCGAGTCCGACCGCCGGATCGAGGCTCTCCAGGTTGGCGGTCGGCGGCAGGGTGCCCAGGCCCAGGGCCTGGACCGAGGCCACGGCCTCGATCGCCCCCGCCGCGCCCAGGGAGTGCCCCGTCATCGACTTGGTCGCCGAGACCGGGATCCGGGCCGCCGCCTCACCCAGCGCCAGATGCAGCGCACGGGCCTCCGACGCGTCGTTGAACGGGGTCCCGGTGCCGTGCGCGTTGATGTACGACACCTCGTCCGGCGTCAGCCCCGACGAACGGAGTGCCGCCGTCAGCGCCCGCGCCGCCGACGTACCGTCCGGATGGGGCGCCACGATGTGATGGGCGTCGCAGGACCGGCCGTACCCCCGGAACTCGGCCAGCGGCGTCGCCCCCCGGGCGGCGGCGTGCTCCGCGTCCTCCAGGACCAGGACGGCGGCACCCTCACTGAGGACGAAACCGTCCCGGTCGGCGCTGAACGGACGGCTGGCCCGCTCCGGCTCGTCGTTCCGGGTCGACAGCGCCCTCATCCGGGCGAAGCTGGCCACGATCATCGGGGTGAGCGGCGCCTCCGCACCGCCCGCGAGGACCACATCGGCCTCCCCCGCCATGATCATCTGATGGGCCGCCACCAGGGACTCGGCACCACTGGCACAGGCCGTGACCGAAGTGGTGCAGGGCCCGGTGAGACCGTGGTGGATGGCCACCCACGCGGCGGTGCTGTTCGCCATGGACATCGGGACGAACCGGGCCGGAACGGCCGAGAGTCCCCGGTCGAGAAAGGCCCGGGAGCTGTCCTCGATACTGGATGCCCCGCCGCAGCCGGTCCCGATCGAGACCCCGATCCGCGCCGGATCCTCCGCCGCCAGATCGAGACCGCTGTCCTCGATCGCCAGCGCCGCCGCCGCCGCGCCCAACTGGGTGCAGCGGTCGGTCGCCGCCCGCTCCCGCCGGCTCAGCGCCAGATGGTCCGGCAGCTCGACCTCGCCGCCGATCCGGACCGGCAGGTCCGAGGCGTCGAACCGGCTGATGGCCCGGACGCCGCTGCGCCCGTCCAACTGCCCCACATGGAAGTCCTTCGCCCCGACCCCGACGGGGGTCACCGGGCCGAGCCCGGTGACCACGACTCGGCGGGCGCTCACGCCGCGGTCCCGTCGGCGAGCCGCTGACGGCTCTCGATGAAGTCGACCACGGCCCCCAGCGTCGTCAGGGACCCGGCCATCGAGTCGTCCATGGTGATACCCAGCTGCTCCTCCATGATGGTGACCATCTCCACCATGTCCAGGGAGTCGAGTTCCAGGTCCTCCTTGAACCGGGCGGTCCGGGTGATCTCCTCGGGCTGGAGGCCGAGACGGTCGACCATGAACTTGATGATCTGCTCTTCGGCGCCGGCGGTGCTCATGATTGCGTGTTCTCCCGTAGGTCGTTGCGATGTCGTCGGATCGGTCCGGGCGGTGCTCCGCGCGACCGGCGCGATGCCGTGCGCCGCGCGGTCGGAACGGGGTGGTGCGATGCCGTACGAGGCACGGTCGGCGGCCTCGTACGGCCCCGGCGGGCGGTGTCGGCGGCCCGCCGGGAGACGGGGCGTCGCCGCGTCAGGTCGCGGTCGGCTGCCAGGCGCGCAGATCGCCGTGGAGGGCGAGACTCTGGCAGACCGCGCCGACGGCCTCGACGAATCGATTCGCCTCGGCGCTGTCCAGGATCAGCGGCGGCTGGATCCGCAGGACCCGGTTCTGGTTCGCGGTGACGAAGGTCAGGATCCGGTGGTCCCGGGCGAGTCCGCTGACGAACCGCAGACACATCAGATCGCCCATGGTGGACTCCAGCGCGCGGCCGGTCCGGGAGAGCGCCGAACGCAGCTCGTCCGGCAGGGTGTCGGCGAGGGCGTGCAGATCACCCGGGAAGCGGGTGAGCAGCTCGTCCGTGATCGTGCGGACCGCACCCGAGAAGTCCCCGTCGAACTCGATCGCGGACATCAGGCCGATACCCCGGACGTCCTTGACGAAGCCGTACGGCGCGCACACCTTCCGCAGCCCCTCGCGCAACTGCCCGCCGACCTCCCGGGCGTGCCGCGGCAGATCCTCCTCGATCAGTACGTCGAGGGTGGCGAGCCCCGCCGCGGCGGCGAAGTTGCCGCCGCCGAAGGTGGAGGAGTGCAGCATGGCCCGGTTGGTGCTGCCGTACGCCGCGTCCCACAGTTCGGCGCTGCTCAGGGTGGCCGCGATCGGCACCAGACCGCCCGACAGGGACTTCGCGATACACAGCACGTCCGGGTCGAGCCCGTCGTGTTCGGCGGCGAACAGGGCCCCGGTCCGGCCGAGTCCGGTCTGGATCTCGTCCAGGACGAACGCGGCACCGGCCCGGCGGCACAGCTCACGGGCCGCCTTGAGATAGCCGTCCGGCGGCAGGATCACCCCGCCCTCGCCCTGGACCGGCTCCACGATGAACGCCGCCGCGCCCTCGATCGCGGCCCCGAGGGCGTCCAGATCGCCGTAGGGCACGGCGACGGTGTCGGGCAGCAGGGCCCCGAACGGCTCCCGGTGACTGGCCCGGCCGGTGACCGAGAGCGCGCCGAGGGTCTTGCCGTGGTAGCTGTTGTCGGCGTGTACCAGCCGGGTCCGGCCGGTACCGGCCCTGGCCACCTTGAGCGCCGCCTCCACCGCCTCCGTACCGGAGTTGCTGAAGAACACCCGGTCCAGCCGGCCCGGCGCCAGGTCGCTCAGCCGCTCCGCCAGTTCGGCGGACTTCGTCGGCATGGAGACGTACTGGACGAAGGTGGGCGTACCGGTGTCGAGGAAGCCGCGCAGGGCCTCGGTGACCCGCGGATGGTTGTGGCCCAGGTTGAGACAGCCGTAGCCGCCGACGAAGTCCAGGTACTCCACCCCGTCGGCGGTGGTGAGCCGGGTACCGGAGCCCCGGGTGAAGACCCGGTCCAGGCCGTGGGCCGCGAACAGCCGCGCCATCGGCGGGTTCACCCGGTTGCGGAAGCGGCGCACGGTCGCCGGGGCGGTGTCGTCGCCGGACCCGGCCGCCCCCGCGGCGGCCGTGCCCGGGGCGCTCGTGTCCCGTTCCGTTCCGTCGCCACCGGTGCCACCGCTGCCCCGGCGGGCGGTCGGAGGCCGGAAGTAGGGGGCGAGCCGGAGGATCTCGTCATCCGCGAGCGGACGGCCGAAGGAGGCCAGCGGAACAGGTACGAAGCCGTGCTTGGCGGCCAGCGCGCCGATGGTCCGCACCCGGTCCAGATCCAGCTCGCGGCCGAGGGAGAACGACTCCGCCCGGCCCTCCAGCGCCAGCACGACGGTCTCGGCGAGACAGCCGTTGAGCTGCCGGGTGGGGCTGGGCAGACTGCCGTCGCCCACCAGGACCTCGGGCACGGCGCTGACCAGACCGCCGTCGACGACCACCACGTCCTGGTCGTCGCGGGGGGCCTCGGTGACGTCCCGGGGCAGCGCCACATCGACCACGATCGTGCCCGGGCGGAGCTTCTCCGGGGCCACCAGACCGCCGACGGACGAGGCGCAGACGAAGACCCGGGTCCGCTCGGAGCAGAGCGCCACATCGTCCACGAGACGGACCCGGCCGTGGTCCGCCGGATCGAGATGGCGGAGCAGCGCCTCGGGCGACCGGTTGCCCTGACGGCAGACCAGATCCAGCTCGAACCCGTCGGCCAGCAGCAGCTTCGCCACCGCGAGCCCGATGGAGCCGGGGTAGCCGACCACGGCGATCCGGGTGTCCTCGACCGGCAGCCCGAGCAGCCGGACGACATGCCGGACCTCCTCGTGCGCCGCGTAGACGGTGAGGGAGTTGCCGCTGGTCACGGGGATGCCGACCTGCTGGGCCGTCCACAGCCCGCGGTCGCCGACGATGGAGGTCGCCCCGCCGAGCCCGGCGAGTACCGCGCCTTCGGCCCGGAGCTTCTCCACCTCGTCGGCGACCATCCGGCGGGCGGTCGTGGGCCGGGTCAGCAACTGTTCGGCGGTGTACGGGAGATACCGCACCCGGCCCGCGCAGCGCGCCCCGGTCGGGGACGTCACCGACCGGAAGAGGGGGAAGGGGACGCTGTACCGGTTGCGCTCCGGGGGCGCCGGCGCGTCGCGGTGGTCGTCGACCAGCCGGTTCAGCAGGTCCATGCCGCGGACCTGGTTGCGATGGCCGGTACTGATGGGATGGGCCAGGAAGCCGAAGGCCGTCACGGGGTCGCCGCCCGGGGCGCGTACGGCCGGGTCGGGGGAGTCGGGGGACAAAGCAGTGCCTCCGTTAAGGGGCCGGGCACACCGCGGGCACGGCGGTGGGCACGAGGGAGTACGGAATCGGGACTGGGCGGGACGGGACGGGACGGGCGGGGTTACGCGCCGCTCGCCGGGTACGCGGATCTGGCCGTCGCCCGGATGACGGTGAGACTGAGGTCGGACAGCTCGTCACGCTGCCAGCCGTGCGCGGAGAGCAGACTGAGGCCGTCGCCCTCGTTGTTGTGGGCGATGGGCACCGAGCAGATGGTGACGGTGGCCCGCCGGGTCAGCCAGTCGCCGAGATCGGCTCCGGCCGCGTCCGGCAGGTGCCGGTGGCGTACGGTCAGTCCGCTGAAGGACCGGGTCCACTCGGGCTCCAGCAGATGGAGTACCTGGGTCTGGCGGCTCATGGCCGCGTCGGTACGCCCCTCGTGGTAGGTCCGGATCACGGAGTGGCCGCCGTCGATCAGCCGGAAGACGGTGACATTGCCGCGGAGCGGCCGTCCGTAGAGACAGACCTGCTGGATCAGGGTGGGCACGATGTCCGGGACCAGTGCCGACGCGCCGTCGCCGATGAAGGCGAGAACGTTGTCGTCCCGGGTCAGGGCGATCGCCGGGATCGACTGGAGGGCGTCGCCCATCAGCGCCCGCCCGTACCAGCCGGAGAAGCCGGGGCCGGTCCTCGGGAGGTTGCGGACCGCGGAGAGCCCGCCCCGGCCGACGTCGTAGACACCGGTATAGGTGTACGACTCCTCGGTGATCAGCCGCTCCAGCACCCCGCCGAGCCGGGCGAAGAAGTAGTTGGCGCTCATCGGCAGTACGGGGAGTTCGTGCAGGGCGTCGGAGGCGCTCTCCCGGGCCCCGGTGAGGGCCGAGGTCCGCCGGTCGAGTACGCCCGGGTCGACGTCCAGCCGTTCCCGTACCGCGGTGAGGAAGTCCAGGGCGTCGGCGCGTACGGGCAGATCCGTGTAGGGCGCGATGTGCTCCGGCTCCCGGGTGACCTGGGCGATCCGCAGGGACCGCTTCAGGACCCGGGGCGAGAAGGGCGTGGCCGCCTCGGCGATCCGGCTCTTGAGGAAGAGCAGGGACTGCTGGTCCCGGGCGCGCAGCCGTCCGTTGTCGTGGAGGTAGTCGTGCACCCGGGCGGAGAAGCCGTACACCCCGAGCGTGCCGAGGTATTCGGGGACGACGGCGCCGTCCCGGTAGCGGGCCACGGAGCCGGGCCTGGTCAGGGAGTCGGCCAGGGCGATCCCGGCCTTCCGGGCGATCTCGTGGACCAGCCCGGACTCCTGGGGGCCGAGGCTGCCGCACTGCCAGAGCAGCCGGTCGGGGCCGTGGTTGATCTCGTCGACGACGGGGGCGATTTCGTCCTCGCGGACGACGGTGACGGCGGGCCGGGCCGGGGGTGTCGCGGCGGCGGCCGCGCGCTCGGCGGTGGTCTCGTCGGCCGGGGCCTCCAGTACGGAGGGGGTGACCAGCAGGACCACCGGCCCCCGGTCCTCGTGGTAGGCGGCGAACGCCTCGGCGAGGCCGGCGTCGAGCCGTTCGGGCGAGTCCAGATAGACATGGGGTACGCCGCGGGCGGCCAGCACCGCCCGGGAGTCCTCCGCGCCGTGGACCGTGCCCTGGAACGGGAACCAGGCGGTGGCGGGGGAGTCCGCGCAGACGATGAAGCCGCGGGCCCGGGCGTCCCGGAGATTGGCCAGGGTGCCGCGGAACTCGTCGACCATGCCGCTGGTGACGACGGTCAGGAAGGGCGCCCCGTCGAGCTGCCAGCGGGCGAGGGCACCGCAGGCGAGACTGTGCTCGCTCGGGCCGCGCAGTACGGGGTTGCCCGCGGCCTCGGCGAGGCCGTCGAGATCGCGGATGGTGCCGGAGACCACCGAGCCCGTGTAGTAGTGCAGCCCCCAGGTGTTGCCGGAGCACGCGGTGAGGAAGGCGTGCAGGGCGTGGGCCAGGGCGGCGGGCGGGGTACGGGCCGCACGGGCGGCGGCACCGGCCAGACAGCGCTGGATGTGGTCGGCGAGCTGGCAGACCACATCGGCGGTGTGGGCCCAGGTGTCGTCGGGGACCTGCCGTAAGTGGTACGGGCGGGACACCAGCAGACCGTCGTCGGAGCCGCCCTCCGCGTAGACCACGGTATGCCGGGCCGGGAGTCGGTCCTCGGGGCCGCCGCTCAGTCCGGCGGCGAGTGCGTCGAGGGCCGTGGCGACGGACTCCTCGAAGGGGGCGGTACTCAGCCCGGCGCCGCCCGCGTCCACCAGGACCAGCGGTCCCACACCGGCGTCCGCTCCGGTGTCGGCGAAGGTCCCGGCGGCGCGGGCCGCGTCGGCGGGGGTGTCGGCGGTGATCAGATGGAGTTCGGCGGTGGGCAGCGCCGCCGAGAGGAAGCGGCGGGCCTTGCCGAGGATGGCCCGGTAGGCGTCGCTCCCGCCGGGGTCCGCCGTACCGGCCGGCGCCGGTGGCGAGGTCGGTCCGCCGTGGGTGCTGTCGAAGCGTCGGCCGGAGTCGTCGGTGAGGTCCGCGAGCGCCTGTCGCACCGCCTGGTGGAAGGTGTCGCGTTTACCTATGGAGAAGATGAGAAGTCGGGGTCCGGGACAGCCGGACACATCGTCGGAATACATGGCACCCACGCTCTGAACCTCCGCACACAGATGTTACGAAGTGCATATGCGACCGCTGGGAGAGTCGCATTCGTAAAGCGGTGACAAGGGATTGGGGAAAGTGGATCGTTGATCGTCCGGAAGGATTTCCGCACAAAGATTTGCCAAAAGAATGGAAAAACCGGGTGGGTTATGGGCTCGGCGCCCCGAACCTGTTCCAGGGGGCCGGACGGCGGATTCTCAGCCGCGTGGGCCGGACCGTGGCGAAGGTTTCCCGGCAACCCCCGAGCGGGGGTCCGAACATGGTCGGACGTGCTCCATCCCGACGATCCCCCGTTCGGTCGTGGCGCGTTGTGCCTTCAAGGTGAGCAGCCTTTGAGACCTCTTTGTCCCCACCCCCCGGCGAGAACTCGTTGTATTTCTACTCTAGCGGACCGCTCCAGTCAAGTTAGACCCTCTACCCGAACGGCCGCCCCGCCAACCGCGGAACGGGGCAACCGCTCGGTAACGAGGCCGAAAATCAACCGTCTCTCAGACCGGCCTTGTCATGGAGCTTCCGCAGTGGTCCCGGTGCCCACCAGTTCGCCCGGCCCATGAGTTTCATGAACGCCGGGACGAGGATGCCCCGGACGAGGGTGGCGTCCACCAGAACGGCCAGTGCCAGACCGGCGCCGAGCAGCTTCAGCAGACTCAGCCCGGAGGTCGCCAGCGCCGCCAGGACGGTGGCCACGATGAGCGCGGCGGCGGTGATCAACCGCCCCGTGTGGTCCATCCCGAAGGCGACGGCCCGGGTGTTGTCACCCGTCAGCAGGTACTCCTCGCGGATTCTGGAGAGCAGGAAGACGCTGTAGTCCATGGAGAGCCCGAAGGCGATACAGAACATCAGCAGCGGAACGGTCACTTCCAGTTGCCCGGTGTGCACGAAGTCGCCCACCAGCCACTTGAGGTTGCCGTCCTGGAAGACGTAGACCATCGCGCCGAAGGACGCCGTGAGGCTGAGCAGATTGAAGACCAGCGCCTTCAGCGGGACGACGACACTGCCCGAGAAGAGGAAGAGCAGGACGAACATGCTGAGGGCGATGATCCCCGCCGCCCAGGGGATCCGGTCGATCAGCGCGCTCTTGGTGTCCACCAGGGTGGCCGCGTCGCCGCCCGCCAGCCGCTTCGCCGGGGCCTCGACGTCCCGTACGGCCTTGACGTGCTTCTCGCCCGCGGCGGAGTTGGAGTCGACATCGGCGACCACGGAGAGCCAGGTGCCCTTCCCGTCGGCGTACGCCGCCGACGCCGGTCCCGGTGGCGCGATCTGACGCCCGCCGCTCCAGGAGCCGAGGACGCTGTCCACCCGCTGGGTCTTCTCGATCCGGGAGACCTGCTCGACGTACGCCGTCAGCCGTTGCTTCTCCGCGGCGGGGTCCAGCGAGGGCAGGACCACGGTCACCGGGGCCGTGGCGGCCCGGTCGAACTCGTCCCGTACCGTGTCGGCGGCCACCTGGGCACTGGCGCCCTCGGGCAGGATCCGGTCGTCCGTCATGCCGAACCTGGCATGCCCGAACGGCAGGGCGAACAGCACCAGGACGACGACCACCGCACCGCCGATCAGGACCGGACGGCGCATCACCTTGACGGAGAGCCAGTGCCAGGCGCCCGCGCCCTCCTTCTTGGCGCCGGGCATCCGGCGGCGCAGCGGCGCGAAGATGTCGAGCCGGTCGATCCGCCGCCCGATCAGCGCCAGCAGGGCCGGCAGGATCAGCAGTGACGCCAGCGCCGCCAGCACCACCACGGCGATACCGGCATAGGCCAGCGACTGGAGGAAGTAGACCGGGAAGACCATCAGAGCCGCGAGGGAGATCGCCACGGTGAGCGCGGAGAACAGCACGGTCCGGCCCGCGGTGCGCAGACTCTCCACGATCGCCTCGGTCACCTCCCGGCCCCGGTCCAACTCCTCCCGGTAGCGGGTGACGATGAAGAGGCTGTAGTCGACGGCCAGTCCGAAGCCGAGTGCCGTGCTGACGTTCATCGCGAAGATCGACACTTCGGTCATCTCGGCCATCACCCGCAGCACCGCGAGCGTGCCCACCACGGAGACGATGCCGACGACCATCGGAAGCGAGGCGGCGACCAGGGAGCCGAAGGCGGCCAGCAGTATCAGCAGGGTGAGCGGTGCCGCCAGGAGTTCGGCCCGGGTCAGGTCCTCGGCGCTCTGCCGTTCGATCTGGTCGTTGATCGGGGCGAGCCCGGTCGCGGTGACCTTCAGCGGCCCCTGCTCGCCGGTGACGTCCGGCTGGAGCTCGTAGGACTTCTGGGTGAACTCGTCCTCGGTGCCGCCGAGTTTGATCAGGATCAGCGCCGTACGGCCGTCCTTGGAGCGGAGCGCCGGATCCTTGGTGGTCCAGTACGAGTGGGCGAAGACGACCCCGGACTCCTTGCGGATCCGTTCGGTCAGCTCGGCCCCGGCACGGGCGGCGGCCGCCTCCTCGACCGGTCCGTCGGCCTCGGCGACCAGGATCATATTGGGCGAACCGGCCTTGAAGCGGTCGCTGAGCAGATGCTCGGCCCGGGCCGATTCGGAGGTCTCGGGGGTGTAGCCGCCGCTGGCGAGGTGTGGTGCGACACCCGCGCCGAGCAGTCCGGCGGCCACCGTGAGGATTCCGACGATCAGGAAGACGGGAACCTTCCGCCGGACCAGCAGCCGGGCCGTCCTGGCCAGCCAGCCCTGCCGGGTTAAGGGGTCGATGCCGTCGTTGACCGGTGTTCTCCCGCCGTCCTTGCCGGGGCGGGGCTGTGCAGAAAGAGCCATGGGCTCTCCCCCAGGGATCTCGGGGGCGGGCGCGGTGATAGCCACGACCCGCCGCTTTCGGGGACTGGCCCGGACCGTCGCCGGGCAGTGGTTGACCACGGCGCGGCGATCGTGGGGCCGCCGCACCCAGAGGGCTGTGCCCGGCACGGGGAGCGCCGGGCACCGAGGAGATGTCAGTTGTGGGTTCTCGGGTGGAGGAGGGCCGGTCAGTCGACCCGGATGAGATCGCGGGTGAGCGCCGCGTGCACCCAGTCGGCCCACTGCTGCGTGGTCCAGCCCCGCTCCGTCACCAGAAGGTGGTAGATCTCCGGCCCCAGCAGGCCGTAACTGATGTCCACGGCCCGGTCGAAGGTGAGGTCCGTGGGGAGCTGCTCCTTCTCGGCCAGCGCCTTCATCAGTACGGTCTGCACCTCCAGCCGCTGCTCCTTGTTCCGCTCCCACAGCGGGGCGACGTCCGGATGCGAGGCGGCGGCGGTGCGCAGTACCTCCAGCAGTTCGCCCACCCGCTCGTAGATCTCCCGGGCGGCGGCGACCTGGTGGCGCAGTTGGGTGGAGGGGTCGCCGGCCGACATGGCCTGCTTCACCCAGGAGCGCTCCAGGGTGGGGATGGGCTCGTCGTCACCGGCTACCCGGATGTCGACCAGCTCTTTGAGGATCGTCTGCTTGTTGCCGAACTTGAAGTAGATGGTCTGGACGGCGACCCCGGCCTCCCGGGCGATCGACTCGATCGTGGTGCTGCCGTAGCCGTTGTCCTTGAAGAGGCGGAGTGCTGCGTCGAGCACCCGGTTCCGGGTTTCCTCCGCTTGGCGCCGTCTCGTCCCGGGCTTGGCTGTCACGACTGCACCATCCGTTCATTAGAGCTAAGATCTAGAGTAATACTACACAAGGTTGTTCCGTGGGGAGGCAGGTATGGTCGCAGAGCCTGATATACAGACGGGTGAGCGGGTCGAAAGGGTGCCCAGAGGATTGGTCCCCCTGCTCACCACCGGCATGGGGCTGGCGATGTTCGTCCTCTTCGCCCTCGGTGCCCTCGGACCGTCACTGCTGACGGAACTCGATATCTCGCGGTCCCAGTTGGGCACCCTGACCGCCCTCGCCTTCGGCACCGCCTCACTCCTCTCCCTCTACGCCGGTCATGTCACCGATCTGCTCGGCGGCCAGCGGACCCTGGTGGCCATGCTGGTCACCGTCGCGATCGCCTTCACCGCCCTCGCGGCGGGCGGCAGCTACGGCTGGCTGCTGGTCGCGCTGGTCCTCGCTGGTATGGCGCAGGCTTTCGCCAACCCCTCCACCAACCGGCTGATCGCCGCGCATCTGCCGCCGCCGCGCAGACCCGCCGCGATAGGAGTCAAGCAGTCCGGCGTCCAGTTCGGCGCCTTCGCCGCAGGTCTGCTGATACCTTCCCTGGCCTCGGCCCTCGGGTGGCGTACCGCTCTCGCCCTCGTCGTCCCGGTCGCCCTGGCCGCCGCCGTGGTCGCCGCCCAGTTGCCCGCCGACCGCCCCAAGGGCGAGCGGCCCGCCGGGAGCCTCCTTCCTGAGGCCCCCAACGCGGCCGCCCGCTGGCTGATCGTCTACTCCCTCGGCGTCGGTACCGGACTCGCCGCCCTCAACACCTATCTGCCGCTCTACGCCCACGAGGAGTTGGGCCTCGGCGCCCGGACGGCCGGCGCCCTGGTCGCCGCGCTCGGCGCCGCGGGCATCGTCGCCCGGGTGCTCTGGACCCGCTACAGCGGCCGGCTCGCCGATATCTCCGTCGCCCTGGTCACCCTGGCCGCCGTCGCCGTCGGCTTCGTGGTCCTGATCCCGCTCGCCGAATCGGCCACCGCCCTCGTCTGGGCCGGAGCCATCGGCCTCGGCGGCTCGGCCGTCGCCGCCAACGCCGTCTCCATGGTCGCCGTCGTCCGCAGCCCCGCCTTCGGCGCCACCGGCCATGCCTCCGCCCTGGTCTCCATGGGCTTCTTCGGCGGCTTCGTGGTCGGCCCGCTCGCCTTCGGACTGCTCGCCGACGGCTCCGGCGGCTACACCGCGGGCTGGACCATGGTGGGCGTCGCCTTCCTCATCTCCGTCGTCTGCGGCTTCCAGGTACGCCGGACGGTGCGCGGATGAGCGGCCCGACCCGGCTCGAAGGAGCCGAGACGCCCTTACGCCCGGCGGACACCCTCTTCCGGCCGGCCGACGGCGGCTACGAACCCACCGACCTCGCCACCGGCCCCTGGCACGCCGAACGGCTGCACGGCGGCGCCGTCGCGGCGCTCGCCGCCCACGCCGCCGCCGCCGAACTGGGGCCCGAGCGGCCCCTGGCCCGGATCTGCGTCGACTTCCTCGGCCCCGTCCCGGCGGCGCCCCTGCGGGTCGACGTCCGTCCGGTCCGCAGCGGACGGAGCTTCGCCGCCGTCGACGTCACCATCACCGCCGACGGCACCCCCGTCGCCACCGCCGGGGTGCTCGGCATCCGCCGCGCCGCCACCGATCTGCCCCCGGGGCTGCCCGGCGAGCCCGCCGCCCCGCCCCGGGACGGCGGCTGGGCCCTCGCCGACCCCTCCGACCGGCCCTCGTTCAACCGCGACGCCACCGAGACCGTCCTGGTCGACGACCCGGACAACCCGCTCGGCGCCACCGCCTGGGCCCGGCTCCGTACCACCGTCGCCGGGGAGCCCGGCGCACCCGAACAGGCCGCGATCGCCCTCGCCGACCTCACCCACGGCATCGGCGCGATCCTCCCGCCCGACCTCTACCGCTGGACCAATCTCGATCTGACCGTCCATCTGATCCGGCCGCCGGTGGGCGAGTGGATCGCGCTACGGGCCAGGACCCGGCCCGGCGTCCTCGGCCGGGGCGTCGCCGAGGCCGTACTCATCGACACCGCGGGGGAGTTCGGCACCGCCGCGCAGACCCTGCTCATCACCAAGGAGTGAGCCGCCGGTGACCCACGAGACCCATCACCACGCGATGACCGGCGGCGGATCCGGCGACGGATACGACGGCAGGGCCGCCGCAGACCGGATGATCGAGCGCGTCCGCCGGACCGCCGACGAGGTCGGTGAGCGGTTCCCCCTCTACGCCGACCCCGCCACCGGCGTCTGGACCACCACCCGCCGGGGCTCCTGGACCGGCGGCTTCTGGGCCGGACTCCTCCGGCTCACCGCCGCCCGCACCGGCGACCCCGAGGACCGGGCACGCGCCGTCGCCACCACCCGCGGACTGCGGGAGCGCGCCGCCGACGACACCGACACCCGGGGTATGACCTTCTGGTACGGGGCCGCCCGCACCGCCCTGCCCGGCGAGGCCGCCGAAACCGAGCAGACCGTACGGGAGGGCGCGGCGGCCCTCGCCGCCGCCCGCCGCTCCGACGGCTCCGGCGGCGAGTACATCCCCCTCGGCTCGGCACTCGGCCACGGCGAACGCGGCACCACGACCCTCGGCGTGGACGCCGCGGCCGCCGTGATCTCCCTGCTGAGCCGGGCCGGCCGGACCCACGGCGAACCCGGCTGGGAGAAGCTGGCCGAGGCCCACGCCACCGCCGTACTGACCCACTGCATTACCCCCGACGGCACGGTCCTGGCCACCGCCCGGCCCGGCGACCCCGCCCCGGCCGGCCCGGCCCACCACGGCTGGCCCCGCGGCCACGCCTGGGGCATGGCCGCCCTCACCACCGCCGCCCGGTCCCTGCGCTCACCCGCCCCCGCGTTCCTCGAGGCGGCCCGGCGCACCACCGACGTCTGGCTGGAGCTGACCGGCGGGACAGTACCGCCGTGGAGCTTCGACGACCCCACGGGACCCAGGGACACCTCGGCCGGGGCGATCGCCGCCGAGACCATGCTCCGCCTCGCCGACACCCTCGCCGGACCCGACGCCGTACGGTACCGGCGGGCGGGGCACGGCCTGATCGCCCGGCTGGTCGGGGACCACCTCGGCCGGCCGGACACCGCCGAAGGGGCACCGCCCGCCGGGGCCCTGCTGGACGGCTGCTACGACATGGCCTCCGGGACCGCCGTCGCCCATGAACTGATCTGGGGCGACTACTTCCTGCTCGCGGCACTGCTGCGGCCCGCCCCCGCCGGGTGACCCACCGAAACGGCGGGTGCCGGTACGGAGACCCGTACCGGCACCCGCCGGACCGCCCGCCGTCGCGGCGGCGGGCGTCAGAACACCTCCACCACCGTGTCGGGACCGGTGGCGAACGGCTTCAGCAGCCGCTTGGCGACCGTATGGGTGTGCAGCTCGTCCGGACCGTCGTAGATCCGGGTCGCCCGCGCCCGCCGGTACATCCGGCTGATCGGCGTGTCGTCGATCAGCCCCTCCGCGCCGAATACCTGCACCGCGCGGTCCAGCACCTGACAGAGCGCCCGGGACGCCAGCACCTTCGCCGCCGCCACCTCCACATACGCCCGCCGGCCCGCGTCCACCGCGGCGGCGGCCCGCAGCACCTGCGCCCGCGCCGACTGGATGTCCGTATAGGAGTCGAAGACATGCTGCTGCATCAGCTGCTTCGCGGCCAGCGGCTCACCGAAGGCGCTGCGGGCATGCAGCCGATGACCCATCAGATCGAAGGCCCGGATCGACTGGCCGAGCCACTGCACCGCGCGCAGCGTCCGGCCCAGATCGAGCCGCTCGCCCGCGACCGGGAAGCCCTTGCCGCGCTCCCCGATCCGGTACTCGTCCGGTACGACGACATGGTCGAACGCCATCTCGACATGGTCCCCGGTCGTCCCCAGTACCGACAGCTCCCGCACGATCGAGAAGCCCTCGGTGTCGGTGGGCACCAGGAACATGGTGAAGGCCTGGCCGTTCGGCACACCCAGCGGCTCCGTCCGGCACATCACCGTGATGAAGTCGGCGTGCGCGCCCCGGCTGAACCACTTGCGGCCCCGGATCGACCAGCCCCCGTCGCAGGTTTCGGCCCGGGTCGTCATCAGCGACGGGTCGGAACCGGAGCGCCCCGGCTCCGACATCCCGTAACAGGGCATCACCTCACCGCCGACCAGACCCGGCAGCCAGCGTTCCCGGACCGGTGCCGTGGCGTGCCGGTGGAGCATCAGGGCGTCGAGGAGGTGTTCGGAGCCCAGCACGGCGGGCCCGAACTCGGACGCGCCCTCGGCCTCGCCGATATGGACGTACTCGGCCAGGGAGAGGTTCCGGCCGCCCAGTTCCTCGGGGTGGGCCAGCGCCCACAGCCCGTTGGCCTTCGCCTTCCCCTGGAGGTCGCGCAGCAGGGCCCGCGCCTCCGGGGTGCCGGAGGCCAGTACGGGCTCCGCCGGGAAGACCTCGGTCCGGATGAACTCCTGGACCTGGCGGCGGAGGGCCGCGATGTGCTCGGGGAGGGCGAACGGATCCCGGACCGTGGTGCCGCTGTCTGCGCTGTCGTTCGTCATCTGCGCGTTCATCTCGAATCTCGTCCTTCGGCCACGGGCTCAGGAGGCGGGGGAGTCGGCCGTCAACGCGGCCTTCAGTACGTGCTTGTCGACCTTTCCGGCCGGGCTGATGGGCAGCTCGCCGAGGACCACCAGCCGCTCGGGCAGCTTGGCCCGCTCCAGACCGCGGTCCTCGAAGAGATACCGCCGCAGCTCGTCCAGGTCCGGCACCGGCTGGCCCGGCAGCGGCACCACCCAGACACAGACCTGCTCGCCCAGGCGCGGATGCGGAATACCCAGACAGACGGCGCTCTTCACCGCCGGATGGGTGTTGACCAGCGCCTCGACCTCGGCGGGGCTGATGTTGAGCCCGGCCCGGATGATGATCTCCTTCTGCCGGCCGGTGATGTTCAGCCGCCCTTCGCCGTCGATCCGCCCCAGGTCGCCGGTGCGCACCCAGCCGCCCTCGGTCCGGTAGAGCGCGTCCAGTTCGGGGGCGTTGACATAGCAGAGAGGGGTCATCGGGCCGCGCGACCAGATCTCCCCGATCCCGCCCGTCGGCACCTCCGAGCCGTCCTCGGCGGTGATCCGGATGGTGGTGACATCGGGGTTGGGGCGGCCCGCCGTGTTCTGCACGGTCTCCAGGTCGTCCTCGATCTGGGTATGGCAGTTGACCCCGTCGGCCGATCCGTAGAGATTGACGAAGGCGCAGCCGAAGGCCCGTACGGACTCCTCGACCGTACGCGGATCCACCCCGGCGCCCCCGCAGACCAGACCGGTCAGGGACGAGGTGTCCACCCGGTCCGCCGCGTCGCTCCCGAGCCGGGGGTCGGCCAGCATCTCCTGGAACATCGTCGGCACGCCCATGAGGTGCGTCGGCCGGTGCACCCCGATCAGCCGGACCGCCTCGGCGGAGCTGAACCGGGGCATCAGCACCAGACTGCCGCCCAGTACCGCGAGGGTGACGAAGGTGCCGGTGGAGCCGAACGACGACGCCAGCGGCACCATGAACATGATCCGGGGCGGGCCGTCGCCGCGGACCAGCGACCTGACGAACGCGCCCCGCCCACCGGCCAGCGCGTTGTGCGAGTAGGCGACCATCTTCGGCTCGGCCTCCGAGCCGGAGGAGACCAGGATCCGGGCGACCGAGTCCGGGTCGGTCCCGGGCAGCGCCGCGGGCGGCTCCGGCAGCTCGGCGAGGAGCGCGTCGACGGAGCGCATCCCCGGCAGCGGCTCACCGGTGACGAAGACCTCCCGCAGTTCGGGCAGCTCCGGCCGGAGCTCCTCCATCAGCGCCCCGTAGTCGGTCTCGCCGACCTGACGGGTGATCACCGCGACGGTGGGGCGGGCCCGGCGGAACATGGCGTAGGTGTCCTGCCGCCGCCGGCCGATGGGGTACGGCAGCCCGATCGCGCCCACGGCGGCGACGGCCAGGTCCACCGCGCAGGCCAGCCGCCCGTTGCCCAGATTGACGGCGACCACATCGCCGGGCCGGGTGCCCGCGTCGAGCAGGGCGCTCGCCAGGCCCAGCGCCGTACGCTCCAGTTCGGCGTAGGTCATCACCCCTTGTCCGTCGAGGACGGCGGGGGCGTCGGGCCGGGCGGCGGCGTGCTCCTGGAAGAGGGCGAACAGGGACTTGCCGGGGTACCGGCCCTCCGCGGTCCAGCGGGCGCGGAGCTCGGCGGGCACCAGGTCGTGGAAGACGGTGGCGGTCATGCGTCGAACCTCCAGGGGGCGGTGACGAGGGTGCACTCCTGACGGGTGAGGGCGCGCCGGGCGGCCGGCGCGTCCGGCAGGGCCGTCAGATCGGTGGCGACGGCGGTCGCCGGGACGCCCGCGGCGTCGAGTTCGGCCAGCCACTCGGCGGTGGGCCGGGCGCCGAGCGCCCGCGCCACCTCGGTCCGCAGCCGCTCCTCGGTCAGGGCGGTGTCGAGGCCGAGGGTCCGGCAGAGCCGGCCGACGGCGGTGTGGGAGCGGGCCGACAGGGCGAGCCAGCCGTCGGCGGTGGCCCAGGGGCCGTCGAGGACCGGGGCTGCCGTGTTGCCGCAGCCGGGGGCGTGCCGGTTCCTGGGCCGTTCGAGAACGTCGTACTGGAGCACGGTCGAGGCCGACAGTAGGGACGTGTCGACCCGGAGTCCGCGTCCGTTGCGCTCCCGCCACAGCAGTCCGGCGATCAGCCCCTCCGCCGCGACCAGCCCGCCGAGTACGTCGATGAGCGTCATCAGGGACGGCCGGGGGGCGCCGTCGACGGCCATCTGCTCGGCGAGTCCCGAGTACGCCTGGGCCATGAAGTCCGTACCCAGGGGCGGGTTGTCGCCGAGGGCGTCGCCCCAGCCCGACGAGTAGCCGTAGACGAGCCGGGGGTTGACCTTCAGCAACTGGTCGGAGTCGAGTCCGAAGACGGCGGCCTTGCCGGGCGCCCAGTTGTGGAGGAAGACATCCGCCTCCCGGACCAGTTCGACTACGGAGGCCCGGCCCTCGGCGGACTTGAGATCGGCCCAGAGCACTTCCTTGCCCCGGTTGAGGGCGATGAAGCGGGCGGAGCAGTCGCCGACCATCGGCGGCATACCGCGCAGCGGATCGCCGTCCAGGGGTTCGATCCGGACCACCCGGGCGCCGAGCAGCGCCAGGACCAGGGTGGCCATCGGGGCCTGGATCCGGCGTCCGGCCTCGACCACGGTGATTCCCCGCAGCGGCTGGTCGGCGGTGGGCGGTACGGCCCCGGGCGCCTCGGGCGCCGGGTCGCCGGACGGGGTGAACCGCCAGGGCCCGGGCACCTTGCCGTCGACCAGCGCGTCGCCGTCCTCCCGGCGTTCGTCGACGGTACGGATCCGGCAGACGCTCATCCCGGTCCGCTCGGCGATCGCGGTCAGGGCCGCGAAGTCGTGCTCGGCGACGGCGGGGGCGAGGGTGGCGGGCAGCGGTGAGACCGCCTTGGGATAGCGCATCACAAAGGGCTGGTAGGCGCGGCGCACATCCTGCACGGGGACGCCGAGTTCGGCCCAGAACGCCTGCCAGGGCCGCTGGTCGAGGGCTTCGATCTCGAACAGGATCCCGTCCCGGCTGCGGAACGGCGGCCCGTTCTCCGGGGCGTCCTTCGGCACGATCTCGTCGTCGTCGGCGCTGGCGGCGGCCAGGTACTGGGAGATCGCCAGCAGACCGGCGTGGGTGACGGTGGTACCCACCGAGGTGATCCCGGTGCCCCGCTCCCGGGCGACCAGGGCGGCCAGGACGCCCTGGGCCGCGATCACCCCCGAGCAGGCGGAGGCGTAGTCGACGGGTATCCGGGTGGGGACGCCCGTCCGCCGTCCGTGGACGGCCATCAGCCCGGCGGCGGCCTGGACGGTGGTCTCGTCGAGGACGCCGTCCGCGCCGGGATCCGACCAGTCGATACGACAGTCGAGTACGGGGCCCGAGGCGGTCCGCGCCGTGAGCCGTAGGGCCTGGTCGGTTCGGTCGTCGTCGCGGACGACCTCGGCGCCGAGGGCGGCCAGATGGCGCAGGAGCACATCGCCGGCGGGCAGACGCTCCGGGTAGGCGGCGGTGAAGCCGGCCAGGGGGGCGGCCCGGTGGGTGAGCGGGCTTCCCTCGTGTGGTGCGGTGGTTTCTGAAGGGGCGGTGGCAGCCATGTGCATGCTGATCTCCTTCATGGTGTTGGGACCGGTGACAGCACGGGCGTGCGGTGGGGGGGAGACGGGGTCCCGGCGGTGGCGCGGGGGTGCCCGTGAGCGGTGGCGTGACCGTTCCCGGCGTCAACGGCGGATCCGCCGGTGCTGGGGAGAGGGGGAACGGGGGTGGTACCGGCCGGCCCGGCCGGATCAAGGGGCGTCAGCGCCGCAGTGCGCCGACCGCCGGAGGAGTCCTGCGGACCAGGACATGGGGAGCGGCCGGGGGAGCGGGCCGGGCGTCGGCCAGTTCCAGGGTGCCGTCCGCCCGCAGCCGGGCGAGCCGGCCCGAGGCCAGCAGTGGATCGGGGTAGCCGGGCTGGGTGCCGCCCGGTGGCAGGGTCGCGCAGGACAGCGCGCAGCCCTCGGCCCGGAGTTCGCCGACGATCCCCGGCGGCAGGGCGCGGCCGGACTCGTCCAGGATCCGGACCCGCACATTGGGCGCGGGGCGGCCGATCGGGGTGAACGGCGCGGCCGGGTCCCCGGCGGCCTTCGCCGGTTCCGTGCCCGGCGACGGCAGTTCGCGTACGGTCCACGGCAGTGGTGCGCCGTCCCCGCTGAACTCGGCGAACAGCCGGGCTCCGGGGAGCCTCGCGGCATGCCGCTCCACGGGCCGGTCGCCGGCCGGTTCCCCGGTCAGGACGACGGCCCGGGTACCGGGGTCGGCCGGGCGGTCCACGGCGGCCAGGACCCGGGCGTACTGCTCGGCGGTGAGCAGGGCGTCGGGCCGCGAAGCGCCGGTCAGATGGCGGGCGACGGAACGATGGGCGTCCGCCGCCGCCGGATCGTGCCAGCGGAGCAGACCCCCGCAGGCGAAGGCCCACCACATGGCGGAGACGAAGACCGGGTCCCAGGGGCGGGCGCAGACCGCGATCTCCCCCGAGGCCCGGCCGATCCGCCGGATCCTGGCGAGGGTCGCGGACCCCCAGGCGTCATGGGCCGAGAGCCGGGCGCCGGGGCGGCCCCGGTCCGGCGTGTCGACGAGGCAGTACGCGACGTCGGTGAAGCCCGAGCGGGGCAGGGAGGGCTCGGGGGTTGTCCCCTCCGTCCCCCGCTCGGGGGCTTGTTGGGCCTGCCGCGCGGAGAGCGTGCGGCAGTACGGCTCCCAGGGCGCGACTCCGGGCCCGTCCCCGAGGACGTAACGGGCCCCGCTCAACGCGGTCAGCTCCCGGGCCCGCAGCCGGGTGACCCGGCCGACGGGCAGACAGACCGCGCCCGCCTTGAGTACGGCGAGCTGTTCGACGACCGCCCGGAACGGACGGTCGCTCACCACCACGACGGGCTCGCCGAGCTGGACGCCGGAGCGGACCAGCAGGCCCGCCAGCCGGGATGCCTGTGCCTCGACCTGCGCGTAGCTGAGCCGGTGTTCCCCGGCGGCGACCGCAGTCGCCGCCGGTAAGGCGCGGGCGATCCGGCTGAAGGTGGCGTCGAGCGTGGTGGCCGGGACCGGGGCGAGGTTCTCGTCCCAGCGGGCCAGGTCCCGGGCGTCGTCCGGGGAGACCAGCGGAACGTCGCGGACCGTGGCCGCCGCCGTGTACGGGTGGTGCCAGGCGTGCCGGAGCCGGTCCGCCTGGCGGGCCGATCCGGTGACGGGTATCGCGATGGTCCCGTCGGCGCGGTGGAGGATCTCCAGCCGGACCTGTTCGGGCAGGCCCGAACCGGCGTTGGCGGTGGTGGCGACGACCGACCCGGCGTCGCCCACGAGGTCGCCGGTGAGCCGGGCGGCCTCGGAGAGAGTGATGGTACGCGGCAGGACGAGCCGGCCGCGGTCGACTCCGTCGGCGCGGAGCCGGACGGCGCCGTCGACGGACTGACGGCCGAGGACGGTGCAGGCGATGGCGTGGATCACATGATGGAGCGGTCGGCCCCACTGGGCGGACAACGTAGCGAGTCTGGCTCCGCAGTCACCGGAGAGTTCCGGACAGTGACCGGGTGAGCTGCTGTCTCCTTGCATCTGGCGTTCCCCCTACTGCCATCAAAGGTCGCCATATGAATACTCTAGCGTCCAACTCCAGTCAAGGACGATCATTTTCCGCCGATGCCGATCAGCCTAGGTAGTCAAGCTCAGCTTGACTAGAGTGGAGCTTTAGAGGAAAGCTTTAGTTAATTTTAGTCAGTAGTGCGGAGGAGAGTCATGAGCGGTGTTCTCCAGGGGAAGAGGGCGGCACTGCTGCTCCTCACCTCGGTGGAGCTCGTGGTGTTCTTGGATGTCTCGATCGTCAATGTGGCGTTACCCGCGATCGGCGCGGCGCTGGGCCTGACGGTGGTCGGCCTGGCCTGGGTCGGCACCGCCTACCAGGTGACGTTCGGCGGGTTCCAGCTCGGCGCCGGACGGGCCACCGACATCCTCGGCCGGCGGCGGATGTTCCAGATCGGCCTCGCGGTCTTCACCTTCGCGTCGCTCCTCGCCGGGCTCGCGGCCTGGGACTGGATGCTGATCGCCGCCCGCGCGCTCCAGGGCGTGGGCGCCGCCATCCTGATCCCCGCCGAACTCTCCCTGCTGACCGCGATCTTCACCGACCCGGCCGCCCACCGGCGGGCCTTCGGCTGGTGGAGCGCGATGGGCGCGGTCGGCGCCGCGGGCGGTGTGGTGCTCGGCGGACTCATCGTCGAACTGCTCAGCTGGCCGTGGATCTTTTTGATCAACGTGCCGATCGGTGTGGTCGGACTCTTCCTCAGCGGACGGCTGCTGCCCGCGGACGACGTACCGTCCCTGGCCGGGGTCCGGGCCCGGCTCGACGTACCCGGCATCGTCACCGGCACGGCGGCGCTGCTGCTGCTGGTCTATGTGGTCACCGTGGCGGCCGAGGGCGACCTCGACGCCCTCACGCTGCTGCTGGGCGTGGCCGGCGCGGCGCTCGCGGTCGCGTTCGTGGTGGTGGAGCGCCGCTCGGACGATCCGCTGCTGCCCTTCCGGTTCTTCCGCAACCCCGACATCACCGGCTCCACCCTGGCCAGTGTGATCGTGGGCGCGGCCCATGTACCCGCCTTCGTCTTCCTGGCGCTCTACTTCCAGGAGGTACGGGACTACTCGCCGCTGGAGAGCGGACTCGCGGTGCTGCCCATCGCCGTGGTCAATCTGATCGTCTCCCGGACGCTGATCCCCTCGGCGCTGGCGGCCTGGGGACCGCGGATGGTCCTCACCCTCGGGATGGCCTTCCTCGCGGCCGGTCTGCTGCTGATGAGCAGGCTCCCGGTCGGCGCCGACTTCCTGACGGACTACCTGCCCGCCGCGGTCGTCTTCGCCGTCGGACTGCCCGCCGTCTTCGTCGGCTCGACCATTCCGGCGGTCAAGGCCGTCGAGGGCCATGAGACCGGGGTCATCTCCGCCGTCGTCAACACCGCGCAGCGGATCGGCGCGGGCCTCGGCATCGCCGTACTCGCGGCCCTCGCGGAGGCCAGGACCGACGCCGTCGACGGCCCGTCCGACGCCTTCGCGGTCAACGAGGGCTTCCAACTCGGCTTCCTCGGCGCCGGACTGCTGGCCGTGGTCGGTGTACTGATCGGCATCTGGCTGATCCGCCGCGGCCGGGCCCTGGACGAGCAGCCGTCCGACGCCCCGGCCGACGACGACGAGTCCATGAAGTCCGCCGACGCGGGCGCCTGAACCCCGCGCGGCCCCCGGAGCCCGTGCCCGGGGGCCGCGCGGTCCGTCGCGGGGCGGGCGGGGCGTGGGCCGGTGGCAGCCTCCGTTCCGCCCCTGCCCCGCCGTGGGCGGGCTCTGTGGCCCAGCGCTTTCTACGACGGTCGCGGCCCGGGCGCGGAGCCGGGACGCGACCCGGGCATCGGCAGGTGCGGGCCCGTCGACCGGCGCCGCCGACGGGCCGACCGCCGTCGTCCGGCGGATCGGTACGGCCGGGCGGAGCCGCGCCGCTCTCTACGCGTCGCCGGGCGCCGCTCTGCGGGTGTGCCACTCGCGGGCGATCTCGTCCAGGTCGAAGGGCTTGAGACCCAGCGGGGGCCCCGGCGGAGGGCGCAGCATCATCTGCTGGATCCGGGGGTTGATCTCCCCGACCAGCCGGCGGGCCGCCGACTCGGTCGGGGCGGCCCAGGCCGCGGCCAGGACGTCCTCGACCTCCTTGCTCAGCGCCAGCGTCGGCGGCAGCGACGAGAACCCCTCGCGGGCCGGCTTCCGCTTGATCCACCAGTTCTCGTCGTACGGCGCCTCGACGGCCGAGGGCAGCGGCCCCCCGATGCCCGCCGGCGACGCGAACTCACCGCGTCGCTCCGCGTCACCGATCTGCCGGTCCACCCAGGACTCGAAACTCACGCCCGGCGGCTTGCGTTCCGTCATGTCCCCAGTGTCCCATCCGGACCGGCGGAACGCCCCGGGCGGGCCGCCCGCCCCGTGCCGACCGGCGGTTACCCGTGACACCATGCCGTGATCCATTCGCCGAAGGGGCGGGTGGAAGGGGAGAGGAGTACGGGTGCGGGAGAGCGACCGAACCGAGGAGAGCACCACCGGCGCGAAGCCGGCGGGGGCCGCGGGGGCCGCCGGGAACAAGGGCTGGGACCGGGTACTGGCCTTCGGCACCATATCGGCCGCGGCGGCCGTCTTCACCGCCGTCGTCGCCGCGTACATGGCCCTGGTGGCGTTCGGGAACATCACCGACTTCGGGACCAACCGGGAGTTCGTCCGGCATGTCCTCGCCATGGACACCACCTTCCGGGACGAGGACGTCATGTGGCGGGCCGTCGAGTCCCGTACCGTCGCCGATATCGCCTATGTCGCGATCATCGTCTGGGAGACCCTGACCGCCGCCGTGCTGCTGCTCGCGGCCGGCTACTGGGCGCGGGGGCTCCGCCGGGGCGGCGACCGGCGCAGGGCACGACGGGCGAGCACCCTGGGGCTGCTGATGGTGGTACTGCTCTTCGGCCTCGGTTTCGTCGTCATCGGCGGGGAGTGGTTCCAGATGTGGCAGTCCTCGGACTGGAACGGTCTGGAGCCCGCGGGCCGCAATGTGATGATCGCCGCGTTCGGTCTGGTGATCGTCCAGCTCTCCGGTCACCGCGACCGGGAAGTAGGAGCCCGCCCCGACACGCCCTGACCAGGCCACCATGCCCCGGACCGAGTGACCCCGCCCGGTGGGGTCCGGCGTCGTGCCGTGGCCGTGGGGGAAAACCGGAAGGCCTCCGGGGGTCGATCACCCATACGATCCCCGGGGCTCCGGCCCGTCAACTCCCCCACGACACGGGCTCGTCGAGCCCGGGAACAGGCGGCACGTATGAGGCGCTCGGCATTCCGGCGGCGTACGGCGGCGGCGGTCGTCGCGGTCACCACCGCCGCGCTCGCCCTGACCACGGCCCCCGGCACGGCGACCGCCACCGGCGAAGACCGACCGCATCGCTGGACCGGGGCGTGGGGCGCGGCCCACCAGGCGCCGGTCAACGTCCCGGGCTGGCCGCCCACATGGTCCGTCGACGGCTTCACCGACCAGAGCGTCCGGCAGGTCGTCCGGGTCGCCGCCGCGGGTGAGCGGCTGCGGATCCGGGTCTCCAACGAGTACGGCGCCCGCCCCCTGCGGGTGGTCGCCGCGACGGTCGGCCGGACCGGTGACGGCGCCGAGGTCCGGCCCGGCACCGTCCGGACCGTACGGTTCGGGGGCGATCGCGGCATCGTCGTACCGCCGGGCCGGGAACTGGCCTCGGACGCGGTCGGGCTGACGGTACGTCCCCTCGAACGGCTCACGGTCACACTGCACTTCGCCGGGTCCACCGGACCCGTCGGGTTTCACGCCGAGGGGCTCACCACCACCTACCGCGCCGCCGGTGACCGTACCCGGGACACCTCCGGCGGGCCCTTCGCGGGTGAGACCGCCTACTCCTACTACGCGCTCTCCGGCATCGATGTCACCGGCGGGGCGGCCCGGGGCGCGGTCGTCGCCTTCGGGGACTCCATCACCGACGGCTACGGGTCGACCCCCGACGCCGACAACCGCTACCCCGACCAGCTCGCCGAGCGGCTGACCGAGGCCCGCTCCCGGCTCTCCGTCGTCAACTCCGGTATCAGTGCCAATCGGCTGCTCTCCGACTCGCCGTGCTTCGGAGTGAAAGGGAAGGACCGCTTCCGGCACGATGTGCTCAACCGGCCCGGAGTGAAGACCGCCGTCGTACTGATCGGCATCAACGACATCGGCGCGCCCGGTCTGCCCGACTTCGGCTGCGGTATCGCCCCCGCGGTCACCGCGAGCCAGTTGATCGACGGCCACAAGGACCTGATCCGCCAGGCCCGCGCCCGGGGCGTCGAGGTCGTCGGAGCGACCGTCCTCCCGTTCAAGGGCACGGAGGGCTACTACACCGAGGCCAATGACCGGATCCGCCAGGAGGTCAACCACTGGATCCGTACGAGCGGCGCGTACGACGCGGTCGCCGACACGGACCTGGCGCTCCGCGACCCGTCCGACCCGGCCCGGCTGCTGCCCGCCTATGACTCCGGTGACCATCTCCACCCGAACGACGCGGGGCTCGACGCGCTGGCGAACACGGTCCTGCCGCATATCGCGGAGGACTGACCGACTGTCACCGCGTGATAGCCGAGTGATCGGCTGGCGTGATCGCGAGCGGGCAAATCGCCCCGCTGTCCTCGATATCGCAGGAAACCGGCTATTCGTTCACGGGGTATCGCGCCATCACCGCGAATAGCCGGAACTTTTCCTCATTGCGGTTTACGGATCCCCGCTCCTAGCGTCCCTCCTCGTTGCCTCGCCCGAGGCGATGAGGAATGGGAGTGGGGATTCTTCTATGTTCAACGGAAAAAGAACAAAGCGATTCGGCCGGGGCCGGGCGACGGGGGCGCTGGGTGCCTTCGCGGTGGCCGTGTCGCTCATATCCTTCCAGGGGGCACCTGCCCAGGCGGCGGGCGCGGGCGAGTCCGCGAAGACCGCGAACTGCCAACTGCCGCCCGGTACGCTGACGCCCGTCGACCTGCCCCCGGGCGCTTCGGTCATCGACTGCGGTGCCGTCGGGCGGGTGGTCGAGGACGGGGGCGCGGGTCTCACCATTCCCGAGCCAGGGAACGGAGTCACGATTTCGACCTTGATGGCGAATGGTGATTCCGTGGAATTCGCGCTCCAGGTCGACGACGCGGGCGTCATATCCTACAACTCGCCCTCCGGTGTCGATCCCGCGACCGGTGTCGACACTCCCCAGCCCGCGCCTCCGGCCGACCCCGTGGACCCGCCGGGTACGCCGGACACCCCGGACGACGAGCAGGACGTGCCTCCGGCCGGATCCACCCCGATCCCGGACACCGACGCCGCCGCGGCCCCGGGGGCGTGCAGCACCAGTGCCTACAACCTGATGCGGTGGAAGGAGTACGGCACGTACACCTGGTACATCGGCGACGGGGGCATGCCTGCCGGCCTGTCGCGGACTGCGGCCAAGGACGCCTTCGCCGATGCCATCAACAACATCACCGGCGGCTCCAACAACTGCGGCATCGTCAATCTGGCGGGCCCCCGGTCCAGCTACGGCGGTACGACGTCCCTCGAAGCCGACATCAGCAACCACAACACCTGCACCGCGCGGGACAAGAAGAGCACCTGGGACGCCGGAGACCTGATCGCCGGTGCCGTCGCCTCCGCGTGTACCTGGACCAAGCTCCAGGGACCCTCCTACGCGGATGTGATCGAGGCGGACGTCAGGTTCAACACCGCTGACCACAACTTCACCAACAATCCGTCCACCGGCTGCAACAACAAGTACGACGTGCGGTCGGTCGGCACCCACGAGGCCGGTCATGTCTTCGGCCTGGACCATGTCACCGGCAGCACGAACCAGAACCAGACCATGTACACGAACTCCTTCCCCTGCACCACCAAGGCCAGGACTCTGGCCCGGGGGGACATGAACGGTCTGCGCGCCATTTACATGAGCTGACGGCGGCATATCGCTGATTCAGCCATCCGGTTCTTCGGCCGGGGGCGCGCCGTCACGCCGGCGGCGCGCCCCCGGCCCTCGCCCCTCAGAGCGCCAGCAGCGCCCGTACCGGCACCCCCGGGTCCGCCAGCGGGCGGGTCGCCAGGCGGATCAGGGGGAGCGGATTGTCGTCGCCCGCGATCCGGTTGGCGCTGACTCCGTCGCAGGAGAGACAGCGGTGGATCACCTGCCATTCGCCGTCCGGGCGGACGGCGAGGCCGATCGCCGTCATCCGGCCCCGGCACCGGGACGCCCGGTCGCCGGGGATCCGGGCGTCCAGATGGAGGCTGGCCAGACACTGCGGGCAGTGGTTGCGGTGCGCGGTGCCGGGCGCGGTGACGGAGACGTCGAGGCGGCAGCCGACGCAGCGGAACGAGTCCCCGCGTTCACCGCCCCGGCCGTGCAGGACGTCCTTGGCCCGCTGGGGGCGCGGGCCGCCGCGCCGCCCGGCGGAGCCGGAGCCGGAGCCGGAAGCCGAGCCGGGCCCGGAGGCGGTCTTCCGTGGTTGTTCGGTTCTTCTCACCCGTCGTGGCACGGGGGTGTTCCTTTCGTGGTCCGTTCGGAAGGGGCGTCCGGTCTCACAGCTCGCCGAAGAGTTCCAGCGGGAACGGGGGCGTGGCGAGGGGCCGTACGGCCATCCGCATCAGGATCAGATGGTTGTCGTCGGGGCTGACGGGTCCGGTCGCCAGCTCGCCGCAGCGGGTGCAGCGGTGGACGACGGTCCAGTCGCCCGCGCGCGGCACGGCCACCGAGATGGGGCTCATCCTGGCCCGGCACTCGGAGGGGCCGCCGTCGACGTGGTCGTCGAGATGGCGGGAGTGCAGACAGCTCGGGCAGTGGTTGCGTACGGACCCCTCGGGGTCGAGGGCGCCGACGGTCAGCCCGCACCGGACGCAGGTGAAGGTATTGGTGCGCGGTACGGGACGCGGGGTGGACGGCCGCTGACGGGACGGGCTGTCGCCCTGGTGGGTGGACACTCGGGTCTCTCCTGGCTGGAAGCGTGATGACAGCGAGAGGAGGCCGGACGGCACTCGGGGAGCGGCGCCGGAGCGGTCCGGACGGCATACCGCCGCGACACCGGCCGGGCGCGCGGGAACGCGCAGGGGGCCGGTGGGGCGGATGACGGCGTACGGGACGGGGACCGGCGTTCACCGGAGGGCGGGGCGATATGACCCGGGCGAAGGGTGCGCCGGAACCGCCCCGTGACACGAAGGTCAGGGGGCTGCGGTCCCGGGCACAGCCGGGGTCAGTCGCCGGACGCGCTCACGATGTGACGAGGCACGCTCGGCCCGGGCCGGGGCATACATCAGCTCTTTCCAGGGCGTGGGAGCCCGAACGGTGGCACCGGACGGGCGCCACGAAGACACGAGGGCACCCCGTGGGACGGGGCGCTCCGGCACGCTAACAGGGGGCTCCGCGGGGCCGCGAACGAATTTCCGGGGCCGGGGCGGGGGCCGGGCGCGCCGGACACCACGGCGGGGCGAGCTGTGGTGGGGAAAGCCGCGGCCGGTCGGGAGCGTCGCGTCCGCCGAGGCCGGGCGACGGGCGGCGGCTGCCCCGCGGGTCCGGTGCGCGGCCGGTGGCGTACGGCGCGTCCCGTTCGGCCGTCGTCCCCCGGGGCGCGGCCCGTTCAGCGATCGCCGTACGCCCGGCGGCCCGGTCCCCGACCGCGCGTACGGACCCGGCCTCCGCCGCGCCGCCGGGTCCGGCCGCCCGGCCCCCCGTCCGCCCGGCGACGCAGCGCCCGGGGGAGGGCGAACCAGAGCACGGCGAAGAGCACCGCGGTGGCGCTCGCCAGCACGACCGCCGCCGGGGTGCCGAGGACCACGTCCATCAGCAGGAGCACCGCCCCGGTGAGGGCGAGGGCGAGTACCGCGAGTCCGGCCTCGGTGAGCCGGGTGGAGAGCGCCACGATCCGGCGTTTGGCGCCCTGGTGGAAGAGGCCGCGGTGCAGGGCGACCGGGGTGGCGAAGACCGCGGCGGCCACCACCGACAGCATCAGGGTGACCACATAGACCGTCCGCTGATAGCCGTCGAGCCGGGCGAACCGCTCGGTGAAGGCGATCGCGAGCAGGAAGGCGAAGAGGATCTGCACCCCGGTCTGGACGACCCGCAACTCCTGGAGGAGTTCGGTGAGATTGCGGTCGGCCCGCTCCAGGGGGGTCTCGCGGCGCGCCGCCGGAAGGCGCGGTACGGGCGGAGTCGGCATGGCCCCACTCTGTGCCCCGGGCGGGGTGCCGGGCGCGGTGCCGCGCCGGGGCCGCTGCGGGAACCCGTACGGAACCGGGGCGGATCACTCCGGTCACGCCGGGCCCTGCGTTCTCATCCGCCGCTGCGGTGCTGTGTCGTCCCGCCGGGAAAATGGCCTGGTCCGAGGGCGGCCGGTAGAACTGGACACCAGGAAGGACCGGGAAGATGGTCAATCCATCGCATACGGACACCGAGGGTTCCGGGGGGCCGGGTGTATTTTTTGCCGCCGCCCCGTCGGCGGGCCCGGGCCGAAGGACCGGCCGCGCGGGCGGACTGCCGGGCGGGACACCGGAAAGCCGTCACATGTGACCCGGATCACTCGGCGTACCGGAATTCTTTGCCCCGCTTTGGTGAACCGGGGCGCCGTTTTCCTCGTGTACTCCTTGGTACTTCGGGGCCCGGGCGTCCGCACGGCTCTGATCTGCCCGGCGGGCCGCGCGGCGGCGGTCCGGTACCCGCCGTCACCGGGCCCGCGGACCGCCCCGGCCGACCGGCTAGCGGAATCGGGAAAGCGGTTACCCCTTCGGCGGCCCGGCCGCCGTGACGGCTCGCCGGGGTGCGAGCACATTCCGGTTACGGCAAGGGCTTCTTCCTGCCAACCGTGTTCCGGCGTCGGCGGGCGGTCGCGGCGCGGCCAAAAGTGGAACTTGTTGCGGGGGCCGGTCAGGCACAGGATCCCCATCACGTCGACTTGGCAGGCGCATGACCCCCGTGTGGTCCATGGGCCCGCCGAATCACGTGACCAGGGGCCCGTACACCGGACGGGCCCCGGCTTCCGAATCGGAGGACTCGTGAACGTCAAGACGCTCCTCAAGGGGACCCTCGGCCGAAGAGGTGTGGCCGCGGCCGTCACCGGACTGGCCACCGTCGCCGCGCTCGTCGCGCCGACCGCCGCCGCCGCGGACGCGCCCAAGGCGTCCGCCGCCCAGCTCGCCGCGGTGAACCAGGCCGTCCTCAAGGCCGATGTCGGCGGTACCGCCTGGCACACCGACACCAAGTCCGGCAAGGTCGTGGTCACCGCCGACAGCACCGTGTCCCAGGCGGGCATAGCCAAGATCAAGAAGGCGGCGGGCGCGCAGTCCGGTGCCCTGGTCGTCAAGCGCACCGCGGGCAAGTTCAACCGGCTGATCGCGGGCGGCGAGGCCATCACCTCCGCCGGTGTGCGCTGTTCCCTCGGCTTCAACGTCGTCAACGGCGCCCGCCAGCACTTCGCCCTCACCGCGGGCCACTGCACCAAGGGCAGGCCCTCCTGGAACATCGGTACCGCCGTCCCGGGCTGGACCGTCTTCCCGGTCTACGACCACGGCGTCATCCAGCACGCCAACCCCGCCGCCTCCGACGGCCGGGTCTACCTCTACAACGGCACCTACCGTGACATCGTCAACTGGACGAATCCGTGGGTGGGTCTGCGCATCGAGCGCTCCGGCAGCACCACCGGCTACCGCACCGGCGTCGTCACGGCGCTGAACGTCACCGTCAACTACGGCGGCGGACAACTGGTCTACAACACCATCCAGACCAACGCCTGCGCCCAGCCCGGTGACAGCGGCGGCCCGCTGTTCAGCGGCAACACGGCCCTCGGTCTGCTCTCCGGCGGCAGCGGCAACTGCAGCGTCGGCGGAACCACGTTCTACGAGCCGGTCAGCCGGCCGCTCGGCCTCTACGGCCTGAACGTCTTCTAAAACGCGGGGGAACCGGCCGGTGGGCCCCGCGGCCCTGAACCCGCGGGGCCCATCGGACCGGCCCGCCCGGCCGCCGCCCCGGCCCGGCGCGGTGCCGAGACCGCCCGGACCGGCGGCGACACCCGGCGGGCGGTACGGAAAGGACCTCCCGGTCCCCATTCCGTACCGCCCGTCACCGCCGTTTCGCCCGGACCGCTTCCGGCGGTACGCGGCGGTACGCCGGCCGGCCGGACACCCCGCGAGTTCGGGCGCACGGCTATCCCGGCATCCGGCCGGACCCGCCCCGGGCCGTACGGGCCCCGGTCACCCGGCCCGCAGCAGCGCGAGACCGATCTTCACCAGCCGCTCGCCGGGATCGGGCCGGGCGCCCAGCCGGCCGGTGCGCGGCGCGTTGTCCACGACCGTCAGTACGGCACTGACCGCGATCCGGCCCTCCGCCGCGTCCGTACCCGGCCGGGCCACGGCGAACAGCCTTCCCCGGAGCGCCGGATACTCCCGCCGCGCCTGCCGGGCCGCTGTGCGCTCCTTCTCCGGCAGCTGGTCCGGCTCGGCCACGAGCAGCCCGGTCGGCCGGGTGTGCGCGAGGACGAAGTCGACATGGGAACGGAGCAGCCGCTCCAGGGTCTGACCGGGGGTGCCCGGCTCGGCGCGGGCCGCGGCCGGGGCCACCACCGCGGCCGCGTACCCGGGCTCCGCCGCGCCGACGCCCGGGAGATGAGGATCGCCGAGACACGCCCCCGGCGGCAGCCGGGCCGGATCGGCGGGACCCGGACGGTCGAGCGCGTCACGGACCAGCCGGAAGGCCATGGAGTCGTACACCAGGCCGATACGGGTGGCCAGGCGGATCCCGCAGACGTCCTGGAGCTCGATGCTCCGCGCGCCCTCGCGGACGGAAGTGCGGCAGGGGACCACCACCGTGTCGTTCCGGGTGTGGATCCCGGTGTGCGACACCGGTCCCGGTGTCGGGTCCCCGGCGTCGAGAGCGGTCAGGAACGCCGACCCCCGGGACATCCGGCGCCGCGCCGGGGCGCACGACGAGGCGCGGACCGGATCCCCGGCGACCGCGCCGTACCCGGGTGTGCCCGGACTGACCACGTCGTCCACGGACCCCCGGAGTCCGGGCCAGTACGTCGGCGCCCAGCGGATCCGGAGTCCGCCCTGGCTGTGGCCGATTGTGTCCGCGGGCCGCCCGGTGGCCGCCCGCATCGTCGTGGCCAGGGCGTGTACGACGTACTCGGCGGACTCCTGGATGTCGGTCAGGGACTAGCCGGGAAGGTCGACCGTACAGACGTCGTATCCGAGGTCGCGCAGGGCCGGTGCGTCGTTCCGGGCCCAGTTCGGCCCGGCGTCGACGCCGGTGCCGTGGACCAGGAGCACCGGGTCGCGCTCCGGCCGGCCGGGGCCGGCCGGGCAGTCGAGGGCCGCGTCCAGCCGGTCGGCGGGCCCGGGGCCGGGGGCGGCGGTTCCGCGCCCGTCGCGGGCGCGGCGGGGGACCCGCCACCCGCGGCGGCGGGGCACTCGTACGGCGGTCGGCATGAGGACTCCTTCGTCCGGGTCGCACCCGGGTCGCTCCGGCACCGTCGGGGATGGTGGGGGTGGTGGAGGAGGAAGGACCCCGCCGGACGCGTGGCTCCGGGCGGCGTACGGCCCCGGGAACACGCTCTCCGGGGCCGGTCCGGGAACGCGCCGGGTGCCCCGGCGGCCGTCGAGCCGCCGGGGCACCCGGTCCGCGGTCAGCTGGGGTTCAGCTTGATCGCGAAGTTGTTGAAGATGGTCCAGACATCGACCCAGGCGACACCGCCGCTGCACTCCCGGGCGGCGTTGCACCCGGTGCCGTAGCTGATGATGCCGTTGAGCTGACGCGAGTTGGGGTCGTTGATCGTGATCACCGGGCCGCCGCTGTCCCCGCCGCGGCCGACGATTCCGCCGTAGTGGGGCACGCCGTAGCTGCCGCGGATGGTGTAGCCGTCGACCGGCCAGGTCGCGTTGCCCGCGTAGACGGTCCGGATGTTGCAGACGACCTTGGAGTTGTAGCCGAGCTGGCAGGTGAAGTCGTTCACGGCGACATTGCGGACACCGTTGAGGTAGCGCACGTACCCCGTCGCGTCCAGCCCGTCCCAGGTGTAGCGGAGGGTCGGCGTCTCGATGAAGAGGGAGTCGATCTCGGGGCGCTTGTACTTCACCTGGCCGATGTAGTTGCCGCCGAGGGCGTAGACATGGTCGCCCACGTTGTAGCAGTGCCCGGCGGTGACGAGCCACTGGCGGCCGTCCCAGGTGCTGATCGACGGGATGCCGCTGGTGCAGCGCGAGCGTCCGCCGGAGCCAGGGCCGAGCGCCGCGGCCGCGTAGAACGGCGAGGTGTCGTTCTCCCGGGTCAGCGGTGCCGCCCCGGTCGACTTGGTGATCCGCAGGGGTGTCGCGGAGGCTTCCTCGCGGTCCTTCGCCACGGACGGCTTGGCGAAGTAGGCGCGGGCCGCGGCCGGGTCGTCCACCAGCAGATCGATCGATCCGCCGTCCACGGACGGACCGGCGAGGGTGATGTCGAACGGCAGATCGCGCCGGGAGGTGAGCGCGGAGATCTCCGAGTCGAGCTGCTTGCGGGTCTTCTTGCCCGCGAGGACGTCGATCAGGCCGGTGTCGACATTCCCCGCGGTACGCCGGACGGCCGCCAGGAAGGCGGCCCCCTTTGAGACATCGGTCAGATAGACCTTGACCGACCGGTAGTCGGTGCCCAGGGCGACCTGGGTATACACATCGGAGTGGCTGCCGCGGCCCACCTTGTCCACGGCCTCGGCCGCGGCGCGCAGCGGGGCCAGTACCTCGGCCTGCCGCTCGGGACTCATCTTCGCCACCAGATCGGCCGAGAGGGCGTCGCCGCTCCCGGCCCGTGCCGCGACGGTGCTCAGCGGAAGCAGCAGCAGCGCCACCACCACCGCCCAGGTACGTCGCATGGTGAATCTCATCCGTTCCCCCTTCGAACGGCCCCGCGTCGCGGGGTCTTTCCGTGGTCACCGGGGACGGTAGGAATTCAGCGATATACCAACAAGGGAGTGTGCGAGGGTGCGTCGGGTGACCAGGGGGCGTGCGGAGGCGACGACGGCGTAGGCAGCGCGTGTCCGGGCCCGTGGCCGGGACTTCCGCCGACCGGAGGCCCGGCCCCGGTCGAACGCCTGCCGGACGATCGCCGGTCAGTCCGGTTTTCCGCCGGGCGCCACCGGCCGCAGCCGCCCGACCAGCCGGAAGAAAGCGGCCTCGTTGCCCGCCATCCCCAGCGCGGCCAGCGCCCGATCGGCCTCCGCCATCGGCACGGTCAGCAGCGGCAGCGCCGGGACGGGGCGCCCGTCGTCCAGCACGGCCCGGGTCGCGCTCAGCAGCCGTACGTACGCCTGGGCCGCGGCCCTCTCCGGATCGGTCATCTCGCCTTCCCCTCGCCTTGACGCGGTCACGGTCCGTCCAGCATCTCGCGGGCCACTGACAATCCCGGCACGGCAGCTCGTCGCAGGCGCGCCGCGCACGGTCCGGTGAACCGCCCGGGGCACGGGTACGGGGCCGGTCCAGTCGGCGGGACCGGCCCCCTCGCGGCGGTCAGGGGCCGCCGTACGGAACGTCAGACGATGTGTTCCGCGATCTCCGCCTGCTCCCGTGCCGAGCCGTACGGCGGCGGGGTGCTGTAGGCACGCCGGGCCACGAACCACCAGACCGTGGCGAGCACCAGTACCGAAGCCAGCGCCACCGAAGCGTAGTTCATGGTGTCCGCGGTCACCGGACTGGACTGCGGCAGCAGGAAGAGCACGGTCACACAGACCACCCACACCACGGCGATCCAGCCGATCGGCTTGCTCCACCGGCCCAGCGTCCACGGTCCGGGCTGGAACCGGTCACCGGCCCGCAGCTTCAGATAGACCGGGATGATGTAGGCCGGGGTGATCCCGATGACATTGATCGCGGTCACCGCGCCGTAGGCCGTGCTCGACCAGAGCGACGGCAGCGCCAGCACCCCGGCGAAGCAGACCGAGAGCCAGACCGCGGGGACCGGGGTGAGGGTCCGGCTGCTGACCCGGCGCCAGAGCTTCGAGCCCGGCAGGGCGTTGTCCCGGCTGAACGCGAAGACCATCCGGCTGGCCGCCGCGACCTCCGCGTTCCCGCAGAACAACTGGGCCACGATCACCACCAGCAGCAGCGCCGCGGCACCGCCCGAGCCCAGTGCGTCCAGCAGGATCTGGGCCGGTGGTACCCCGGTCTCGCTCTCCAGCGCCCCGTTGTAGTCCTGAATGGCGAAGGTCAGCGCCGTCAGCAGGACGAAACCGGCGATCCAGGAGACCCAGATCGCCCGGACGATGCCCTTGGCCGCCGAGACGGAGGCGTTGGACGTCTCCTCCGACAGATGGGCCGACGCGTCGTAGCCGGAAAAGGTGTACTGGGCCAGCAACAGCCCGATCGCGGCCACGTAGAGCGGATTCTCCCACCCCGTGTTGTTGACGAATTCGGTGAACACGAACTCCGGCGACTGATGGTTGTCGGGCACGATCGCGATCGCGCCCACGATCAGCCCCACTCCGCCCAGATGCCACCACACACTGACCGAATTGAGCAGGCTGACCAGCCGCACTCCGAAGAGATTGAGCCCGGCGTGGAGCAGCAGAATGGCGAGAAAGATCAGAAAGGTCGAGCCGGGGGTCGGATCGAAACCCCACTGGAGATTGAGGAACGCCCCGATGAAGAGGGCCGCTCCGTAGTCGATACCGGCGATCGCGCCGAGCAGGCCCAGCAGATTCAGCCAGCCGGTGTACCAGCCCCACTTCCGGCCGCCCAGCCGGTCGGCCATGTAGTAGAGGGCACCGGAGGTGGGATAGGCGCTGGTGACCTCGGCCAGGGCCATGCCGACGCAGAGCACCATCAGCCCCACGCCAAGCCAGCCCCACAGCATCACCGCCGGTCCGCCGGTGTTCATACCGAAGCCGTAGAGGGTCATTCCGCCGGAGAGGACGGAGATGACGGAGAAGCTGATGGCGAAGTTGCCGAAGCCCCCCATCCGGCGGGCGAGCACCGGCTGATAGCCGAGCTCCCGCAGCCGTTGCTCCTCGTCGACGGGTTTTCCGGCGCCCTTGCGGGCGCGTCGGGGTGGCGCGAGTGACATAAGGGGCCTCCGTGAGGACGGAACCTGTGGACTGCCGCCGGGCGCGATGGCGAGGGCGGTGGCGCGCTCAGTAACCCGCGTCGCGCGCGGCGGTGAAGCACCGGCTGCGGGCCCGGAGGAAGATCTCCTCGGCCAGGCCCGGATCGCCGGGGTTCTGGGAGCGGTACTGCCAGGGCGGCGGGGTGTAGAACGGCCCCAGCGCGTCGAAGACCCGGGACGCCTCGACGAAACGGCCCGCGCCCCACAGGGCATGGGCCAGATGATTGAGATCGAGCAGTGACATGGCGTCCGGATCGGCCCGGTCGAACCAGCCTTCCAGCGCCAGGACCGCCTCCCGCAGGGCGTCCTCCGTCACCCAGTGCAGATCCAGGGCCCGCTCATGGCCCCGGTCCCGGCGGTACCGCTCGACCCGGACGAAGAGCGGCAGCATCAGCAGCGCCGAACCCGCCGGAGCGGTCGAAGCCGCCCACTGCACGAAGTTGACCGCCTCGGAGAGATGACCGCCCGACTTGCGGGCGTACACGAACTGGAGCATCCGGTGGTACGCCTCGCGGTTGTACGGATCGCGCCGGTGCGCCTCCGACAGCAGACCCCACGGGCCGGGGAAGAGCATCGGCCCGGGCGGCGGCTGGCGGTGCTCCTCCAGCCGCTGCTTCTCGTCGAGCTGGGCCAGGGCCAGCAGGGAGACCCAGGGCACCGGGTCGTCCGGCCCGCGCCGGGCGGCGTTCCGGCAAGCCTCCCAGGCCTCGTGCCACCACTCGGGGGTACGGGGATGGTTGTCGCGGTGCGCCCGCAGGGCGCGCTCCACGGCCACCCGGCACCGCATGACATGCGCGGCGCCGGACTCCGGCTCCTCGGCGAGCCAGGCCCGGACCGCGTCCGAACCGGCGGCGACCGCGCCGAGTACCTGGGTGCGCCGGGTCCACAGCCCCCAGCCGCGCGTACTGTCCAGCAGATTCCGGGTCGACAGCCAGCGGCCCGTCCGTAAGTCCTGGACCGCGGTGCGCAGTTCGTCGTCGTGGCCGGCCGGATGGTAGACGGGACGGAACTGGTCCTGGGCCATCAGCCCGTCGCCGATCCCGCCACCGGACGGAGGCGGGTGCGGGCACACGGACAGGACTGTCTCGACGTCATCGGTATAAGCCCTCTTGAGAACGGTGGGGGGTGACTCCGGCGGGTGGAGAGTCCGCTCCACCCCCTGTGCGCGCCGATCTTACTCATCCCTTCGATTCCGACAAGAAGGTGACGAGGATCGATCACCTGGCGAGACAACAGGGCTGAATCAACACCGAGTTGAATACTTTCCGGCGCATTCCGCGCGTTCATGATCGATGCTGATCGTGATTCGGCCCACAGTAAATGATCAAGAGGTTTCGGAAGGTGCCCTGGTGGTCCGGGAAATCCGGCCGTACGGCCCGGCCGCCCGGTCCCGCCGCACCGCCGGCGGACGGATTTCCCGGCGGCTGGCCGCCCGGGTCCCCGGCGGGTCCCGCCCCGGCCCCGGCGCCCGCGGATCCACCGCCGCCGCCCCGCCCGGGGGCCGCCGCGCCGCCGCACGGGCGAACGTCATGTCCGAAAACTGCCGGAACCGGACCGGTTCCCTTCCCATACTGGAGCGATGACCAGCCAGGACAGCAGGACCGGCGCACCGGGGGACCGCACCGGGGCCACGGGGTACGCCGACAGCCGCTACGAGGCCGTGGCCAGCCGGGACGCCCGCTTCGACGGGATGTTCTTCTTCGCCGTCGCCACCACCGGCATCTACTGCCGTCCCAGCTGTCCCGCGACCACGCCCAAACGGGAGAACGTCACCTTCCACCGCACGGCCGCCGCCGCCCAGGGCGCCGGATACCGGGCCTGCCGCCGCTGCCGCCCGGACGCCGTCCCCGGCTCCGCCGAGTGGAACGCCCGGGCCGACCTCGTCGGCCGCGCCATGCGGCTGATCGGGGACGGCGTCGTCGACCGGGAAGGCGTCACCGGACTCGCCGACCGGCTCGGCTACAGCGCCCGCCAGGTGCAGCGCCAGCTCAACGCGGAACTCGGCGCGGGACCGCTCGCCCTCGCCCGGGCGCAGCGCGGCCACGCCGCGCGCGTGCTGCTCCAGACCACGACCCTCCAGACGGCGGAGATCGCCTTCGCCGCCGGGTTCGCCAGCGTCCGCCAGTTCAACGACACCATCCGGGCGATCTACGCCGCCACCCCCACCGAACTGCGGGCCGCCCGCCCGGGCCGTACCGCACACGCCGTACGGCTGGCGCCCGCCGACGCGCCCGCGGGCGTACCGCTGCGACTGGCCCACCGGGGGGCCTGCGACGCGGCCCAGGTCTTCGACTTCCTCCAGGCCGGGGCGCTCCCCGGGGTCGAGGAGATCACCGGCCCGCCGGGCCGCCGGATCTACCGGCGCACCCTCCGGCTGCCCGGCGGCCCCGGTATCGCCGAGGTCGCCGAGGCCGGCGGCGGGCGGGACGGCGGTACCGGCTGGCTGGAGTGCCGGCTGCGGCTGAGCTGTCTGCGCGATCTGACCACCGCCACCCACCGGATCCGCCGGCTGCTCGACCTCGACGCCGATCCGCTCGCCGTCGCGGAACACCTCGGCGCCGACCCGGTCCTCGCCCCGCTCGTCGCCGCCCGCCCGGGACTGCGCGCCCCCGGCACCGCCGACCCCCATGAGACGGCGCTCCGGATCGTCGCCGGGGCCGACGGGCCCGGCCCGGACGGCAAGTCCCGGGCCACCGGTCTGGTCCTGGCGTACGGGGAGCCCCTCACCCAGCCCAGCGGCGGGCTCAGCCATCTCTTCCCGGAGCCCGCCGCGCTCGCCGACGCGGCACTCGGCGGAATCCCGGCCGGCCGCCGCGAACCCCTGCGCGCCCTCGCCGCCGCACTCGCCGACGGGACCGTGCCGCTCGACCCCGGAGCCGATCGGGCGGAGGCCGAGCGACTGCTGCTCGCCCTGCCCGGAACCGGCCCCTCCACGGCGGCCCGGATCCGGATGCGGGCCCTCGGCGACCCCGATGTCTGGCCCCCGGGCGATCCGGTCCTCGCGGCGGCCCTGCGGGGCGCGGGCGCGACCGGTGCGGCGCCCCTGAGCTGGCGCCCGTGGCGCTCGTACGCCGCCCATCACCTCTGGGCCGCCCGGACGCCGGGGCCGACGGCCCCGGGCGGGCCGCGAGAGTACTCTGGGAAGAGGAAAGCCCTGGTGAGGCCCGCGAGCAGGTGATGGCCATGGCGGACGACGACTTCTACACCCGCGACCGCCCCCCGGGCGCCGAACTTCCGGAGGACCGCCCGCGCGGTATCGGAGCGGGCCCTCCGGGGCCGAAGCTGCCCCACAGCGCGATCTGGCGGATCGTGCTCTTCGCCGTCGTGATCGTGGTGGTGATCGCCTTCGGGATCATGCTCTTCCCGTGACCCCGTGACCCCGTGACCCCGTGACCCCGTGACCCCGTGACCCCGTGACCCCGTGACCCCGGTCCCGGGCGCGGGGGGCGGCGTACCTCTTACGGCCCGTCGGGACGGACGGACGTGCGGACCGTGAGAGCGCCCCGGAAGGATCAGCCCTCGGTCCAGCCGTGGTTCTTGCCGAACTGGAGCAGCGCCTGGCGGACCTGGAGCAGCTGCTCACCGGTCAGCGACGGTGCCGACGCCAGCAGGACCTCGGTCAGTTCGTGCCGCAGCTCCTCCGGGGTGAAGACGTCGCACAGCGGGTCGTCCCCGTCCGCGGAGGTCCGGGTCGCCGCCGGTACGGCGCCGTGCCCGGCCGCCACCGGGGGCCGCCCGCCGCCGTTGAGAGGAACGGCGCCCGTGCCGTCGGCGAACCGTACCGACGACGCCTTGAGCCCCCGGTCGCCCTCCTCCACCTCGAACTGCACGGCCAGCCCCGGGCGTACGTACTGCTCGGGGATCAACAGATCGTTCACATGCAGGAAGACGTCCTCACCGCCGTGATCGGGAGCGATGAAGCCGTAACCCCGCATACCGTCGAACCGCACCACGCGACCGGCGACCATGCCAACAACCCCCCAACCGATCCGGACCCTGTGCCCGGATGACCACCTGGGGTAGACGATAAGCCCGGAGGGCGCGCCGCGGGAGAACCCCCGGACGGTGTACGCGCCCGGTGTCCGCCGGGCGCCGGGGGTAGCCTCCTGCACACGGTCGGCTCTGCTGTGGTACATGTGAACAGCTGTACGGAACACGGGAGTTGGCGCCGGTCGCGGCGACCGGCGGAGCCGGGGCGCACCCGGTGACGCACGGCCGATGGGCGGTCGGCGCGCGCAGGCAGGGGAGTGGTCACAGGTGGGCGAAGGACCAGGGCACGGGACACCGCCCCCCGCACTCCGGCAGGACACCGGTCCCGGTGGCCGGGGCACCGGCTCCGGTGGCCCGGGCGATGTCCCCGGCGGTCCGGCGGGCCGGAGCTGAGCCGTGCGGAGCACCGACTACTATCTGCCCGCCGCGACCCTGACGATCGCGTTCATCGCCAAACTGCCGTCGCTGCGGTACGGCTGGCGCGACCCCCTGGTCCGCTCCGTGTGCTTCCTGGTCTTCACGGCTGCGGCCTGCTTCTTCTTCGCCGCCCCGCCCACCATCACCTCGGTCAACCGGATCACCGGAGTACCCAATGTCTCCGGCCCCCTGGTCTATATGATCATGGGCTCGTTCAGCGCCGCCTGTCTCGTCCTGATCGTCAACTGGCGCGGCGGCCCCGAGGAGCGGGTCCGGCGCGCCTCCCGCCGCTGGCTCGCGCTCTACACCCTCGCGATCGCCGCGATCCCCGTCCTCTTCGCCCTCGGCGAAGCGCCGGTGGAGCGGCTCCGCGATCTGGACACGTACTACGCCACCACCCCGTACATCCGCGAGATGATCGTCATCTATCTCGTCGCGCATCTGCTCTCCGCCGCCGTCACGACCTGGATGTGCCTGCGCTGGGCGCGGGCCGTCGCGGGCTGGCTGCGGGCCGGACTCCTCGTCCTGATCGCCGGGTTCGGCCTCAATCTCACCTTCGCGCTGACCAAACTCTCCGCCGTGGTGGCCCGCTGGACCGGCCGGGACTGGGACCACCTCAGCACCACCGTCGCGCCCCCGATCGTCGCCGTCGGCGGATTCGTCGTCACCTGGGGCTTCCTGCTGCCGCTCATCGGCCCCCGGCTCGGCGCCTTCATCGGCGGCTGGGCCGCGTACCTCCGGCTCGGCCGGCTCTGGCGGCTGCTGAAGGACACCCGCGGCCCGGCCGACACGGCCTTCCACTCCGCCGTCCCCTGGTGGTCCGACGCCGATATGCGGCTGACAGTAAGGGAGACCGGTATCCACGACGCGCTGCTCAGGCTCCACCCCCGGCTCGACGACGCCGTCCGCCGCCGGACCCTGGCCCGGCTCGACGCCCGCGGACCCGCCGCCGCGCCACCGCCCGGGACCGACGCCGCCGACGCCGTCGCGATCGCCGCGATGATCCGGTACGCGGTCACCGGCCCGGCACCGGACCGGGCGGACGGCGAACGCACCCCGGCGGAGAAGCCCGCCGACGGCGCGGGGGCCGACGCCCTGGCCGAGTTCCTCGGCCCGGGCCGCCGACGCCTGCTGCTGCTCTCCAAGGCCCTCGGCTCGGCCGCGGTCACCGCCGCGACAGCGGCCCCCGGCCCGAGGGACCGCGCCACCGACGCCCATGCCACCGCCGTCGCGCCGGAGCCCCCGGCCCACCCAGAAAGCCGATCCGCGTCATGACATCACCGTCCTCGCCCGGCCCCTCCGCGTCCTCCGCGCGCCCGGCCCCCTCCGCCGTCGCCGTGCGCTCCGGCCCTCCGGCCGGGCCCACCCGCGCCGTCGTCATCGGCGGCGGGCTGACCGGAATGCTCGCCGCCACGGCCCTGGTCCGCCATATCGACGAGGTGACCGTGGTCGAACGGGGCGAACTCCCCGACGGCCCACGGCCGCGCCGGGAACTCCCACAGGCCCGGCACGTCCATGTCCTCTACTCCGGCGGCGCCCGGGTGATCGAGGACCTGATACCGGGCGTCACCGAAGGCTGGCTGGCCGCCGGGGCCCGCCGGATCCCGCTCCCCACCGGACTGGTCTCCTACACCGCCCAGGGCTGGCTCAGACGCTGGCCGGTCGAGATGCAGTACCTGATCGCCTGCACCCGTGACCTGCTGGACTGGGTCGTCCGGGACCGGGTGCTGCGCCACCGGGCCGTACACCTGCTCGACCGGCACGAACTGATCGCCCTCACCGGTGACCGCGACGGTGTCACCGGCGTCCGGGTCCGCACCCCCGACGGCACCGAACGCACCCTCGGAGCCGATCTCGTCGTCGACGCGTCGGGCGCGGGCTCCCCGACCCGCGAACGGCTCGCCGCAATCGGTGTCACCGGCATCGAGGAACGCGAGGTCGACTCCGGACTCGGCTACGCCAGCCGCTTCTACCGGGCCCCCGCCGGAACCGAGAACTTCCCCGTCGTCAATGTGCAGTCCGCGCCCCGGACCCCCGTACCCGGCCAGACCGCGACCATCGTGCCCGTGGAGGACCGCCGCTGGCTGGTCACCCTCTCCGGGACCCGCGGCGGCCGGCCCACCGGCGATCCGGACCTGTTCGAGACCTTCGCCCGCGGGGTCCGCCACCCCGTCGTCGGGGAACTCCTCTCCCGTGCCGAACCACTCCCCGGCGAGATCGCCGTCAGCCGCAGTACGGTCAACGGCCGCCGCTACTTCGAACGCGCGCCCCACTGGCCCGAGCGGTTCGTCGTCCTCGGCGACGGCGTCGCCACCTACAACCCCCTCTACGGGCAGGGCATGAGCGTCGCCGCCCAGGGCGTGGCCGCCATGGCGGCCGAACTCGCCCGCGCGGGCCGGGTCGACGCCCCGGGCCTGGCCCGGCGGATCCAGCGCGCCGTCGCCCGGCCCGTGGGTGTCGCCTGGGAGATGGCCACCTCCCAGGACGTGCTCTACCCCGGGGCCGAGGTGAAGTCCACCGGCGGCCCCCGGCCCCGCCCCTCCTCGTCGCTGGTCGCCGGGTACGTCGACCGGATCACCGAGGCCGCGACCGGCCGGATGAGCGTCACCCAGGCGTTCTTCGACGTCGTCACCCTCTCCGCGGGCGCCGCCCGATGGCTGCATCCGGACATCGTCGTCGCCGCGCTGCGCGGACCGGGCCGCCCGCCGCTGACCGCGCCGCCGCTGACCGCCAAAGAATGGGAGGCCATCGGGGGGTACCCCGGGCGGTAGCACGCGAACGAGCCCCGGGGCTGGGGGGTGTTCGGGCCACTTTCCGCGCTCTGTGGCGGAGCACCCCCGGGCGTCCCTAGAGTGAACCGTGACGGCCGCCGTCCGGCAGCCGGAGCGGAGGCGTCCGCCGGCCGGCCGGACCACCGGCCCGTGCGGAGACGAGAATCCGGGAGCGGCACGTGGGCACCAGGCGCGAGATGCGCAGACTCCGGGGCGAGCTGGCGCGCGCGGTGGAGCGGGAGTGGCCGGGGCCCGATCCCGACGCCGTCTTCACCGTGCTCTGCGACCGGCTCGGCGGCCTGCGCGAACGGCCCGTGATCCACCGGCTGGTGCCCTTCCCGCCGGGCACCGCCAGCGGCCTCTACCTCGACACCGCCGACCGGGACATCATCTGCGTCGAGGAGCGCACCAGCCTCCTCCACCAGCTGGTCATCTTCGGCCACGAGGCATGGCACATGATGGCGGGACACTGCTCGGCCCACCCCGACGGCGCCGGTACGGCGGCCCGGGTCATCGGCGACGACACCGATCTGACGGCCGTAGTCCAGCGACTGGCCCTGCGGACCGGGTTCGTCGCCGCGGAGGAGGCCGAGGCCGAGCAGTTCGGCGTCGGCCTCGCCACCCGCCTGCGCCCCTGCCTGGAGCGGTACGGCTGCGGCCCGCGCAGCCCGCTGGAGCGGCGCATCCAGGAGACGCTCTCCCACACGCCCGCCTGGCCCGGGTCCTTCCCCCGGCCCGCGCCCGTCCGCTTAACCGGATTAACCGGGCCCGCGACCCCGGATCCCGCCGGGCCGGACGGGACCGGTGGGGACGGCGATCCGCCGGACACCGAGGGGTGCCCCGGCCGCGGCCCGGCCGGGCGGGGCTGACCGGCCCGTGCGCAGCAGCGACTACTACTTTCCCGCCGCCCTGCTCGCCGTCGTCCTCGCCGCCAAACTCCCCGCCCTCGTCCGGGGCCGGGACAATCCCCTGATCCGGTCCGTCTGCGCGCTGATCGCCACGGCCGCCCTCTGCTTCTTCTTCGCCGCCCCGCCGACGATCTCCGCCGTCAACGAACTGACCGGGATCCCCAATGTGTCGGCACCGCTGGTCTACACGATCATGGGCGTCTTCGACTGCTCCTGCCTCGTACTGATCGTCAACTGGCGCGGCGGGCCGCCGGAGCGGGTCCGGCGCCGGATCCGGCAGTGGATCGCCGGGTACGCGGTGGCCACCGCCGCCGTGCCCGTACTGTTCCTGCTCGGCGAAGCGCCGGTGGAGCGGCTGCGCGATCTGGACACGTACTACGCCGGTACGCCGTACGTCCGCGAGATGATCGTGGTCTATCTCGGCGCGCACCTGGTCTCCGCCACCGTCACCACCGTGCTCTGTCTGCGCTGGGCCCGGCTGGTCGGCGGCTGGCTGCGGGCCGGGCTGATCGTCCTCGCCGGAGGATTCGTCCTCAACTGGGCCTTCGGCGCGGCCAAGCTGACCGCCGTCGTCGCCGCCTGGAGCGGTACGGACTGGTCCCGGCTCAGTACGGTCGTCGCCCCGCCGATCGCGGCCGTCGGCGCCCTGGTCATGGCGGCGGGCTTTCTGATTCCGCTGGTCGGGCCGCGCCTCGGCGAGCAGGCCGTGTCCTGGACCACCTATCGCCGGCTCGACCCGCTGTGGCGGCTGCTGCGGGGGACGCCCGGGGCGACCGCGGGCGGTCCCGGCGCCTCCGCGTGGGCGTCGCCCCGGACCCGCCGCACGGTCCGGGAGACCCTGATCCACGACCGGCTGCTGACGCTCGGACCGCTGCTCGACGACGGCGTACGGCGGACGGCCCGGGAGCTGGCCGCCGCGGGCGGTGCCCGGCCCGAGGACGCCGAGGCCATCGGTCTGGCCGCGATGGTCCGTACCGCCGTCGCCCACCGGGCCCCCGACGACGAGCCCGCACCCGATCCGGACCCGGGGCCCGGGGTATGGCAGGTATCGGTGGGGGCGGTGGCGCTGAACGCGGCGGTCCGGCCGGGCGGCGACGGTCTGGTCAGGCTCTCCCTGGCGGTCGGACGCGGGCTCGCCCCGGCCGACGGATGACGATCCGGGACAGCGGGCGCGGGCGTTCCCCGGCCGGTCAGACGCGTTCGATGACGAAGACCTGGCCGTCCGACCCGGTGCAGCGGCTCATCACGGCCTCCGTGCCCTCGTCGCCGGACCCGTCCCTGATTCCCGCACAGCCCCGGCCGGGGACCCGCAGTACGAACCCGCTGTCACCGGGTGGCCCGGACGGCTCGATATGGAACCGGCTCGCCCGCGCGCAGTCGTCCCACGGCTCCAGCAGCCCCTTGCCGACGCCGTCCGCGAGGGCCTTGAGACAGCCGGTGCCGTAGTCGGGGTGGTGCCACAGGACGCGGTACGAGTCTTTGCCCGTCGACTCCAGCGTCGTCGACTGCGGGGCCACCTCGTCACAGGGCCGCTGGACGGCAACCAACGGGGTATGGCGGCGGTCGGCGACCCGGCCGTCCGTGAGACACAACTCCGGTGCCGAGAGCGGCCGCAGCCGGACATAGCCGTCCGGCGGGGCCGCGACGGCGGAAACCGGGCCGTCGTCCGACGGGGGCCGGGGCCGCTCCGACGCGCCCACCAGCCAGACGGAGAGCCCGGCGAGCAGCGCCGCGGCGGGCAGCCCGGCCAGGACGGAGATCCGTCTCCGGGACGGTCCCGGCGGCCCGCCGCCCCGGCTCTCCCCGCCGCCCGGGGGGCCGCCGCTGTCCCGGAGCGGGCCGGGACCGGCGACGGCGGTGCGCGGACCGCCCCCGGCTCCGGGGCCCGTCCCGTCCTGTCCCCGGGCGGCCCGTCCCGCGCGCTGTCCCGCGAGCCTGGACCGGGCCGCCAGCCACTCCCCGACCCGGTCGCCCTCGCCGCAGACCCGGACGAAGACGGTGAGCAGTTCGGCGCGTGGCAGACCGCGCCCGTTGAGTACGGCGGCGCACGTACTGCGCGGCAGTACCTCGCCGCGCCGGGCCGCCGCTTCCTCCAGGCCCCGGTACGTCAGACCCGACTGTTCCTTCAGGCCCCGTAACAGGGCGGCGAAATCGGCGGCGTCCCGCGCCTCGCGTGGCGACATCTCACGCTGGTTCCCCACCTCGAACATCCTTGTGGACATTCCGAACGACCGCCAGAAGGGTTTCGGTCACGCCCGAAAGTGGTGAATGACCGGACAGGACGGTGGACGGGACGGTGATCCGCTCCAGGACACTGTCCAGGACACGGCGGAACTTCTGGCGCCACCTGCGGCGATGGTGTCCCGCCGCGGTGCGCGCCGGGATCCGCCGCTGTCCGTAACCCGCTTTCGGCGGTCATGCCCGACCGGGGCGCCCCTCGTCGTGAGGGCGCCGGAACAGGCGGTCGGCAGCCGTCCCCGCCGCCCCTTCGCGGGCCGGGCGCCGAGTTCTTCCGCCCGTCCGGTGGCCCCGCCCGGTCGTGGTCCGGTGGTGCCCCGGTCGCGGGCCGCTGGTGGCCGGCTGGAGACCGGCTCGTGTAGGGGCCGCCTAGGGGTTTCCCGCCGGGCGCCGCGGATCTACGTTGACGGTGAAGACCGGTCGGACTCCACCGGTCCCGTCAGGAGCGGACGGGAACCGTCCAAGTCCGCCGGTTTTCATCAGACCAGGACGCTGTGTGATCGCCGCCGTACCGGTGACCGACGGCAGCGGACGTCGAGAGGAGTCTCCCGCATGACCGTGGCCCGGCCGAATGTGGTCCTCCGAGGCTGCACCTCGCCCTATCTCGCCGAGGAGCAGCGCATCCGCCATGTACCGGACCCCGGCGAGAAGGTGAAGTTCCTCCTCGGCAACCGGTACGAGCATTTCACCGCGACCGCCGAGTGGGAGGACCACGAGGGCGTCTCCCTCCGGGTCTTCGCCTGGTCGGGAGCCACCAGCCCCGCCGAGTGATCCACCCCGGGTGAAGACGCCCGGGTCTCGTGCCCCGTACGGCGAAGGGCCCGGAACGCGCTGCGCGTTCCGGGCCCTGCCGTGTACCGGTACCTCAGCCCTCGACCCATCCGTGCTTCCGGCTGAACCGCAGCAGTCCCTCACGCACCTGGAGGATCTGCTCACCCGTGAGCGTCGGCGCGGCGCCCAGCAGCACCTCCGTGACCTCCTGCCGGAACTCGGCACCCCGCAGCACGTCGCAGAGGGCGTCGTCACCGTCGGCCGGACGCGCCGGCGCGGTACCCGTACCCGTACCCGGAACCGAAGCCCGGGGCGCCGCCCCGTCTGCGAGCCGTACCCCGGCCGCCTTCAGACCCCGGTCGCCCTCCTCGATCTCGAACTCCACCTCCAGTCCGGACCGCAGATACTGCTCGGGGAACCGCAGATCGTTGACATGGAGGAAGACGTCTTCCCCCTCGTCGTCCGGAGCGATGAACCCGTAACCCCTTGAGCTGTCGAACCTCACCACACGACCGGCAACCACGTCACAACCCCCAAAATGCCCTCTAGCCCCAGAAGGGCCACTGTTCCGCCGAGGATAGGACATCGACATCCAGACCGGTGAGCCCGGGGTCGGGGCCGGGGCGCGCGCCGGGTCCGGCCCGTGATGGCATCGGCGGATGGAGCAGACCCGGCGCGTGCTCGTCGTCGCCTACGACGACGCCCAGATCCTCGACATCGCCTGCCCCAGCGGGGCGCTGGACATCGCCAACCGGTACGGGGCCGACCCGCCGTACACCGTCGAACTCGGCACCCTGGGGCGCCGGGCCGTCCGCAGCTCGACCGGGATCGTGCTCGGCGCGGCCCGGCGGCTGGAAGGGGTGACGGGGCGGCTGGACACCCTGATGGTGGTCGGCGGGGCGGGCTCCGAGGCCGCCTCGGCCGATCCGCGGCTGGTCGCCCAGGTGGCCCGGCTCGCCGAACGCAGCCGCCGGGTCGCCGCCGTCTGCACCGGGGCGGCCGTACTCGCCGCGGCCGGACTGCTCGACGGCCGCCGGGCGACCACCCACTGGGGGTACGGCGAAGGGCTCGCGGCCCGGTATCCCCGGGTCGCCGTCGACACGGCGCCGCTGTACATCCGGGACGGGAACGTCTACACGTCGGCGGGTGTCACCAGCGCCCTGGACCTCACGCTCTCCCTGATCGAGGACGACCACGGCGCGTCGCTGGCCCGTTCGGTGGCCCGGGAACTGGTCACCTATCTGCACCGGCCCGCCGACCAGGCACAGCTCAGTGTCTTCCTGTCGGCCCCGCCGTCCGGGAGCCGGGCGGTCGCCGAGCTGATGGCCTACGCGGCGGGGCATCTGACCGCGGACCTCGGCCCCGGCGCGCTGGCGGCCCGGGCCGGGGTGAGCACCCGCCAGCTCACCCGGCTGTTCCGGGCGCATACGGGCACGACCCCGGCCAGGGCCGTTCGGGCGGCGCGGACCGAGGCCGCGGCACATCTGGTACGTACCTCCCGGCTCTCCCTCGCCGCCGTCGCCCGCCGCTGCGGATTCCGGTCGGCGCAGACCCTGCGGGAGGCGTTCATCGGCCACTACGGCATGAGCGGGGACACGATCCGCAGGATGCCGGACACACCCGTACCGAAGGCGGCGGCGGGACAGCAGACTCCGGCGGTATGACCAACACACCAGAATCACGGCCGACGGCCTCCCGGCGGTCCCTGATGCGTACCACCGCGGCCGCCGGGGCCCTGGTCGCGGCCGGGGCCGCGGGTACCGCCCCGGCCTCCGCCGACCCCGCGACCGGACGGCGGAAACCGGGCGGCGGCGGACCCCGGATCGGCATCGTGCTCTACGACGGCTACAGCCTGCTGGACCCGACCGGACCCGCCGAGGTGCTGTCCCGGCTCCCGGGCGCCGAGGTCACGATGGTCGCCGCCCGCCGCGGCCCGGTCCGTACCGACACCGGGGACGTGCGGGTGATGGCCGAGCTGTCGCTCGCCGAGGTGGACCGGCTGGACGTCCTGGTGGTGCCCGGCGCGGGCAACCGGGGCATCGTCGCGGCCCTCAACGACCGCGAACTCCTCGACTGGATCCGGCGGATCCACCGGACCACCCGCTTCACCACCTCGGTCTGCACGGGGAGCCTGGTCCTCGCGGCGGCCGGACTGCTCGACGGGCGCGAGGCGACGACCTATTGGGCCTCCGCGCCGTATCTGGAGGCCACGTTCGATGTGACGTACCGGCCCGAACGGTATGTCCGCTCGGGCCGGATCATCACCGCCGCCGGGGTCTCCGCCGGGCTCGACATGTCCCTCTACCTGGCATCGCTGATCGCCGGACGGACCACGGCGGAGGCGATCCAGCTCGCCCTGGAGTACGACCCCAGGCCCCCGTTCGACGCCGGGAACGCCGCCGAGGCCGACGACCGGCGCAAGGAGCTGGCGCTCCGGCTGCTGGCGGACTCCCAGACTCCGGCCTGACCGAGCCCGGAGCCCGGGGCCCCGGCCCCGCTCGCGCGCGGCGGTGACCGGGCTCCGGCCGCCCCGGCTCAGGCCAGCGGCTCGGACCTGATCCGCCGGATCGCGAGCGGAGAGCTCCAGTCCCGGTGTCCGGCCGCCGCCATGGCCTCCAGTTCCCCGGCGGTCCCCTCCAGCAGACCGGTGGAGACCCCCGCCTCCCGGGCGGTGAGGATCTTGTTCAGGGTCGCCGCCCGCTGGAGGTCGAGCGTCTGGGTCAGCACGGGGGCGGTGCCGTCGGCGCGATGCGCGTCGATCTCGGCCGCGAAGGCGGGCATCACCCTGGTCATGTTCGTCAGCCAGGAGACCAGATGCCCGGTCAGCCCGGTGGCGCTGCCGCCCTCCTGTGCCACCGCCAGCGCCACCGCGTGGTGGAAGCCGTCGAACATCATGTCCATGGCGGTCAGTAGGGCCAAGTCGTAGCCGGCGGCCAGTCCCGGCCCGGCCCCCAGGTAGTGCGGAGTGCCCAGCACCTCCAGCACCGCCCGGTGCTCGGTGAGTACGCCCTCGTCGCCGCTGTAGAAGAGGAAGGACTCCTCGGTCGCGACCGTCGACGGGATCGCCATGATCCCGCCGTCGAGATAGTCCGCCCCGTGCCCGGCCGCCCAGGCGGCGAACTCGGCCGCCTGGCCCGGTGTCCCGTTGGTCAGATTGACCAGGGCGCGTCCGCGCAGGGCACCGGCCGCCGGATCCAGCACCTCGTGCACCGAGTCGTAGTCCAGCAGACAGACCAGGACGAGCCGCCCGGCGCCGACCGCCGCCGCGGGCGACGGCGCGACCACCGCGCCCCGCTCCGCCAGGGCATCGGCCCGGGACCGCGTACGGTTCCAGACCGTCACCTCCAGCCCCGCGTCGAGGAGGGCCGCCGCCAGGGCCCCGCCCATCGCCCCGAGTCCGATCACACTCACCGTTCCGTCGGCCATGCCCGCTCACTCCCGTTCGCCCGGTCCTCGGCGGTCTCTTTCCCGCTGCCTCCACCCTCCGGTCCGGCGCCGGGACCGGACAAGTACCGACTTGAAAGTGCGTCACTTACCAGCGGGTAAGCGACCGGGTCGGCGACGGCCCGCCCGGACCGGGTTCCCGGCGGGTGTGGGGACCGCGTCGGCGGGGCAGGCAGCGTCCCATGGCAGCTATTCCGGACGAGCTCCGCCCCAGGGTCGGAGCGCCCCATATCTGGTACGTCGCGACCACCGCCGCCGACGGAGCACCGCACGTCAGCCCCATGTGGGTGGGGATCGACGGCGATACCGTGCTCCTCAACACCTCCGTCGGCCGGGTGAAGGAACGCAATCTCCGCCGCGATCCGCGGGTCTGCCTCTCGCACGCCGATCCCGCCGACCCGTACGACCGGATCCAGATCCACGGCCGGGTCACGGAGTTCGTCGAGGGCCCGGAGGCGGATGCCGTCATGGACCGGCTGGCCCGGTCGTATCTCGGTGTCGAACGCTATGAATGGATCGTTCCCGGTGAGCGGCGCGTCGTGCTGCGGATCGAGCCGACGCGGGTACGCCGGGTGACCGGCGTGGAGCCGCTGCCATCCGGCGCCCCGGGTGCCGGGCACCGCCCGCCGAGCCCCCGGAAAACCGATGGCGACAGCGCTGACCAGGGGCGACCATGACGCCTATGAGCGACGCACCCGCACGATGGACCCGGGCCACCGTCTACCCCGATATGTGGACGGACCCGGACAAGGACCCCCGAAACAATGAAGGGGGCGGCCCGGACGGCGAGCGCGCCACCCTGCTGGACTTTCTCGTCAACTACCGGCTGACTCTCCGGATGAAGTGCGAAGGGCTCGACCCGGAGCAGCTGGCCCGCCGCTCCGTACCGCCGTCGACCATGTCGCTGCTCGGGCTGGTCCGCCATCTCGCCGAGGTGGAGCGCGACTGGCGCAACTGGATCACCGACGACGAACCCCTGCCCAAGCTGTACGGCCGTCGCGACGCCGACTTCGACGAGGCGACCGGGGACCGGGCCGCGGTCGACGCCGCCTTCGCCGATCTCGAACGCGAGCAGGCCGCCACCGACGCGGCGCTCGACCGTTTCGACGACCTCGGCGAGCGCGCAGGGAAGGACCGGGTCTCCGTCCGCGAACTGATGGTCCACCGGATCGACGAGTACGCCCGGCACTGCGGACACGCCGACCTGCTGCGCGAGTGCGTCGACGGCCGGGTGGGGCAGTGACCCCGTCCGCCGGGCGGGCCGGAGGACGCGGACCGGCCCGACCGGCCCGCGCCCACCGGGTCACTCGCGCCAGAAGAGGTGGTGCGTCACCCCGCTCGGGCTGGGCACGACGTCCCGGTGGAACCGGTCCAGCAGCTCGTCGGGGGAGTCCCAGAGCCGCAGCCCCGACCCGGCTTCCACCGGTGAGACGGCCACATGGAGCGTGTCGACCAGATCCGCTTCGAGGAACTCGCGGATGGTGGTGACCCCGCCGCCGAGCCGGACGTCCTTGCCGTCCGCCGCCCGCCGCGCCTGTTCGAGGACGGCCGCGGGTTCCCCGGAGACGAAGTGGAACGTGGTGTCGGAGAGGGTGAGCGACGGCCGCTCGTGGTGGGTCAGTACGAAGACCGGGGTACGGAACGGCGGCTCGTCGCCCCACCAGCCCTGCCAATCGTGGTCCTCCCAGGGACCCCGCAGGGGGCCGAACTTGTTCCGCCCCATGATCTCCGCGCCGATGTTCCGCGCGTAGTCACGGGTGAGGTAGTCGTCCAGGCCCCGGCTGCCCCCGGGCTCCGTCCGCATCGGCCAGCTCGCCGTGGCGCCCGCCCAGGAGAACAGCCGCCCGGGGTCGAGAACGGTGCCGAAGGGGTGTTCGAGGCTCTGATCCGTACCGGCGGCGACACCGTCGCTGGAGACATTGAAGTTCTGGACCCGCAACAACTGGGGCATCTGCTACTCCCGTAGATGGTCGTGACGGTGATGGGACTCCTCCGGCGGGTACGACTCATCGGCCGGCGGAGCCGTGCCGGTTCGCGGCACCGCGGACGCGGCGACGGCTCAGAAGATCCGGACGATCCGCAGATCGCGGAAGACGAACTCGTTCGCGGGGATCGGGACGAAGCGCGTCGGATCGGCCGCGTCCTCCTGCCGCCACCGCTTCCCGACGCACCGCAGATACACGGTCGCGTTCATCGAGTCGTTCCGGACCGCCCCCACGCACACCCAGTCATGGGCGTCGACGTCATTGCGGGTGTACGCGGCGAAGTAGGGGCCCCGCCGCTCCAGCCGCAGCCGGGCCGCGAGTACCCGTCCGTCGCCGACGGGCGGCCCGTACTGATTGGTGTCGTAGAGCGTGCCCAGATTCCAGTTGATCCGGTAGCCGTCGTTCTCGTCGTGTTCGGCGCCGACGAACGGCGGCGCCCCGTGCGGATCGTAGAAGGCGTCCTTGTCCCGGGCCGAGCCGGGGAAGAACGGCGAGCCGTCCGCCCGGACCGGCGGGTGGTGGGTGCCGGGGTCGGCGTTGACCACCGCCATCTCGCACATGGTGGCCTGGACCGCCACGGCCGACTCGACCCGTACCTCGGCGGCGAAGTCCCCGCGCAGCCCCCGGTTCACCCCGAAGCCGCCGCCGCTGTAGAACGGCCAGTCCCCCAGCGCGTACCAGCTGCGTTCCTCCAGTTCGGCCAGCCGGCGTTCGACCGGGTCGGCGGGCCGGGGCGGCTGCGGGTCGCCCGGGAAGGGGGTGATCCGGACATGGACCCCGTCGTCCTGGAAGACCTGGCAGTGGCGGTTGGCCTTGGCGTAGCCGAAGGCGAAGCGGCGGGTGTCGACCCGGGTCCCGGCGAAGGACTCCTCGACCACCGGGGTGCCGGGCCGCAGGACCTCGGCGCTGTCGAAGGTGGACTCGGTGCCGACGGCCCAGGTGTACGGCTGCGCGGCGGCGAGCGCGTAGCCGTCGCGGCCCCGGCCCGGCTCGGGCAGGACGAGGGCGCCGCGCCGGACGCTGCCCGAGCGGGTGGCCCCGTCGAGTTTCCGGCCGAGTTCGGTGGGGCGGCCGTCGGGGCCGACCAGATCGCCGACGGCCGCGAGGACCAGATCGAGGCCGCCGTCCTGGATGGCCGTCTCCAGTGCGGCGGGGCCGGGGGAGGAGCCGGGCCCGGCGGCGGTGGGCGGCCCGGTCAGGGCGGTCCCCACCTCGGGGTCCAGCTCGCGGACCCGGCGCAGCGGCCCGGTCCCGGGCGCGGCGACCACCAGCCGGGCGGCGGCGGCGCGCCGGGCGAAGAGCTCCACCACGGCGGGGACCGGGTCCGCTCCCTCGCCGCCGACCCGTACGACGTAGACGAGGTCGTCGGGGAGGGCGTCGACGAGGTCGTCGAGGGCTTCGGCGCGTACGGGCGCGTGCCCCGGGGGCCGGTAGCGGAAGCCGGGGGAGCCACGCGGCCGGAAGGCGGCACCGAGGTCGAGCGCGCGGAGCCGGGTGAGGGTGAGTTCGCCGACGGCGGCGGCCGATCCGGCCTGGCGGGTCAGCCCGTGCGCGGAGCCGGGTACGACGCGTCCGTCGGCGGTCAGGGCGATGTCGAAGACCAGGACGTCGGCGCCCTGGACATAGGCGGAGGCCAGCGCCGTCCGGGTATGGGGCGGGGCGTGCAGGGCGTTGCCGCCGATCGCGGCGGTCCTCACGGCGGTCCTCATGGCGTCGTCAACTCCTCTTCCCGGATCGGACCGGCGGCGCAGAGCGCGTATCCCTGCGGGGGGAAGGGCGTGTTCTGCGCGAAGACCCTGATCGAGTACGTGCCGGGAGCCGGAGCGCCGATCCGGACGGTCTCGACGGTGTTGGCGCGGTCGAGGGGCAGTCCGGTGAGGGCGGCGACGGCGCTGCGGTCGAAGCCGGGGACCTTGTTGTAGGTGTGCTGCTCGTTGCCGACGTGGACGGTGCCGTCGGGGGTGGTCACCGCGAGGTCGAGATTGTTCTGCACGGCGCTGCCGGGCCGGTCGGTCCAGGCCAGGACGATCCGCAGCTCGTCGGTGTGCGGGCCGTCCGGCACGGTCAGCCGGTACGTCCGGCTGCCGCGCCGGTCGCCCTCCGGGTCGGCGAAGGCCTCCAGGGCGCCGGGGTCGGTGTCGGGCAGATCGGCCCAGATCAGCCGCCGGTCCGCCGGGGCGTCGGGGGTGGGCAGTACGGTCGTCAGCACCAGCCGCCCGAAGCCCTGGTCGAAGTCGGGGTAGCCGAGGTCCTGCGGCGTGTTCGGGGTCCGCAGCGACGGCAGCCGGCGGGTCGCGGCCACCAGCAGGGCCTTCATCAGCGCGGCGGACGGCGCGGCGAGCGCCCGGACCTCGCGCAGATACTGCCGGAGTACGGCGGCGGCGCCCGCGACCACGGGGGCGGCCATGCTGGTCCCGCCGATGTACACATAGCGCCCCTGGTGGTCGGGGCAGTCGCGCCAGGGCAGCCGGGGGTCGATCCGGTCACTGCTGCTGCGGGCCGAGAGGACGAAGGTCCCCGGGGCCAGCAGATGCGGTACGACACTGCCGTAGTCGCTGGGGCCCCGGCTGCTGATCGCGGCGGGCAGATCGGCGTCGCCGCAGACGTGCTCGCCGCCCGCCGGGGGCAGCGGGAACTGCGGCTGCCGGAAGCGGTCCCAGGTGAGGTCGGCCAGGCCGTCGTTGTCGCGGTCGGTGTCGCAGGCGCCGACGGTGAGCGCGTTCTTGGCGGTGGCGGGGGTGCCGCAGGTATTGAACTCATGGGTGCCCCGGGGGGCCGTACCGCTGTTGCCCGCCGCGATGATCACCAGCACGTCGGGGTGGTCGGCGACGAACCGGTCCACCGCGAGGCTGTACTGGTCGTAGCTGCCCGAGAGGGGATTGCCCCAGCTGAGGTTGAGGATCCGGGCCCCCGCGTCGACGGCCCGGGAGAGCATCGGGCCCAGGCTGGGTCCGGCCCGGAGCCGGTTGTCGTCGTCGAAGACGCGGAAGACGGCGAGTTCGGCGCCGGGGGCGACGCCGGTGATCAGACCGCCGCTGGCCGCCCCCGTACCGGCGACGATGCCCGCCACATGGGTGCCGTGGCCGCAGTCGTCGAACGCCTTGCCGCCGACCAGGGATTCGCTGACGGCGATCCGGCCGGTGAGATCGGGATGGGTGTCGTCGACCCCGCTGTCGAAGACTCCGACGGTCTCACCCGCCCCGGTCCAGGGAGCCGGGCCCGCCGCCGCGCCGCCGTCGGCCCGGGGCCCGATCCGGTCCACGCCGACCAGCCGCCTGGCGTGGTCGGCGTAGAGCAGCGGCGGCCGGTAGGGGGTGACCTGCCGGGTCTCGTACCGGGCGGCGACCACCGCGAGCAGATCGCGCAGCCGGTCGCCGCCGAGTCCGGTACGGAACCGCAGCATCACATCGGCCGCTGCCAGCACCTCCACCCCGGGCGTCGCCTCCAGCACCGGCCGGAGCGTGGCGAGGTCCCGGGGGTCGTGGACGAGGACGTCGAAGGTGTCGGCGTACGGCTCCGGCGCGGCGGCCCCGTCGTCCGCCAGCAGCCGGGGCCCCGGGGCGCGCTCCTCGTCCTCCTCCCGGGCGAGGACGGTGTCCAGGGTGGGCGTCACCGTGTCGGCGAGTTCCCAGGGGCGGGCCGCGACCACCCACGGCAGGGCGGCGACCAGGTCGCGTTGTCCGGGGGTGAGCCGGAGCCGGTAGGTCCCGGGCGGCTGGAACTGGACGATCCGGGCGCCGATCCCGGCGAGCACGGTCCGCCGGGCCCGGTCCAGCGGTCCCCGGAGCCGGACCAGATAGGTGTTGTGGTCCGGTTCGCCCGAGGGGACGGTGAGCGGCGCGGTGGCCTGCCGGTCCGCCGCGTCCGGGCCCCACGCCTGGTCGGCGCGTTCGGTGAGGTCCGCCAGGAAGGCCCGGTCGGGGGCGGGGTGGTCGGTGGTGGCGAAGGCGCCCGAGCCCCGGGGCGGCAGCATGCTCTGCGGCCCGTCACTGCCGGGCGGCGCGGCCCGCGCGGTGCTGTCGTGACGCACCGTCTCCTCGGCCGCCGTCAGATCGGCCCGGACGTCGACGAGGAAACCCTCGTCCCGGAGCCGGACGATCCGCTCCCCGGTGGTCTCGGCGAGGACGACGCCCTGATAGCGCCGCGAGCGGTCCCCGGCGATCGCCTCGACGCGCTCGGCCTCCGGGCCGCTGTCGACATAGACGGCGATCCGGTACCGCCGGTCGCGGGTCCCCTCGGGGTCGGCTCTGCCGGACATCGTGGTCTCGCTTTCGGAGCTGTTGGGGCCGGTGGCACGGCCCGCGGTCGGCGTCGTCCGTCGTCACTTCTCCCTGTCGTCGGTGTGCGCCCAGACCTCGGCGACGGGCGCGGCCCGTTCGGTGATGCCGTCGAGCAGCCGCAACTGGGTGCGTTTCTCCACGGCCGCGGACTCCGGCGCGCCCGCGAGCAGGGCCGGGCCGCCGCCGGGGAGCGGGGTGAGGACGTCGGCGTACGGGCAGGGGCCGATCTCCAGCAGCGGACAGAACGCGCACGACCCCTGGGGGCGGGTCAGATGCCCGATGCGCCCGTCGTGGGCGAGCCGTCCGGAGCGGGCCTCGCGCGACAGCTGGGAGACGAGCAGCGGCCGGGCCTCGGCGTAGTCGTCGGGGTTGCCGGTGGGGTGCGGGGCGAACAGCACCCGGGCGTCGATCTCCCGGCCGTCGTCCAGGGTGCCGTAGCGGAGCCGGATCTCGGTCGCCATCAGCTCCGCCATGGGCGTCGCCGGCTCCGGTACGGGCTCCAGCCGGTCCCCGAGTTCGCCGGTGAACGCGTTGGCGGTGTTCTGGCCGAGGACCAGGATCACGGCGGGCAGCGACTGGAAGAGCTGGCGCAGCAGATGGCGCCGGGTCCGGAAGCACTCGCCGACGATCCCGGTGCGCTGGCCCTCGCTCATCGGCGGCAGATCCGGGTCCTGCGGATCGGGTCTGGTGGTCCATTTCGCCGAGGCGCAGGCGACCATGTTGCCGTACGCGAGGTCCTCGCCGACGGTGAGCGTGCCCGGGGCGAGGCCGAGTTCGGTACCGAGGTCGTCCAGCAGCCCCTGGTATACGCGGTACATCCGCTGCGGCTGCTCCCGGACGGGGATCGGGCGCCGGCCGTCGGCGTCCTCGGGGACGTCGAGCGGTACCCCGGCCAGAGGATCGTCGTCGGGGCCGCCGCCGAACTCCAGATAGGCGTCGTCGTCCAGTTCGGGCTTGAACACGCCCCGGTACCGGAAGTAGTGCGCGTACTGGCGGACGGAGTCGAAGTCGGGGGTGAGCGAGTTGTGTCCGGCGGGCCACCAGCCCGGCAGATTGGGGTTGATGCCGACGGCGAGGACCGGGGCCTTGCGGCAGCCGGAGAGCGGCTCGGGCAGCGGCGTCATCCGGCCCGTGTAGTGCGAGGGCCGGATGATCGCCGGATCCGGCGGCGGCCCGTCGGCGTCGTAGTCGTAGGAGTGGTACGTGCCCCACGAGCGGAAGTAGGCGCACGGATGGTCCCCGGTCCCGGCGTACTGCGACGTACGGAGCGCGTTGCACGGCATCAGCTCGAACAGCAGCTCGACCTCGACCGGGAGCCGGGTGACCGCCGGGGGGTCAGGCATCGTCGAAGCCCTGCTCGGCGAGTCCGGCGACCAGGCCCCAGGTGGTGAGCGCGCCGCAGACGCTGGTCCAGTAGCCGTACGCCTCGTAGAAGGCGACCGCCCACATGGTCTGCGGGTTGAGCCGGAACTCCCGGGTGGGGAGCGCGCCGTTGATCTGGGGGTCGGACATATTGCGGACCACGACCCAGTCGGGGATGTGATCGGCACCGGCCTCGGTGAGGTCGGCGACGGTCAGTCCGAGTACCGCGTCGCCCATCTCGACGGCGGAGCCCTCCAGCTCCAGCTTGTTCGTCGATGTGCCGTACTCGAAGTAGTCGGTGGTCAGGATCGGGTGGAACTCGGGCATGTCCCGTTCGTCCTGCTCGATCCGGATGGCCGGTGCGTTGGCGGGCGGCTCGATCAGCGGCCCTTCGAAGGGGTAGCGGGTGGACGGCGGGCCGAGCGGGGGTTCGGTGAGCCGGTCGGAGAAGTCCAGCATCATGGTCTGCGCGTCCGCCAGCCGGTCGAGCGGGAGGGTCCACTCCGAGGTGAAGGTCCGGTCGTTGAACTCCTCGTTCCGGAACTCCTTCTGGCAGCGGAACTTCGCCCCTCGGGTGACCACGACATCGCCCAGCGGGAAGTCCTCGAAGACACTGCCCGAGGTGCCGATGGTGGCGATCACCCGCGGCTGGACCTCCTCGACGATCTGGTGGAAGAAGTCCCGTACGGGCAGGGTGGCGGTGCCCTCGCCGGTCTTGACGCCGTCCTGGTTGAGATGGAGCTCGGACTTCACACAGAGCACATCGAGGTCGCCGAGCTTGACCGGGAAGTACGAGCCCAGCCGCCCGGCGGCGAACGCGGGGGCGCTCCGGCGGATCAGCGGCCGGTAGTGCTCCTCGAACCGCCGGGTGTACCGGTACCACTTCAGCCGTCCGAAGCCCCGGGTGAACACATCGGCGAGGGCGTTCTGCTCCGCGACGGTCCAGGTGATCACGACGACATCGGCGTGCGGCAGCGGGGCGTCCGTGGGCGGCTCCGTGTCGAAGGGCTGGGGAACGGGCGCCAGCCCGTCGGGGAAGACCAGGCCCAGGTCGGCGGCGAGTACGGCACCGTCCGGCGCGGCGGCCAGATCGGGGGAGAGTTCCAGGTCGGCCCTGGTGATTCCGGCGGAGAGCAGATCGCGGGCGATGTCGACCCGCTGGTCGAGGTCGTTCATGGTGCTGCCTTTCGCGTCGTTTCCCCCTGGTCGGTTCGGTGTCGTCCGCGTCGGCCGGCCGCCGGGCGCGGACGGGTCAGCCGGGGGCCGGAAGCCCCTCGCAGACCCGGTAGGCGTTGGCGAGCAGGGTCAGGGTGGGGTTGGACGCCCCGGCCGTCGGCATGAAGGCGCAGTCCAGTACGTAGAGCCCGGCGACGGTGTGCGACTGGCAGTTCTCGTCGAGTACCGAGGCGCCCGGATCGGCCCCGGCGCGCAGGGTGCCCTGGACATGTCCGTAGCCGGGGTTCTCCGCCTCGGGGACGTCGTAGCCGCGCAGCTCGCCGCCCGCGTCCGTGATCACCCGGACCACCCGGTCGATGGCGTAGCGGGCGGCGGCCAGATCGTATGGGTGGTGCCGGTAGAAGACCCGGGCGGCGGGCAGCCCCCACGGGTCGGTGACCTCGGGGTCCAGCTCGACCCGGTTGTCGTACAGGGACATCGCCTCGCCGGTGAAGGAGAAGGAGACCCCGCCCTGCCGCCGCAGCTCGTCCAGATAGGTGTACAGCTCCTCGCCCCAGAGGCCGCCGCGCCCCGGCCCGAGCGCCGCGTTCTTGACCAGCCGGACCGGCGGCACACAGGTGTACGGGTCGTAGACCGAGAACTTGCCCGCCTTGGTGACGGGGGTGGCCGGGTCGTCGACCACGTACATGTCGCGCAGTTGCAGGGAGCCGATGGCGGTGGACGGCTGCCGGCTGCCGCCGCCGGTCCACACGGGTTGCAGCGGCAGTGTCAGCTCGGCGCTGCCATGGGTGTGGTACGTCAGATAGCGGCCGACCATCCGGTTGGGGTCGGGCACCTCCGACAGCAGGAAGAGCCGCGCCGACTCGATGGTCTGGACGGAGACCAGGACCTGGGGGGCGCCCAGGAACCGCTCGGGTCCGCCGGGCTCGGTCAGATACATCACCCCGCGCACCCGGCCGTCCTCGTGCACGATCCGGGTCACGCAGCGCCCGGTCAGCAGATCGCACCGGCCGGTGGCCAGGGCGCGCTGGAGGACCGTGTTCAGCGCCGACGCCCGGGAGTTGAGACCGCAGCCGAAGAACTGGTTGAAGCCGCAGAACGAGCAGGCCGGGCGGCCGTCGTGGACCCGGGAGTTGATCGCCCGCGGGCCGAGGTAGGGCCGCATCCCGACCCGGCCGAACGCCTCGGTCAGGAAGGGCACGGCGGCATGCGGGCGCAGCGGCGGCATGGCGTAGTCGTAGCCGATTCTGATCGGCTCCTGGGCGGGGGACTGCCGGGCCCGCCCGGAGACGCCCCACTCCCGTTCGGCCCGTTCGAACCACGGCTCGAACTCGCGGTACGTCCACGGCCAGTTCACCATGTCCGCGTCGGGCGGCACGTCCCGCAGATGGTCGAGGACGGTGAAGTCCTCCTCCGTGTAGCGGGGCACATTGGCGTCCCACACGGTCGTCGCGCCGCCGACCATATTGACGTTCCACCAGCGTTCCACCCGGGTGGGCCGGTCCTGGTCCGGTCCCGCCATATAGATATTGGGGTCGGTGTCGCGGTGCGGGATGAGCGTCTTGTGGGTGTGGAAGTGGAGTTCGTCGTACGGCAGGAAGTCGTCGGCGGCCGGCAGCGGCCCCTTCTCCAGTACGGCGACCCGGCGGCCCCGCGCGGTGAGCACCCGGGCCGCCGTACCGCCGCCCGCTCCCGCGCCCACCACGATCGTGTCGTAACCGCCCGGTGCGGCGGGGTCGGTGGTCATGGTGCCTCCCCGGTCCTGGCGCCGGCCGCCCCCGGCCGGTCGTCGCCGGTCACGGCCGGGCGGGTGAAGGGCTCGGCCGGGGCGGGATAGCCGAACCAGCGCCAGATCACCGCGTCGCGGTTGCCGCCCCAGCGGGGGTCGCCGAAGCAGCCCTCGACGCAGTGCGCCCGCAGCAGGGCGAACGCGGCGGGCTGGGCGAGGGCGCCCGGGGGCCAGTCGGACAGGGTCCCCGCCGCCAGCTCGCGCAGCAACGCGGTCGCCTCGTCCCGGTCGAGACCGGCGACGGCGCGTCCGCCGTACGCCCGGCGCGCGGCGGCGTCGAGGGCGGTGAGCAGAACGGGATAGGCGGTACGCCACCCCGGGATCTCGGGATGCGTCCCCGCGCCCATGGCCAGCAGCCGGTCGGGATACCCGGCGGCACCGGCGTCGGCCGCGCCGGGCCGCCGGTCCCCGCCGGGCAGGATCGCGTCGAAGAGAACCTCCACGGCGCGGCGCTGGTCCTGGTCGAAGAAGCCGGTATCGGGTGGTCTCAGCAGCCACATGGTCAGACCTTTCCGGCGGCGGCGCCGTCCGCCGCGACGGGCTGTTCCGTGATCCCCTCGGAGTCCAGCGCTTCTTCCATCGCCCCGACGATCGCCGCATAGGGCCCGATGTCCGGCGGGCCGGTGTGATGGACGATCGAGAGCACGGCCGCGTCGTCCGCGTCGGTCAGCCGGCGGCCCAGCTCCGGATACAACTCGTCGTTCTCCCGGATCGCGTGCGCCCGGAAGAGCCGGACGAAACTCTCCGTACAGCCGCGGAAGTCGGAGATCGCGTAGGCCACGTCCCGGGGGTCGCCGTGCTGGATCCGCCGCCAGGCCACCGCGATCGCCGCCCAGTAGGCGCGCGCCTGGTCGTGCTGGTCGAACATCCAGCGGGCCCGCTCGGGCGGCATCCCGCGGGCGACGGCCAGCGGCACGATCGCCTCCTCGGCCTTCAGATGCGCCTGGTCGGCGAATTCGGTGAGGACATAGACGAACATGCCCATCGCCGTGCGCACCCCCGGCGGAATGTCCTCCGCCCGCTCCACCGACGCCAGCGCCCCGACGATCCGGCCGCCGCAGCCGAAGACGCGCTCACCGAGCAGATGCTCCTGCTCCAGGGCCTCCTCGAAGGCCCGGCCGCTGTCCTGGACCGATTCCCCCTGCCGGGTGATCACCGAGGGCAGGAACTCCTTACCCGGCGGCGACGGTTTGAGCGTGCCGCGCATCCCGGCGGCCTGCGCGGCGAGCACCTCGATCAGGTTCTCCCCGACGAAGAGACAGCGCTCCACCGGCACCCGCATCTGATCGGCCGCGAAGCGGTAGATGGCGGGGTCGGGCTTGTCCAGCCGGGCCTCGTGATTGATCACGATGCCGCGGGGGTCGATGACATCGGCCAGCCGGACGACCTCGCCGTCGTGCTCCGAGACGACGGCCTCGGCGATCATCCGGTGCCCCTGCTCGGCGCTGACCTCGGCGGGCAGATTGGTGATCACCCCGATCCGCAGCCCCACCAGATCCCGCATGGCGTCGAGGAGTTTCTCGGTACTGGGCCGGTACAGCGCCAGATGGCCGGGCCGGTCGACATCACCGAGGGTGTCCCGCAGATCGAAGAAGACCGCATCGCAGTCGACGGCGGTGGCGGGCATGGGATGCCCCTTCCCTGAGGTCGTACGACCGGCGCCGGTGCGCCCGGGGTCCGCCGACGGCGTGTCCCGGGCCGGATCGGATCGGCGCTGGGCGGTCGCGACTCACCGCGACCGCCGTCCGGCGCCCGTACCCACGAGAGTGTGGAACTGTCCGGGACGACGACACGGGGCAACCGCGGCTGCCGGTCCGGTGCGTCGGCGACCTGACGCCGGTACGAATCCGGGACCGGGCCGCGACCCGCCCGTACTCCGGGGCGTCGCCCCCTCCCTTCCATGGTTGCCCCGGACCGTTTCCGCCGCCACTCGGCCGTGTGGGGGCCGGTTCCCGGGCCCGGGTGGATCCGGTGCCGTACGGCGACGCACCCACCCGGCCCGGCTCAGGCGGCCCGGTTCACCCGGCCCCGCTCAGGTGGTGCCGCGCCACCCGCCGGTGGCGCTCCCGCGTTCCTCGATGAACGACTTGAACCGCTCCAGATCGCCCTTGGCCCGGTGCCGGACGAAGCCGAGCTTGTCCCCGATGGTGTCGGCGATCCCGGACGGATCGTGATCGAGCTGGAGCATGACCTTGGTTCGGGTGTCGTCCAGCCGGTGGAAGGTCACCACCCCGGCCTGCCGCACCTCGCCCCCGACGGTGGTCCAGGCGATCCGTTCGCCGGGGCGCTGCTCGGTGATCTCGGCGTCGAACTCACGGCGTACCCCGCCGACCTGGGTCACCCAGTGGGTGAGTGTGGGGGTCCGTTGCTCGATCCGTTCGACCCCGTCCATGAAGTGCGGAAAGTCCTCGAACTGGGTCCACTGGTCGTAGACGGTGGTCAGGGGGACGGCGACCTCGACGGATTCCTCGATCTTCGACACGCGCGACTCCGTTCTGTCCTCTTCCTCGGCTCCCGTTTCCGGGCTGACCCTGTGGCGGGTACCCCGGCCACGCCATGCGATACCGACTGATTCGGGCGTATCGTCCGCCGGTTTCGGGGTACCGCGAGGGGAGGGATCGCCCGGCGGGACGAGTCCCGTCGAACCGGAGGATCACCACCCACCGGCGGAAGGAGTACGCCATGCCCCGGGGTTTCAGCGCCAAGCGGGAGCGGCAGTACGAGCACATCGAGGAGTCCGCGCGCGAACGCGGGGAGTCCACCGAGCGGGCGAAGGAGATCGCCGCCCGTACGGTCAACAAGGAGCGGGCCCGCGCGGGCGAGTCGAAGACCGCGAGCCGGACTTCGACCCGGGACCCGAAATCCGCCTCGGAGCGTGGCGGGCAGCGCTCCCACGGCGGGGCCGGGGGCCCGACGAAGGACCAGCTCTACGCGGAGGCGCGGAAGAAGAACATCGACGGCCGCTCGACCATGAACAAACAGCAGCTCAAGAAGGCGCTCGGGCGCTGACACCACCCCCCCGGCCCGCCCGCTCGCCGCGAGCGGGCGGGCCCGGTTCACCGGCCCGGGGTCAGGCTTCGGCCAGGGCGTGGTGGCGCAGCCGAGCGCAGGTGGTGTTGATGATGCGGGAGATATGGACCTGGGAGACGCCGAACTCGGCGGCGATGCTCTGCTGGGTCATGTCGCGGAAGAACCGGAGGTAGAGGATGCGGCGTTCGCGTTCGGGGAGGCGGGCGATGAGGGGGCGTACGGTCTCGCGGTCGACGACGGTGTCGTAGCCGGGGTCGGGGGCGCCGACGGTGCCCGCCAGGCCGGGTTCCGCGTCGGGGGTGCCGTCGCCGGGGGCGTCGAGGGAGAGCGCGCTGTGGCAGTGCAGGGCCTCCAGGCCCTTGCGGACCTCGGGCTCGGGCAGATCGGTACGGCGGGCCAGCTCCTCGACCGCCGGTTCCCGTCCCTGGTCGGAGAGTTCGCGGTAGGCGACGCGGACCCGGTTGCGTACCTCCTGGACGGTCCGGGGGACGTGGACGGACCAGGAGTAGTCGCGGAAGTGGCGCCGGACCTCGCCGGTGATCGTCGGGACCGCGAACGCCTCGAAGGCCCTGCCCCGGCCGGGGTCGTAGCGGTCCACCGCCTTCACCAGGGCCAGGGCCGCGACCTGCCGCAGATCGTCGATCGACTCGCCCCTGCCCCGGTAGCGGGAGGCGATCCGGTACGCCATCGGCAGCCAGGCGGCCGTCACCTCCTCCCGGACCCGGTCCCGCTCCGGCCCCTCCGGCAGCCGGGCGAGCCGCCGGAACGCGGCCTCGGTGTCGGGCGCGTCGTCATGGACACGGTTACGGCGAAAAGTGTGCGAAGTGTTCATAAAGACCGCTCCATCAATCCGGATCGCGGTTCGGGCCGGGAACACCCGGGGCGTGCCCCGGTGATCGACCGGGCCCGGTGGCAGTACCTGCATTCCGAAGTACGTGGGGCGCGCCTGCCCCTGCCTCACACCCGGAAACCTCCCGCCCCTCGGCACCCTCTCTCCTCACCGGACAGCCCCCGCGATCACCGCCGACGGGCCCGGCGGACCGGGCGCCGGCCGGGCCCGATGCCCCCTTCCGGCCATTCGCCCCGGCCCGCGCATGACGCGGGGGCGCCGTGGACAGAACACGCCGTGCACGGTGACGTCCGGGGCGACATCCGAGTGAACCGGAGGTTCCGACTCGTGAGTGACACATGTGCCCGAGAGGTGCGGACCGAGGGATTCGCCGATGACGGCTATCTCGTCCTCCCCGGCTTCCTGCCGGACGATCTGGTCCACCGGCTCGCGCCGGAGGTCGACCTCTGGGTGGAGAAGGGCTGGCGCCAGAGATCCATCGACGCCTGTCTGCGCCCCGGCGCCGAGCCGCCGGAGGTGGTCGAGCTGGATCTCCCCGCCCATGCCGAACTCGCGGTCCACGCGCCGCTGATGGAGCTGCTGGCCCGGCCCGGCCTGCTGGGGGAGTCGTTCGTCTTCCACCATCTGCACAGCGACCGGCGCCCGGCCGGCGGTCCCGGCAAGAGCTGGCACCACGACTACGAGCAGCGCCCGCAGCGCGATCGCGGGCTGCCGATGGTCCACGCCCTGCACTACATCGGCGGACTCTCCCCGGAACTGGGCGGTCTGGCCGTACTGCCGGGCTCGCACCGTGAGGTCGCGGAGAAGGACGCCCGCGGCCATCTGGGCACCGCGGTACTGCCGGGCGAGACCCTGATCGACGAACTGCCGCCCGGGTCGACCGTGGTGCTCCACTCGGCGCTCTTCCACAGCCGCCGGGCGGCGTCGGCGCCCCGGCCGGACGCGGGGCCGCGTTACATGATCGACGGCTCGTACTGCCGTACGGGCACCCGGTGGCCGCCGGTCAAGCCGTACTGGCGGCAGGTGCTGGCGGTCGGGCGCTCACGCGGTCTGGACGCGGGCCGTCCGGAACTCTTCGCCGAACGGCACTTCCGCGAGTACGGGCGATGAGGGGCCCGGCGACTCACCGGTCCGCGCCGTCGGCCGTGGTCCGGGCTATCCCCGGCCCACGTACGGCATGGCGCTCGGCATGACCAGGACGGACTGGATGTTCACCCCGGGCGGCAGGGCGGCCATGGTCCGCACCATGTCGACGACATGGCCGATATCCATGGTGGGTTCGGTCCGCAGCGACCCGTCGGCCTGGCGGACCGCGGGCTGGGGCCGGTCCTCCGGGGTGACATTGCCGATATCGATCTGCCCGCAGGAGATGCCGTAGCGGCGGCCGTCCAGGGAGAGCGACCGGGTCATCCCCGCCACCGCGTGCTTGGCCGCGGTGAAGGCGAGGGAGTCCGGCCGGGGGACCTGGGCGGACGGCGCGCCGTTGTTGATGATCCGTCCACCGCGCGGAGTCTGCTGCCGCATCACGCGGAAGGCGGCTCGGGAACACAGAAAGGTCCCGGTGGCGATGGAGTCCAGGACGCGGTGCCAGTCCTCGACGCGGACGTCCTCCGTCGGGGTGTAGGGCATGACGTCGGCGGCGTTGTTGAAGAGCAGATCCACCCGTCCGAACCGGGCCGCCACCGCCCCGAACAGTTCGTCCACCGCGGTGGCGTCGGTGATATCGGCGGGCCGGGGCACGGCCCGGTCGCGGTCGGCGGCCGGGGCGAGCGCCGCCGTCCCCGCCAGCCGCTCCTCGCGCCGCCCCACCAGGACCACCGTCCAGCCGTCCGCCAGCAGACCGAGCGCGCAGGCCCGCCCGATCCCGCTGCCCGCGCCGGTGACGATCGCGATTCTCCCCGCCACGCCCACCCGTCCTCTCCTCGCCCGGCCCCCTCGTCGGAAGGCTCTCCGAACGTGCCCCGGCAACCCTCACGCAAACAGGAGACAGCTATGACCGGCCAGAAATGGGAGTCGGGCACGACCGGCGGCAGCCGCGCCTGGTTCGACCGGGCCCAAGGGTCCCTGGCGGGCGGGGTCAGCTCCTCCGCCCGGCTCACCTCGACCGGCCCGCACCCCTACCCGCTCTATATCGCCAGTGGCTCCGGCACCCGGATCCGGGACGTCGACGGCAACGAGTACCTCGACTATCTGATGTCGTACGGCAGCGTGATCCTCGGCCACGCCGACCCGGAGCTGACCGCGGCCCTCACCGCCGTCCTCGAAACCGGCGCGATGTTCGGCACCTGCAACACCGCCGAGGTGGAACTCGCCGAGCTGATCCGCGAGATGGTGCCCTGCGCCGAACTGGTCCGGTTCGCCAACTCGGGCAGCGAGGCGATCCAGGGCGCCGTACGGGCCGCCCGCGGATACACCGGCCGGTCGAAGATCCTCAAGTTCGAGGGCCACTACCACGGCTGGTCCGACACCCTCGCCGTCTCCAACCGCCCCGGCCCCGCCGAGATCGGCCCGTACGGCGCACCGCGTTCCGTACCCCACTCCCCGGGCATCCCGGCCGGGGTCGTCGACGACGTCGTGGTCTGCCCCTGGAACGATCCGGAGGCGCTCCGTACCCTTCTCGACGTCCACCGGGGCGACCTCGCGGCGGTGATCTGCGAACCCGTCGTCGCCAACAACGCCTGCACCATGCCCGATCCGGGCTTTCTGCCCCTGCTGCGCGAGGAGTGCACGGCCCGCGGGATCCTCCTCGTCTTCGACGAGGTCTGTACCGGCTTCCGCACCGGACCCGGCGGAGCCCAGACCCTCTTCGGGGTCGTACCCGACCTCGCCGTCTTCTCCAAGGCGCTCGGCGGCGGCCTGCCGATCGCCGCCTTCGCCGGACGCCGCCATGTGATGGAGCCCGTGGCCCGGGGGGAGGTCAAACACGGCGGCACCTACAACGCCTCGCCGCTGTGCGCCACGGCCGCCCTGGTCACCCTGCGCCGGCTGAACCGGCCGGGCGTCACCCGGCATATCGAGGCGGCCGGCCTGCGCCTGATGGAGACGATCCGCCGCGCCGCCCACGACCGGCGGATCCCCTGCGCGGTCCAGGGCGTCGGGGCCATGTTCCAGGCCGTCTTCACCCCCGACGGCGCCCCCACCCGCCACTACCGCGAACTGCTCCGGGCCGACCAGGCCCGCTATCACGCCTTCCGGCACGAACTCCTGAAACGCGAAATCCACGCCAACGCCTTCGCCCTGGCCTGCTGGTTCGTCCCGGCCGCGATCACCGCCGACGATCTGGACCTCACCTGCGAGGCCGTGACGGAAGCCTTCAAGGCGCTGTGACGGTGGTGATCGCGGCCGTACGGGCCACACGGTGTAGCAGACGCTCGCGCCGAACTCGAAGACGCCCTCTCTCCGGGCTCGACCACACCGATGATGTTCCCCCGGCGGTCGCGCCGGTCGAAGACCAGGGCGATACCGGACGTGTCGCCGCGGACGGTCAGCGGCCGTCGGGTGGCGTTGACGCAACGGGGTGCCAGGGCCGCCGCCCCGGCCTCCGGCGGAGCCGGGGCCCGGACGTGCGCGGCCGGTTCGGCTCCGGATACCGGCGGCCGGGGCCGCCGATACCGGTAGCGCGGCCAGGACGGCCGCGCCGACGGCCGTCGTGAGGAGTGTGCCGATACGTCGCATGGGGGACCCACCTTCGATATCGATAGGGGAATGAGACGGGTGATACGGGTGTGGTGTCCGTATCCGAGCCGGGTACGGGCCACGCCGGTGCCGGAACGACGGCCCCGCCTGCCGCGCGCCGTGGCCCCGAACCACCCGATCGCCTCCGGGCGGGTGCCGCTGGGGGCGTTGGCGGGTGTCCCGGACGCGGACATGACCGGCCCCGCCCCCGGCCTCTGCGTGTCCCGGTGTCCCGGTGTGCGCTGTGGCCCCCGGCGCACCTTCCGAGCCGGACACGCGGCCGGCCGGCGATGCGTTGGTCATCGGTCGCGGGGGCGGTCGCGGGGCTCCCGTTCCGGGGAGCGTTGGGGCTCGTCACGCGGGCTGTGTGATACTGCCGTCTCGGTGAATCACGGAGTCCGCGTACCTCCGTGGATCCGCCGTCGCGACGCACCCCCGTCGTGTTTCCGTCCGTGCTCATGAGGGAGAAGGCCGCGTCCCATGGCGACTGCACCCGATCCGGCGGCCGACGAGGCCGACCGGTCCGCCGGTTCCGTCGACCGTGACGAGGCGTCCGGCTCGGAGCCCAGGACGACGGCCACGGTGCAGATCGTCGACCACGCCCTTCAGGTGCTCAAGGCCGTCGCCGAGGCGGACCGGCCGCGCGGGGTGCGGGAGCTGAGCCGCGATCTGGCGATCAGCAAGAGTTCGGTGCAGCGCATCCTCGCGTCGCTGGAGCGCGAGGGGCTCGCCGTCGCGGAGGAGAGCACCCGGAAGTACGTGATCGGACCCGCCGCGCTCACCCTCGCGTGGAAGCACGCGGCCAACAGCGATCTGGTCGGTGCCGCCTCGGCCACGGCCTCCCGTATCGCGGCCATGACCGGCGAGACGGCGTGCGTCTCCACGATCGTCGACGGGCGCCGGGTCACCGTCTACGAGGCGGAGAGCCCCCAGCCGCTGCGGCTGATCACCGGGGTGGGCCGCCCCTACTCCCTCTTCTCCGGCGCCACCGGCCGCGTTCTGCTCTCCATGCTGCCGCCGGAAGGACTCGAACGGCTGCTGGCGGACCATGCCGACACCGACACCGACACCGGGGCCGTGCTCGACCGGATCGGGGCGGCCCGCCGACAGGGGTACGCCGTCAGCCGCGAGGAGTGGATCCCGGGCGGCTGCGGAGTGGCCGTGCCCATCGGGACGCAGGGCCGGGTCGTCGCGGCGCTGAGCATCTACGGGCCCGACGCCCGGCTGACCGACGACCGGGCGGAGGCCCTCGTCCCCGTGCTGCGGGCGGCGGCGGCGGAGATCACGGTCCGCTGGCGGCAACCCGCCTGAGGCTCCCCGCGGGGCCCGGCTGCTGACGCCCTCGGCCTTCCTCGCGCTCTGCCCGCGGCCCGCGCCGGTCGTGGAGCGGTTGTCGTGGTCACCCGCGTCCGGCCCCCGCTGACCGCCGGGGCCGTTCTCCCGTGCGTGTCCGAGGGCCAACGCGCCCGGAGGGCCGGGTACTTCGCGTCCGGCTCCGACCCCGTGCCCCGGCCCCGGTCCCGGCCACGGCTTCGCCGGGCGGCCCCTTCGCCTTCGGCGGTACCGGGGGCCCGGGGTGTCCCACGCCCCGTCCCCGTGGCCCGCCCGCACCCCTCCCCGTCGCGGCGCCCGTGCCCCGGCAACCCGCCGCCGGCCGCTCCCGCCTGCTCGGGCGACGGCTGCCGCGCCCTCCCCGCCGAACCGCGCGGCGGCCTGCCCCGGGCGGGTTCGAACCCGTAGCCGTGATGGCCGGAACCCGTCAGAGGGATGGCGCGTTCACAGCTTTCCGTCACCCCATTGACCCGCCTCGATCTCGGTGGGTACGTTGTCCCAACAGAGCTGGTCCACTGTCCCAGATTCTTTCGCGGAGGCCCGGCCGGAGATCCCGGCGGCACCGCGCGATCCCTTCCGGACCCCGATCCGCGGGCCCTCGGGCCGGGTCCGCATTCCGTAGACCCCCTGCCGCGCCCGCCCGTCGGCCCCGACGGGCGCGCATACGTACACAGTCGAGAAAGAGGAGCTTCATATGCTGCTGGGATGGCGTGCACGAATTGGGCAGATACGCCCCGCCACCGCTATCGAGGGAGCCGAGGAATGGCGCTCGGTGGCCCCCACCGGCGTCGCCTTCGCCGACGCGCGCACCATCGTTCCCCGGGTGGACGCCGAGGGGCTGAAGACGATGATGTCGCAGGTACTGGAAGCCTCGCGGCAGCTCGCCACCGCGAAGGTGGACCTGATCGTGCAGTGCGGCGCGCCCGGTACCTTCATCCCCGGACCCGGAACCGACGAGAAGGTGACGGACGAGATCACCGCGGAGACCGGGATCCCGGCCATCACCATGATGCAGGCCCAGGTGGACGCCCTGCGCGCGTTCGGTGCCACGTCCGTGGCCGTCGGCAGTATCTACACCGACGAGGTCAACGAGGCCCTGCGCGCCTATCTCACCGCCGTCGGGTTCGAGGTCCCGGTCGTCGAGGGCCTCCAGATCACCGATCCGTACGAGGCCAGCGTCCATGACGCGGACAGCGCCTACCGGCTCGGGCGCCGACTGCACCGGGCCGCCCCCGACGCGGACGCCCTGCTGATCTCCTGCGGCACCTTCCGGACCTTCGAAGTGCTGCCCTACCTGGAGATGGACACCGGACTGCCGGTGGTCACCAGCAACCAGGCGTCCCTCTGGCGGGCGCTGCGCGGACTCGGCCTGCGGGACGAGATCCCGGCGCTCGGCCGCCTCGGCTCCCTCTCCTGACCGCCCGCCGCCCCCGGGGAACCGCGAGGTGCCCCGTAGCCACCGAAGCCCCCGAACATGAGGAGAAGACCGACGTGCTCGTCGACGCACTGCAGTTCGTGAAACCGTCCCGGGACCGCTTCGAGGAGTGGCACGCCGCGGGCATCACCGCGATCCACGCCACCGTGGCGATCTGGGAGGACTCCACCGAGACCATGCGCGAGGTCGGCCGCTGGCAGCGACTGCTCGCCGAGCACGCCGACCTCCTGTGCGAGGGCCGCTCCGCCGACGACATCCGGCGCGCCGGGGCCGAGGGCCGGACCGCGGTCGTCCTCGGCTTCCAGAACAGCAGCCCCTTCGAGGACGACCTCGACCTGGTCGGCGCGTTCCACCGGGCCGGGGTACGGATCGCCCAACTGACCTACAACACCCAGAACTCCGCCGGGGCGGGCTGCTGGGAGGGCGAGGACGCCGGGCTCTCCCGCACCTACGGGCGCAATCTCATCCGGGAGATGAACCAGGTCGGCATGGTCGTCGACATCTCCCACTGCAACGAGCGCACCTCCTTGGAGGCGATCGAGGCCTCCGAGCGGCCGGTGGCCGTCACCCACGCCAACCCCCGCGCCTTCGTGGGCGAGGACGTGGAACTCGCGATCCGCAACAAGTCCGACATCGTCCTCAAGAAGGCCGCGGAGTCCGGCGGGGTCGTCGGACTGAGCATGTACCCGAGGATCGCCCCCGACGGCGTCGACTGCACCGTGGACCGCTTCTGCGACATGGTCGCCTACACGGCCGAGCTGATCGGCGTCGAACACGTCGGCCTCGGCTCGGACTACTACGCGGGCCAGGGCGACGAGGAGCTCCACTGGTGGCGGCAGGGCCGCTGGAGCCGTACCCCGATGGTGCCGATCTCCGGCCCGGTCGAGTTCCCCGGCTGGTACGAGGCCGGGCGGGGCTACGAAGCCGTCCGGCGGCGGCTGCTGGAACGGGGCTTCGCCGCGGCCGAGGTCGAGCGGATCTCCGGCGGCAACTGGGTGGACCTGTTCGACGACGGCTTCACCGCCGCCCCCCGCCCCTGATATGCGCGCCCACGGTCGCGGGAGGACGAACCGGAGATGAACCGCTACGACGCAGTGATCGTCGGCGGTGGTCACAACGGACTGGTGACCGCCGCGTATCTGGGACGCGCGGGCCTGAAGGTCGCGCTCCTCGAATCCCGGCCCGGACTCGGCGGCCCCTGCGGGGCCTACGAGTTCCTGCCCGGCCGCCGACTGGCCTTCACCAACTCGCCGGGGTCGCTCGATCCGGCCGTCGTCGCCGAACTGGGCCTCGCCCGGCACGGGCTGCGGTTCGTCCGCGTGGACCCGACCGTGGTCCACCGGTTCGACGAGGGCTGCTTCATCGGCTACCGCGACCCCGCCCGGGTGGACGCCCAACTGGACTCCTTCGCCCCGGGGGAGGCCGCCCGCTACCGCGCCCTGATCGAGGGCCTGGAGCGGCTGGGCGCCCGGCTCGGAGTCCGCCCGGACCGTACGCCGCCGTCGGTGGACGTTGTGAAGAAACGTTTGTCCGATCCGGTGGACATCCGGCTCTTCGAAGCCGTCTTCGAAGGCGGGCTCACCGCACTGCTCGACACCCACCTCCGCTCCGACCGGGCCAAGGCGCTGCTCATGCTGCTCGCCCTCAACGCCCAGCTGGTGCCCCCGAGCACACCCGGCAGCGCCGTGGGACTGATGATGCGCCCCTTCGCCCTCGCCGCCACCGGCGGCGGGGGCCCGGACGCCGCGGAGCGCGTCGCGCTCCGCGGCTCCACCGGACTGCCGGTCGGCTCGATGAGCGCCATCGTCGACGCCCTGGCCGGCGCCTGCCGGGAATACGGGGTCGAGCTGCGCACCGGCACCCCCGCCGCCCGGATCCTGCACGGCCCCGACGGGGCGTACGGTGTCGTCACCCCCACCGGCGAGGAGTTCCACGCCTCCCGGGTGATCTCCACCGTCAACCCGCACCACCTCTTCCGCGACCTCCTCGGCGAGGGGGCGATGGACCCCGCCATCGGGGACGCCGTACTCGCCGAACCCCTCCGCGGCTCCGCCTTCAAGGTCGTCCTGGAAGTCGACTCGCTGCCGCCCTATACGGGGATCCCCGAGGACGCCGACCCCGACGCCGTACGGGCCTGCCAGTTCCGGTTCGGCTCGTCGCCCCGGAGCATCGAGACCGCGATCACCGAGGCCCTGGCGGGACGGACCGCCGACGAGATCCTGATGTGGGGACTCACCCCCACCCTCACCTCACCCGCGCTCACCCCCGGCACCACCCATCTGATCAGCGTCAACGCCTGGCACGCGCCCTACCGGCCGCACGACGGGCCCTGGGACGCCGCACGCACCGAACACTTCGGACGCCGCTGCGTCGAACAACTCGGGCTGCTCATGCCCGGCATCGCCGACCGGATCGTGGCCCACCGCTTCCTCGACCCCGTGCAGATCGAGGCGGAACTCGGCCTGGAGGGCAGCAACATCACCCACGGGGACATGCTCCCCGGCGGGCTCTTCGGGGGCCGCCCGCACCCCGCCCTCGCCGGCCACCGGACCCCGCTGCCCGGCTTCTACATCGGCGGCAGCGGTACCTGGCCGGGCGGCTATGTCACCGGTACGCCCGGCAGGAACGCCGCCGCCGCGGTCCTGCGCGACCTCGCCCACGACGAACAAAGGCCGCACCCATGAGAACCCCGCACCGCACCGGGCCGCCCCGACCACCCCGCACCACCGCCCGCGGTGTTCGCGGTGTGCGCCGCATTCTCGGTGCGGTGGCCGTCGCCGGTCTGCTGCTCACCGGCTGCACCTCGCCGCCCGCCTTCGGCCGGGACCCCGGCACCCTCGTCATCGGCGCCGAGGGCGAGATACCCGTCCTCGATCCGCACCGGCTCTCCGGCACCGTCGGCCTCCGGGTCGTCGACGCCCTCTTCGACCCCCTCATCCGCGAGGACCTCGGCACCGAGACCGACCGGGCGCCCCGGCTGCGCCCGGCCCTCGCCACCTCCTGGCAGATGTCGCCGGACGCCCGCACCTACACCCTCGCCCTGCGCACGGGCGTCGCCTTCGCCGACGGCACCCCCTTCGACGCCGGGGCCGTGAAGCTCAACTTCGACCGGATCACCGACGAGAAGTCCCCGGTGTACGACGCCACCGCCGCCGGGAACATGAAGTTCCTCACCCGGTGGATCGACCGGGTCGAGGTCCGCGGCACCCATACCGTCACCCTCCGGCTCACCAAGCCGTACACGGGTCTGCCCCGCGTCCTCACCGACCGCCGGATGTCGCTGATCAGCCCCGCGACGCTGCGCGCGCACGACCCCGACGACGTCGGACTCCACCCCGTCGGCACCGGCCCCTACCGCCAGAAATCCGCCGACCACGGCAAACGTGTCGTCCTGCGGCACAACACCGCCTACTGGGGCGGGACGCCGAAGACCGAGACCATCATCGTCGAGTCCGTCAGCGACCCCACCACCCTCGCCATCGCCGCCCAGACCGGCGAGGTGGACGCCGTCCTCAGCGCCGGGGCCCAGCAGGTACGGCAGCTCGCCGGACGGGGCACCATGACGGTCCAGTACCCGGACCCCGCCAACCAGTACTTCCTCCGGCTCAACACCCGTACCGCGCCCACCGACGACGCGGGCTTCCGGCGGGCTCTCAACCACGCCGTGAACCGGGAGGCCATCGCCACCCTGACCGCGGGCCAGACCGCCCCCTCGCACGGCCCGCTGCCCCGCGGCAACGAGGCGTACCGCCCGTCCGCCGCCGAAGCCGACCGCTACCCCTACGACCCCGAACTGGCCAAACGGCTGATCGCCGGGAGCGGCATCCGCACCCCCGTGACGCTCCGGCTGCTGGCACCCGACAGCGGCCCCGGCTTCTCCCAGGCCACCGAGATCATGTCGCTGATCCAGCAGGACCTCAAAGCGGTCGGCGTCCGGCTGGAGGTCAGATACATGGAGTTCGCCTCGCTCGTCGCCGAGGAGGGCGCCGGATACAAGAAGGGCGTCCACGGCTCCTTCAACGGCTGGACGACCGGTGCCGACGCCGGGGACTTCCTGGAGCGGATGTTCGGCGGCGACCTGCATCCCCCGAACGGTGTGAACCGGGGCTGGTACGCCAACCGGACCGTCGACGCCCTCCTCGACGAGGCCCGCGCCGAACCCCGGGAGGAGACCCGGACGGATCTCTACCGCAGGGCGGCGGAGTCCATCGCCGCCGACGCGCCCTGGGTCTTCCTCTACCAGGACCGCCTGCCCAGGCTGCTGAGCCGCAAGGTCGAGGGGGTCACCGCGGCACCCTCCGCCTATATCGACTACACCACCATCCGCCGCCGGTGAGGAGACCCCAGCCATGAAGGCCACAGCGGCACCCGAGCCCCGAGCCGCCACCCGCGCGCCCCTGCGCGAACGGCTGCGCGCGCTCGGCGGCGGCCACGCCACCACCGTCGTCGGCGGCTCGGTCGTCGCCCTCACCGTCCTCGTCGCCCTGCTCGCGCCCTGGATCGCCCCGGCCGATCCGCTCGCCACCGATCCGGCGGCCATCGGCCTCGCCCCCCTCAGCGACGGCCACCTCCTCGGGACCGACGAGGTCGGCCGCGACATCCTGAGCCGGCTCATGCACGGCAGCAGACTCGCCCTGCTCGTCGCCGTCGTGCCCACCCTGCTCGCCCTGCTGATCGGCGGCCTCATCGGCCTCGTCTCCGGCTACGCCGGCGGCTGGCTCGACAGCACCCTGATGCGCCTCTTCGACGTGATGTTCTCCTTCCCCGGCATCCTGCTCGCCCTGGGGATCGGCGTCGCCCTCGGACCCGGGCTCACCTCCATGGTCATCGCCATGGTCGTGGTTACCGTCCCCGAGTTCGGCCGGATCGTCCGCGGCTCCGTGGTCTCCCTGCGGCAGGAGCAGTACGTGGAGGCCGCCGGGGTACTCGGCTACGGGCACCGCCGGATCGCCCTGCGCCACATCACCCCCAACCTCCTCGGCGGACTGACCGTCTTCGCCACCCTCCAGACCGGACGGAACGTCATCCTCGGCGCCAGCCTCGCCTTCCTGGGACTGGGCGCCCAGCCGCCCGCCCCCGACTGGGGCCAGATGCTCAGCGGCGGCCGGGCCCTGCTGGTCACCTCGCCCCATGTGGCGACCGTCCCCGGCCTCGTGATCGTCGTCCTGGCCGTCGGGTTCAACCTGCTCGGTGACGGCGTACGGGACCGTCTCGACCCCCGCAGCCGCGGGACCCGGACCGCGCGCGACGCGGACCGCCGCCCCCGAAGGACCCTCCGGCCCCGATGGAGCCGGTCGTGAACAGCCCAGGAGACGCACCATGCTGACCTTCACCCTGCGCCGGGCGCTCCAGATGATCCCCGTCGTCCTCGGGGTGACCATCGCCACCTTCGGACTCGGCCAGATCATCCCGGGCGACCAGGCCACGGCCCTGCTCGGCCCCACCTCGTCCGAGGAGGACCGGCAGGCCCTCCGCGCCGACCTCGGCCTCGACGAACCCGCGATCTCCCGCTACTTCAGCTATCTCGGCAACCTCCTCGGCGGCGACCTCGGACGCTCCCTCTCCTTCGGCCGCCCCGTGTCGGAGGTGATCTCCGAACGGCTGCTCAACACGGCCCTGCTCTCCGGGACCGCGATCGTCGTCGCGGCGCTCGCCGGGGTGGCGATCGGCACCTGGGCCGCCATGAAGCCGGGCTCCCTCCGGGACCGCGGGCTCACCGTCGGCGTCCTCTTCCTCAACTCCGTGCCGTCGTTCTGGTTCGGCCTCGTCCTGATCGTCGTCTTCTCCCTCCAGCTCAGGATCCTCCCGGCCACCGGGATGACGTCCATCGGCGGCGGAGGCCCGCTCGACGTCGCCGCCCACATGGTGCTGCCGGTGATCACCCTCTCGGCCTGGTCCCTGGCGGTGATCGCCCGGATGACACGATCGGCGGTCCTGGAAGTGATCGGCAACGACTACGTCCGCACCGCCCGCTCCCGGGGCCTCGGTGAACTCCGGGTCGTCACCCGCCACGTCCTGCCCAACGCGATGCCCTCCGTCATCACCGTCATCGGACTCCAGGCCGGCTTCCTCCTCAGCGGCGCCGTCCTCACCGAGACCGTCTTCTCCTGGCCGGGCATCGGCCTCGCTCTCCACCAGGCCGTCTCCAGCCGGGACATCCCCCTCGTCCAGGGCGGAATCCTGGTGATCGCCGTCGCCTTCGTCCTCATCAACTTCCTGGTGGACGTGGCCCAGGCCTACTTCAACCCCAAGATCAAGCTCGCCTAGCGGGAGGCACCAGCGTGTCCGTTCTCGAAGTGGAACACCTCAAGGTCGCCTACCGGGGCGGCGCCGTGGAGACCGTACGGGACGTCTCGTTCGGCGTCGCCGAGGGCGAGGCCCTCGGGGTCGTCGGCGAATCGGGCTGCGGCAAGAGCCAGACCATGCTGGCCGTCCTCGGCCTGCTCGGCCACGAGGGCGCCGAGATCTCCGGGCGTGTCGTCTTCGACGGCCGAGACATCGGCGGACTCGGCCCCAAGGGCCTGCGCGAGATCCGCGGCAGCGGTATCGCCCTGGTCTCGCAGGACGCCCTCTCCGCCCTCAACCCGGCGATGACCGTCGGCGCCCAGATGGCCGAACCCCTCGTCCGGTACGACGGACACCGCCGCCGCTCCGCCGCCGACCGCTGCGCCGAACTCCTCGACCTCGTCGGCATCCCCGGCCCCCGGGACCGGCTCCGCTCCTACCCCCACGAACTCTCCGGAGGTATGCGCCAACGGGTCCTGATCGCCATGGCGATCAGCCGGGAACCCCGGCTGCTGATCGCCGACGAACCCACCACCGCCCTCGACGTCACCATCCAGGCCCAGGTCCTCGGACTGATCGACCGCCTCCGCCGGGAACTGCGGATGGCCCTCGTCCTGATCACCCACGACCTGGGAGTCGTCGCGGGCGTCACCGACCGGATCGCCGTCATGTACGGCGGCCGGATCGTCGAGACCGCGCCCACCACGGCACTCTTCGACGCCCCCGGCCACCCCTACACCCGCGCCCTGATGGCCTCCGTCCCCCGGATGGACCACCGGGTCGACCGGCTCCCCAACATCCCCGGCTTCCCGCCCCACCCCGCGGACCCGCCGCCCGGCTGCGCCTTCCAGCCGCGCTGCGGCGACGCGCGGCCCGCCTGCGCCGACTCCGTACCCGAACTGCTGCCCCTGCCCGGCGCCCGCCCCCACCACGTCCGCTGCCCCTACCCCGCCCCCGCCGCGGGCGCGGCGCATCCCGCAGGAGCCTCCGCATGACCCCTCGTACGCCCACCGCGCCCGACGCCGTCACCGTCGAGGACCTGGAGGTCCGCTTCCCCGTCCGGACCGGAGTGCTCCGCCGCGTCACCGGCGCCGCCCGCGCGGTCGACGGCGTCTCCTTCACGGTCCCGGCCCGCGGCATCGTCACCGTCGTCGGCGAGAGCGGTAGCGGCAAGACCACCACCGGACGGGCCCTGGTCGGCCTCTCCCCGGTCACCGCCGGACGCGTCCTGATCGAGGGCCGCCCGCTCGCCGAACTCCGCGCGGACAGATCGCTGGCCCGCGCCGTCCAGATCGTCCACCAGGACCCGTACGCCAGCCTCAACCCCCGGATGACCATCGGCGCGATGATCCGTGAGGTCGTCCGGGTCCACCGTACGGTCCCCGGGGCCGAGGCCCCCGCCCGGGCCGCCGCCCTGCTCGCCCGGGTCGGACTCGCCCCCGAACTCGCCGACCGCTACCCGCACGAACTCTCCGGCGGGCAGCGGCAGCGGGCCGCCATCGCCCGCGCCCTCGCCGTCGAGCCCCGCTTCATCGTCTGCGACGAGATCGTCTCCGCCCTCGACGTCAGCGTGCAGGGCCAGATCGTCAACCTCCTCAAGGACCTCCGCCGGGACGGCGAGGTCAGCTTTCTCTTCATCTCCCACGACATGGGTGTCGTCCGGCACATCTCCGACCGGGTCGTCGTGATGTACGGCGGCCGGGTCATGGAGACCGGGCCGTGCGCCGCCGTCTTCGACGGGCCCCGCCACCCCTACACCCATTCCCTGCTCGCCGCCGTGCCGGTACCCGACCCGCGCGCCCCCGCGCCCGGCACGGGCACCCGGCTGCGGGCCGAACCCCCGGACCCCACCGACCCGCCGCCCGGCTGCCGCTTCCAGCGGGCCTGCGCCTTCGCCACCGACCTGTGCCGTACCGAAGCCCCGCCGTCCACCCCGGTGGACGGCGCCGCGGACCACACCGTGGCCTGCCACCACCACGACACCCCCGCCGTGCGCACGGCGCTCACCACCGGAAGGACCCCGACACCATGACCTCGCCCGAGAACCCGGCCGACACCGGACCACCGCCGGTCTGGACCTCGTTCACCGGGGACCGCCGGGCCGCCCCCGCCGGTACGGAGATCCCGCTCGTCGATCCCGCGACCGGCGGCCGCTGGGCCACCGCCCACCAGGACCCGGGCGCCGTCGACACCGCCGTCGCCGCCGCCCGCGCCGCCCTGCGGTCCCCCTCCTGGGGCGGCCTGCCCCAGCACGCCCGCGCCGATTTCCTGTACCGGCTCGGGGATGTGCTCACCGCCCACCGGGACGAACTCGCGGCGCTGGAGACCCGCGCCAACGGCAAGCCGCTCGCGGCGACCCGGGCCGAAGTCGCCGTACTCGCCCGCTGGTACCGCTACTTCGCGGCCGTCGCCGAGACCCTGGAGGACCGCTCCCGTCCCCTCGGCGCCACCGCGCACGCCACGGTCCGCCGCGAACCCCTCGGGGTCGTCGCCGCCCTCACCCCCTTCAACGGCGCCCTGTCCCTGGGGTCCTGGAAGCTCGCCCCGGCCCTCGCCGCGGGCAATACCGTGGTCCTCAAACCCCCGCCGCAGGCTCCCGCCTCCTCCGTCCGCCTCGCCGAACTGGCCCTGGAGGCCGGATTCCCGCCCGGTGTCGTCACCGCCGTCATCGGCGGCGCCGACGAGGCCCGGCTGCTCACCGACCACCCGGACGTCGCCATGGTCACCTTCACCGGCAGTACCGAGGTCGCCCGGGAGATCGGCGCCCGCGCCGCCGCCCGGATGAAGCGGTTCGTCTGCGAGGCCGGTGGCAAGTCCGCCCATGTCGTCTTCGCCGACGCGGATCTCGGCGCGGCGGTGGCCGCCGCCCGGCAGGGCGCCTTCTCCGCGGCGGGCCAGACCTGTGTGGCGGGCTCGCGGATCCTCGTCCAGGACGAGGTGTACGAGGAGTTCGTCGACCGCCTGGCCGCCGCCGTGACCGATCTGCGGGTCGGCGACCCGCGCGACGCCCGTACCCAGATCGGCCCCCTGGCGTCGGCGGCGGCGCTGGCACGGGTCGCGGCGTACGTCGACGACGCGGTGGCGGCCGGAGCCCGCGTGGTCGCCGGTGGCCCGGCCCGGCCCGGCAGCGTCCCGGAGGGCGGCTTCTGGTACCGGCCGACGGTCCTCGTGGACGTACCGCCCGAGGCCGCGGTCGGCCGCGAGGAGGTCTTCGGCCCCGTCGCCACCGTCCAGCGGTTCACCACCGAGGACGAGGCCGTCGCCCTCGCCAACTCCCTGGAGTACGGACTCGCCGCCGGACTCTGGACCCGGGACGCCGGACGCGCCCACCGGCTCGCCGGCCGACTGGAGGCCGGGGTCGTCTGGGTGAACACCTACCGGCTCCTCCACTGGTCGGTGCCGTTCGGCGGCCACAAGCAGTCCGGGCTAGGCCGGGAGAACGGCGTCGAGGCCGTCGACGAGTTCCTCCAGACCAAGTCCGTCATCACCGAGTACGGGGTCCCGGCCGACCCCTTCGCCCACTGACACCGACCACCACACCGAGGACACCCATGGAATTCCTGGTCAACATCCGGATCGACTGGCCCCACGACATGGACCCGGAGCGGAAGGAGGAGGTCTCCGCCGCCGAACGCGCCCGCGCCGCCGAGCTGGCCGCCGCCGGTCACCTGGTCCGCATGTGGCGGGTGCCCGGCCGGACCGAGAACTGGGGGCTGTGGCAGGCCGCCGACCCCACCGAACTCCACGCGATCATCTCCGGCCTGCCGGTATGGCCGTGGATGACGGTGACCGTACACGCCCTGGCCCGCCACCCGGTCGACCCCCTGCCTGCGGGACCCGGCCCCGGACGCTGACGACCCGGCCCGGCGGGGGACCGCACCGTGACGGTGATCACGGGCGGGGACCCCGCCGGGTCGCCTGAAGTCAGCGGTCGGCCACAGCCGGACCGCCGACGCCGACTCTTCGGCGTGGTGGTCTGACCGGCGTCTTTGCGAGGCGTTCGATTCGGTTCTGGGCCCGTGGGCGCCCGGCCGCGCGGAGGAACGGCTCCGTCAACCCCTTCGCCCAGGGCCGGTCAGAAGCTCGGGCCGGTTCGCCGGTATCCGTGCGCCTCTCCAAAGGCAGGCAGCAGCGCTGCTCCCACAGCAAGGGTGGGCGGCGCAGTCCTGAAGATTCGTTCGACACGGTACGCATCACGCCCGGGCCCCACCGGCTCCAGGCTCGGTGCCTCCAGGGTGGTGTGGTTAGCCGGCGGAGTTCTGAGCTGCGACCCGGGCTCGGGTGAGGGTGAGTCGGTAGGAATCCGTGCCGGTCTGGATCAGGCTTCCACCGAAGGTGAGCCGGTCGGCGATGGCCGCGCAGAGCCGCGGGTTGGTGAAGATCTTGGTCCAGCCGCTGAAATTCTCGTTCGAGGCGATGGCGACGCTGTTCTTCTCATCGCTATCTGTCAGAACCTGGAATAGCAGCTCAGCGCCCCTGCGGTCCGGCTCCACACAGCCCAGCCCATCAATGCGGAGAAGACCGACACGGCCGTAGCGCGCGATGGTCCTGGCCGGCACCTTCTCGTCTGCGTCCTCGACCAGTCCCGAATCGTGAGACCGCCCTCAGGCATGGCCCTCGCAGGACTGGTGGCGGTTCGCGTGTGCCGGGCGCCGGGACGCTCCGGCCGCTGGACGTTCCGTTTGTGCTCGTACGGCCCTGCCTGCGGCTGTGTCCGCGTCGTGTACCGCAATACCGTTCACGAGGGTGAGCCGGACCTGGGTGCCGCTGATCTCCGGTACGGGTACGCGGGTGATGTCGCGGTCGAGGAGGACGAGGTCGGCGGCCCGGCCCGGGGTGAGCGTGCCGGTGATGTGGTCCATGCGGAGTTGTCGTGCGGCGCCGGTGGTGTGCATGCGCAGCGCGGAGGTGCGGCTGATGGCTTGGTGTTCGGGGTGGAGGGGGCCGTCGGAGTCGGCGCCTTGCCGGTCGATGGCGGTGCGGATCTGGTTCCAGGTGTGGAGTGGGTCGACGGGCCAGTCGGAGCCGCCGGCGAGTGGGGTGCCGTGGCGTTCGAGGCTGCGGGCGGGGTAGAGGCGGCGGTGGCGTTCGGGGCCGATGTAAGGAAGGAGGGCGTCCATGGTCCAGGTGTCGCGCATGGCCCACTGGAGTTGCATGGAGGCGATGACGCCGAGGTGGGCGAAGCGCTGGAGGTCGGTGGGGTGGACGAGTTGGAGGTGGGTGATGGTGTGGCGGTTGCCGCGCCGCCCGTGTGCGCGTTGGGCGGTTTCGTATCCGTCGAGGGCCGTGCGGACGGCGCGGTCGCCGATGGCGTGGGCGTGGATCTGCCAGCCGTTTTGGTCGAGGAGGGCGGCGAGGCGGGCGAAGTCGGCCGGTTCCAGGTGGAGCTGGCCGCGGTGTCGGGTGGGGTTGCCGTGTCCGTCGAGGTAGGGGTCGATCAGGGCGGCGGTGTGGGCGGGGTACTCCATGACGCCGTCCACGAAGACTTTCGCGGTCCGCAGATGGAGCCCGTCGACTTCCTGGTAGTGGCGGCGGGTGGCCTGAAGCCAGCTCAGTCCCTCGTACGGGTCTCGGATCTCGTGGGCGTCGAGCCTGAGGGCGGCGGCGGCGCGCTGCGGGAGGCGTCCGGTGCGGGCGAGTTCGGCGTAGACGCCGAGGTGCCACTCGTCGGCGGAGGCGTCCAGGAACGCGGTGATTCCCTGGGCGGCGGCCTGCGAGAGAGCCCGGGCGGTGGCCTCGACCACCGCGCTGACCGGGTGGTCCGGCAGCAGTTCGTGCACCAGGCCCTGGGCCTCCTCCTTGAGGAGTCCGGTGGGCATGCCGTCCGCGTCCCGCTCGATCTGTCCGCCCGGCGGGTCGGGGGTGGTGGCGGTAATCCCGGCGAGTTCGAGCGCGCGCCGGTTGACCCAGCTGTTGTGACCGTCCGAAGCGATGATCACGATCGGACGGCGGGTGGCGAGTGCGTCGAGGAACCGGTGGTGGGGAACGGTCCCGGCGGGCAGCAGCCCCACCGGGTCCCAGTCCGCCACCACCAGCCAGCCGTCCGGCTCGCTCCCGTACCCGGGATCGGCGAGGAATCCCCGCAGCAGCTCCTGCAGCCGCTCAATGGTCAGTTCCGGATAGCCCAGGCTCGGATTGAGCGTCGCGGCACCGGCGGCCACCGGGTGGGCGTGCCCGTCCACGATCCCGCTCATCACGGTCCCCCGCCGGGCGTCGACCACCTCGGTGTCCCGCCCCGCGAACCGCCGCATGTCCTGGGACCTCCCGGTCGCCAGGACCTTTCCGTCCCGGCCGACCGCGATGGCCTCCCGCACCCGGACCCCGCGCCCGCCCGTGAGCACGCGCGCGTTGTGGACGATCAGCGCCGCCGACCGCCGCCTCACGGGGCCGGAGCTCACGGCTGCGGCGGTGGCGGGCTGAGGGGTGAGCGCGGCGGCGGCGCCGACGGCTCCGGCGGCGGTGATCAGCCGGCGCCGGGAAAATGGATCATGGGTCATGCGGTCCAAGATCAGCACACAACTCCCGCCCCCGCGAGCCATTTCCCGCGGAGGCCTTCGCCTGGCGGCTCTTCCTCGTCGCCGGTGACCCGGCGGATCCGGCCACCTACTTCGCCGGATACCCGAAGGACCGGGTCAGCCCCATCTCCTGCCCCGACAACATCACCTTCGACCCCCACGGCAATATGTGGATCTCCACCGACGGCAACAACCTGGGCACCAACGACGGCCTGTTCGGTGTCGCCACCGACGGCGCCAGGCGCGGGGAGCTGAAGCAGTTCCTCACCGTCCCGCTCGGAGCGGAGACCTGCGGCCCCGTCGTCCAGGAACGCCGGATCCTGGTCGCCGTCCAGCACCCCGGCGAGACGGACGGCGCCACCGCGGAACACCCGGGCAGTACCTGGCCCGAAGGCCCCGGCCGTCTGGTCCGCCCCGCGGTCGTCGCCGTCCGGCGCCGGGGCGGAGGCGCCATCGGCTGCTGAACCACGCACGGAGGGCTCCCGGAGGAACGGCGCGTGGCGGCTGGTCTTCCGGGCCCGGCCGGGCCCGGTGTATCGCCCTGGGAGTCCGACCTCCGGTCGAGCGCCTTCGCTTCTGGCTGCGGTCCGGACCGTCCGCGTGACCGTTGTCACGGATGTCATTCGGGGGTGCTGCGTAGGCTTGGACCGTCACCACGGCAGGGTCCGCGAGGTTGGGCGAAGATCTCTTCAGCCATCTGGCGAGACGTCAGGAAAATCGGCAAGTGGTCAGCATGAGTCCTGAGGAACCTGGGGTCAGCTGCCTGGACATGCGACTCGTTATAGGGTGTCGAAGAAGCCCTTGACCTGCAAAAACACAGGCAGGGAGCCTACTGGTGGGAGTGCTCCGATGTTGCGTACAATGTTCAAGTCCAAGATCCACCGTGCCACCGTGACGCAGGCCGATCTGCACTACGTCGGCTCCGTCACGATCGACGGCGAGCTGATGGAGGCCGCCGATCTGCTCGCCGGTGAGCTGGTCCATATCGTCGACGTCACCAACGGCGCCCGGCTGGAGACCTATGTCATCGAGGGCGAACGCGGCTCCGGGGTGATCGGGATCAACGGTGCCGCCGCCCATCTGGTCCACCCCGGGGACGTGGTCATTCTCATCAGCTACGCCCAGGTGGACGACGCGGAGGCGCGGGCCCTGGTGCCGCGGGTGGTGCATGTGGACGCGGGGAACCGCATCGTGGAGCTGGGGAGCGACGTGTCGGCGCCCGTGCCCGGGAGCCGGACCGAGCGGAGCCCCGGTGCCGTCGCGGGCCCCGGCGGCGACCGATGAGCGAAGGAGCGGTGTGATGGCCGAGGCATCGGAGTACGAGCTGCGGGACGACCGGGCCCGGGGCCTGCTGGAGGCGTACGACGGCGACGGGACCGTGACCGGGCGGATCCAGTACTTCGTCCTGGACCGGGACGGCGCGCCCGCCGCGCTGGTCGCCGTGCACACCGTGGTCGACCGCGGCTACGAGGGCCGGGGCATCGCCGGCGCCCTGGTCCGTGAGTTCTACGCGATCGCCGGGCGGGCGGGCCTCGCCGTCGTACCGCTGTGCCCGTACGCCGCGCGCTGGGCCGAGCGGCACCGCGACGAGGCCCCAAAGGCCCCGGCCGGGCTGGTCGCGGCGGCCGAGGACGAGCTGAGGGCCCGGCCCGACCGGTGGTGAGCGACGGGGGCCCGGCGGGTTCCGCCGGGCCCGTACTGGCGCTGCTCCACACCTCGGCCGTGCATCCGCCGGTCTTCGACGCGCTGCGCGACCGGCACCATCCGGGGGTCGGGCTGCGCCATCTCGTCCACGAGGAGCTGCTGGCCCGCGCCGCCGCCGAGGGACCCGACGCGGTCGCCGACGAGGTCTCCGCCGCCGTGGGGCGGGCGGTCGCGGCCGGGGCGGGGGCGGTGCTCTGCACCTGTTCGACCATCGGGGCCGTCGCCGAGGCGAGCGCCGGACGGTACGGGGTGCCCGTACTCCGGGTGGACCGGCCGATGGCGGCCGAGGCCGCCGCCCGGGGCCGGGTCGCGGTGCTCGCCACCGTGGCGAGCACCCTGGGGCCCACGGAGGCCCTGATCAGGGCCGAGGCCGCCGGGCGCCCCCTCGAACTGCGGCACGTCCTGGTCCCCGGGGCCTGGGAGCGGTTCGAGGCCGGGGACACCGAGGGGTACGCCCGGACGGTGGCCGCCGCGATCGACGCCGTCCGCGATACGGCGGTGATCGTGCTCGCCCAGGCGTCGATGGCCCCCGCCGCCAAATACGCCCGTACGGCGATCCCGGTTCTGGCGGGGCCCGAGTCCGGGCTGCGCGCGGCGGTGACGGCCCTGAACGGAGGGTGACCGCCGGGGGGAGTGTGGGCCCGGCGGGCGCGGGAACCCGTACCGGGAGACAGTGGAACGCACGACTCCGGATCCTGGAGGACCGTATGACCCAGCCCCCCGTACCTCCGTCACCCGTGCCGTCGCCGGGCCCGCCGGGCCCCGGCCCGGGCCCGCTGCCGGGCCCCGTACCGACACCGCAGCCGCCGCCCACTCCGCCCGACCCGGTGAGGCCGCCCGGTCCCGGTCCCGGGCCCGATCCGGAGCCCCGGCCCCAGCCCGGCCCGGCCTGACGCCCGTCCGGGTGCGGTACGGGCCTGCGAGCCCCTGACGGCCGGGGCGCGTCCGGCGCGCCCCGGCCCCCGGGCCGTACGGCCGGTCAGTCCGCCGCGACCTCCGAGCGGTCCCCGCCCCAGAGGGTGTGGAACGACCCCTCGCGGTCGGTACGGCGGTAGGTGTGCGCGCCGAAGAAGTCCCGCTGGCCCTGGGTGAGGGAGGCCGGGAGGCGCTCCGCGCGCAGCGCGTCGTAGTACGCCAGGGACGCCGAGAAGCCCGGCGTCGGCACGCCCTGGCGGGCCGCCGTGGCGACGACCTCCCGCCAGTCGTCCTGCGCCGCGCCGATCTCCGCCGCGAACCGCTTGTCCGACAGCAGGCCCGGCAGGCCGGGCCGGGTGTCGTACGCCTCCCGGATCCGGTCGAGGAAGTCCGCCCGGATGATGCACCCCGCCCGCCAGATCGACGCCACCGAGCCGAGATCGACGTTCCAGCCGAACTCGTCGCCGCCCGCCGCGATCTGATGGAAGCCCTGGGTGTAGGAGACGATCTTCGAGGCGTACAGCGCCTGCTCCACGGCGTCGGCGAAGGCCGCGGCCTCGGCCGCGCCGAGGGGCCGCGGCGCCGGGCCGGGCAGGTCGCGCGACGCCTCCCGCAGCGCCGCGTGGCCCGAGACGGAGCGGGCGAAGACCGCCTCCGCGATCCCCGAGACGGGCACCCCGAGGTCGAGCGCCGTCTGTACGGTCCAGCGGCCCGTGCCCTTCTGCTCGGCCCGGTCGGCGACGACGTCCACGAACGGCTTCCCGGTGGCCGCGTCCGTATGGGCCAGTACCTCGGCCGTGATCTCGATCAGATACGAGCCCAGCCGCCCCCGGTTCCACCGCCGGAACGTCCCGGCGATCTCGGCGGGGGAGTAGCCCGCCACCGAGCGGAGCAGATCGTACGCCTCGGCGATCAGCTGCATATCCGCGTACTCGATGCCGTTGTGGACCATCTTGACGAAGTGACCCGCGCCGTCCGGGCCGATATGGGCCACGGTCGGCGCGCCGTCGGGCGCCTTCGCCGCGATCCGCTCCAGCAGCGGGCCCAGGGCGGCATACGACTCCTCGGAGCCGCCGGGCATGATGCTGGGGCCGTGCAGGGCGCCCTCCTCGCCGCCGGAGATGCCGACGCCCACGAAGTGGATCCCGCGTTCCCGCAGCTCCCGCTCGCGGCGCCGGGTGTCGGCGAAGTGCGCGTTGCCGCCGTCGATGATGACATCGCCCTCGTCGAGGAGGGGCGCGAACTCCTCGATCACCGCGTCCGTCGGCCCGCCCGCCTTGACCATGATCACCAGTCGGCGGGGCCGTTCGAGCGCGGCGACGAACTCCTCCGCCGACTCGGCGGGGACGAACTCCCCCTCGTCCCCGAACTCCTCGACCAGGGCCCGGGTCCTGGCCGCCGTGCGGTTGTGCACGGCGACCGTGAAGCCGTTCCGGGCGAAGTTGCGGGCGAGATTGCGGCCCATCACCGCGAGTCCCGTGACACCGATCCGGGCGCTACCACTCATCAGAAACTCCTGTGGTCAGAGGCGTGTGCCGAAGATCACCCGCGGGGTCCGCGGATGCCGTCCGGCCGGTCGATCCGGCGGTCGTGCGTGGTGCCGCGGCTCCGGCCGCTCACTCGTCGTCAATTCCCGCGGGGCCCGGAAAATTTCCCCGTTCGAGCCCGTGTTCGCCCCGATGGCGCGGGGTCGGGGCGGCGTTCGGGCGACGGCCCCGGACCGGCCCCAGGGGGGTGTCCGCCCCCGTCTGCCGCCGTGCGCGGGGCGCTGAGCCCTTGTCAGGGCCGGAGTGGACGGCCTAGGTTGACGGCTTGGTACGTGACCGTTCCGTGATCTACCGTGCTTGACCAGCCGTACTCGTCGTACCAGTCGTTTCAGTTCTGCCTGCCCCAGGGGGAGAAGCACCATGGCCGCAACCGGTCGCCACCGCCGCCAACAGCCGAGCCGTATCAACCGCGCGTCGTTGACGGTCACCGCGGGCGCGTCCGGCGTGGCGCTCCCGCTGATCGCCGCGGGCACCAGCCAGGCCGCCTCCGTCGACGTCTGGGAGAAGGTCGCCGCCTGCGAGTCGACCAACAACTGGAAGATCAACACCGGTAACGGCTACTACGGCGGGCTCCAGTTCAGCCAGTCCACCTGGGAGGCGTTCGGCGGCCGCGAGTACGCCCCGCGGGCCGACCTCGCCAGCAAGGACCAGCAGATAGCCGTCGCCGAGCGGGTCCTGGAGGCCCAGGGTCCCGGTGCCTGGCCGCACTGCTCCGGCAAGGCCGGGCTCAGCCGCGGCGGCGACGCGCCCGCCGTCTCCCCCGAGCGGGGCGACAAGGCCCAGGGCGGCCGGACCGCCGCCGCCGAGACGCGGCAGGCCGCCCCGCAGCGGACCGCGCCCCCCAAGCAGCAGAAGGCGACCCCGACCACGGTCCCGACCCAGCGCCAGGGGTACACCGTCGCGGGCGGCGACTCCCTCTCCTCGATCGCCGACGCCAAGAACGTCCGGGGCGGCTGGCCCGCCCTCTACGAGCAGAACCGGGCCACCGTCGGCTCCGACCCGGATCTGATCCACCCCGGCCAGAAGCTGGTCATCAAGATGTCGGCCCCCGCGAAGGGCTCGGCGCCGGTCCGGGAGCGCGCCGCCGGCACCGACCGCACCCCGAAGACGGCGGCCCCCGCGCCCCGGCAGCGGGCCACCGGCGAGCAGGCCCGCAAGCAGGCGCCCCGCAAGGCCGCGCCCGAGGTGCGGAAGGAGCGCGCCGAGCGGCCCGCCACCAAGCCCCAGCAGACCCAGAAGCCCCAGCCGAGGAAGACCCGGCAGGCCGCCCCGTCCCGGGCCGGGCTGAGCGCCCCGGTCGACGGCGCCATCGGCACCGCTTACCGCAAGGCGGGCTCCGCCTGGTCCAGCGGCTACCACACCGGGGTCGACTTCCCCGTCTCCACCGGTACCTCGGTCAAGTCCGTCGCCAACGGCCTCGTGGTCTCCGCGGGCTGGGCCGGTGCCTACGGGTACCAGGTCGTCGTCCGCCACGACGACGGCCGGTACAGCCAGTACGCCCATCTCTCCGCGCTCACCGTCCGCTCCGGCCAGCAGGTCGCCAGCGGCCAGCGGATCGGCCGCTCCGGGAACACCGGCAACAGCTCGGGCCCCCATCTCCACTTCGAGGTCCGTACCGGCCCCGGCTACGGCACCGACATCGACCCCCTCGCCTACCTCAGGTCCGGTGGCGTCTCAATCTGACCCCCGCGCCGCCGGGGTCCGCTGCTCCGGCGACGGCCCCGGCACGGTCCGGCGGCCCCGGTGCCGGGCGGCGGTCCGATATCCGGGTGCGCGGGATCCGCAGCCGCGAAACCCCCGCCTCCCGGTCCGGTCCGCCGCGCCCGGGCCGTACGACACCGGCGACGTACCGCCGGGACGCCCTTCGGCCTCCGCGCCGCCCCGCGACACCGGGTCCGCGTCCGGTCCGCCGTCCGCCCCGGCCGCGGTCTCGCGCGTGTTCCCCGGCTCCCCGGCGGCCACCGCGGCCTCCCGGTCCCGGGCGGCCGCCAGCCGCTCCGAGGTGAGCAGGGCGAGCCCGGCCGCCGCCACCGCGCCGAACCCGATCGCCAGCACCGCGCCCGGGGCACCGCCCCGGAACGACTCCCCGAGCATGGTCAGTCCGACCGCCGTCGCGACCACCGGGTTGACCACCGTCACCGTCGCCAGCGGCGCCGCGAGCCCCGCACCCCGGTACGACGCCTGCGAGAGCAGCAGTCCACCGGTGGCCAGGACGGCGACCGCGAGCAGACTGGGCCACTGGGCGAACGGCTCCGACCACTCCCAGTCGACCGCGACGGTCTTGGTGAACACGGAACCGATCCCGAACGCCACCCCGGCCGCCGCCGCGAGCAGCACGCTCCGCAGCACCGGCCGGTTGATCGTCTGCGCCACCAGGAACACCAGGGCGACCGCCCCGAACGTCACCGCGCCCAGCAGCGCCCGCTGCCCCGTACTCAGCGACGAGGAGGCCGAGTTCCCGGCGTCCCCGCTGAGCGCCAGCAGACCCGCGAGCCCCACGGTCGCCAGCAGCGCCCCGCGCCACGCGGTCGCCCCGGCCCGCCGCCGGACGAAGACCGCGGCCAGCGGCAGGGCGAACACGATCGTCAGCGCGCCCAGCGGCTGGACGACACTGAGCGGCCCGTAGGCGAGGGCTATCACATGCAGCAGCGCGCCGACCCCGTTCAGGGCGACGGCACACCACCACCCGGGGTGGTTCAGGGGGGCGTAGGCGCGCGCGGTCGCCGCGACGTGCTCCTGCACGATCGCCCCGGCCGCATAGGCGACCGCGGAGACCAGGGACAGCAGCACGGCGAGCAGAAGGGGACTCATAGAGATCACGATCCCTCTGTTACGGCGTCCCGTCGTCGTCCTGGAGCAGGCAATCCCTCCTACTGCCGACGGAGTACGAGCGTAGGCCCCAGGTCTGATCCCCGACATCCGGGCAGGTCGCGGGGCGTACCCCGGAACGAGCCCCGGGGCGCCGGAACCCGTGGATCCGCACCGGTCCGTACGCCGGCGGAGCCGCGCGGTGGCACGAAGGCCGACAGGACCACGGTACGCCCGGCATGGCACCATGCGACAGCCGTCGACGGCGGCACAGGGAGAGCGCGACGCGGGAACGGCCGACTACGGGCGACCAGGGAAGGGGCGGCGGATGAGCGGGGGAGCACGACCGGACGGCGAGGCCGGAACAGCGGGAGCAGCCGGAGCAGCCGAAATCGCTGCCACCGGTGTCATCGGGGGCTTCTTCGCCCTGCGCACCGGCGCGCCCCCGGCCGGTACGGATCCTGCCCCGGCCGCCACTCCGCTCGCCGCCGTCTACGCGGGCGACACCGCCCCGCTCGCCCGCCGGATCGACCTCGTCGCCGACCGGCTCGGCGCCCGGGAGCGGCGGGTCGCCGCCTCCATCGCCCAGTTCGGACTCGCCGCCCGGCTCTGGTCGGTCGCGCTCGGCTCCGCCGCCCTCCACGGCACCCTCCCCGCGCTCCGCCCCGGCGATCTCCGCTGGACCCCCGACCGGACGACCCCCGACGATCTGCTGCTGACCGATCCGGGCACCCTGACCGCGTCCGTGGCCGCGATCCGGGCCGCCGTCCAGGAGGCCCATCTCGTCCCGCTCGCCGCCGCCGTCCGCCGCGACACCCGGATCTCGCCCGGGCTGCTCTGGGGCAACGCGGGCTCCGCGCTCGCCGGGGCCGTCCGCGAGATCGACGCCTGGGCCCGCCGTACCGGCCGTACCGACGCCGCCGACCGGGCCCGGGCCCTCGCCGACGGCCTCTTCGACCACCCCGATCTGGCCCGGACCGTGCGGGACCCCGGGATGCGGCGGACCACGTGCTGCCTGCACTACCGGGTGGGCGGCGGGCTCTGCGGGGACTGCGCCTTCGACACCCCGCCCGGGGCGCGGGAAGCAGCTTCGGACGGCTGATCCGCGCGGCCCGGCCCCGGCCGCGTACCCGGCGGAACCGGCTCCGGCCCCCGGACGGGGCACCGGCCGGGACGATCACATTTGGTCCGTACCCCTCCGCTCGGTAAAATCGCGCTTTTGGAACCCCCGGGTGATCAGCGCGCGGTCAGCCCCGCGCGCCCCGCGATCGAGGAATGGCACAGCTCATGACGGTGACAGAGGACAGCCCCGCGTCGTACGGGCCCGGTATCGACCCGGAGCGGCTGGCCGTCTGCCTCAGCGTGCTGGACGAGCTGGACGAGCTGGACGTCGACCACCCCGACGCGATCACCGTCCGCCGGGCCACCGCGGGCATCTACCGTACGGTCAAGCAGCGCAGGCGCCAGGAGCGCCGGGCCTCCAAGACCGCGCACGACAAGGCCGTGACCGAGGCCACCGCCACCGGCTCCGCCGAGCGGATCGACGACGAGACCGAGGGCCTGCTGCCGTCCTCGTCGGCACAGGGGCAGCTCGCGGGCATACTCAAGCGCCCCCGGTCCTGCTATGTCTGCAAGTCCCGGTACGTCGAGGTCGACGCCTTCTACCACCAGCTCTGCCCGGACTGCGCGACCGAGAACCGGGCCCGCCGGGACGCCAGGACCGATCTCACCGGCCGACGCGCCCTGCTCACCGGCGGCCGGGCCAAGATCGGGATGTACATCGCCCTGCGGCTGCTGCGCGACGGCGCCCACACCACGGTCACCACCCGCTTCCCCAACGACGCGATCCGCCGCTTCAAGGCCATGCCCGACAGCGACGAGTGGATCCACCGGCTCAAGATCGTCGGTATCGATCTGCGGGACCCGGCGCAGGTCGTCGCCCTCGCCGACTCGGTCGCCGCCGAAGGTCCCCTGGACATACTGATCAACAACGCGGCGCAGACCGTCCGCCGCTCCCCGGCGGCCTACCGCGAGCTGGTCGCCGCCGAGTCCGCGCCGCTGCCCGCGGGCGTACTGCCTCCGGCCGAGGTGATCGGCACCTTCGGCAGCGGTGCCGTGGACCCGGTGGCCGCCCTGCCGCGCGCCGCCGGTGAGGGCCTGACGGCGGCGGACGTCACCGGGCTCGCCCTGGTCTCGGGCTCGGCCACCCCGGCCCGGATCGAGGCCGGTACGGCGATCGACGCGGGCGGACTCGTCCCCGACCTGGACGCCACGAACAGCTGGATCCAGACCGTCTCCGAGGTCGACCCGGTCGAGCTGCTCGAGGTCCAGCTCTGCAACTCGACCGCCCCGTTCATCCTGATCAGCCGGCTCCGCCCGGCGATGGCCGCCTCGGCCGCGCGCCGGACGTACGTCGTCAACGTCTCCGCCATGGAGGGCGTCTTCGCCCGGGGCTACAAGGGCGCCGGACATCCGCACACCAATATGGCGAAGGCGGCGCTGAACATGCTCACCCGGACCAGCGCCGAGGAGATGTTCCGTTCCGACGGGATCCTGATGACGGCCGTCGACACCGGCTGGATCACCGACGAGCGCCCGCACCCGGACAAGATGCGGCTGGCCGACGAGGGCTTCCACGCCCCGCTCGACCTGGTCGACGGCGCGGCCCGGGTCTACGACCCGATCGTGCGCGGCGAGGCGGGCGAGGATCTGTACGGCTGCTTCCTGAAGGACTACGCGCCCGGCAAGTGGTAGTCCTCCGGGACGCCGCCGGGCCGCGGGGCCGCGGGCGTCCCGGCCGCAGCGGTGGAAACGCGCCGTTTCCGGGGGCGCCGTCGCACGACGGCGCCCCCGGAAACGATTCCGCACGGTGGCCGCCCGTGAACCGCTCGTGCCGCTGACGCCACTACTCCATCCGTGGCATCACCCGTCACAGCGACCCGGCGCTTCTCCGGCGCCCCGCCGTCGTGGACCTTCGACCGGATCACGGCTGGAATGCGAGGAATTCACCAGCCCCCATCGAGCGGTGCCCCGCTCATGTGGTTACTCTGAGACCCACGGACGCCACCAAGAGGATCCACAAAAGCCTTCCGGCCGTCCTGGGACACGTCTGCAACCAGGCTGCGGTCCCGCCCGAACGCCGGCGCCACCGCGACCGATTCGCCCTGTCCCTTGTTGCGCGACACAGAGGAGTTCGCGGTGACACCTGAGGTGAAGCAGTACGAGACGCGCCCCCCGGAACGGACCCGGGAGCGGAGCGCCCGCCCGGAGCAGCTCGGCAGTCTGGACGTCTGGGCCAGGTCCGCCCCGATCCGGCTGGCCGGATACGAGGACGACCTCGCCGAGCCGCACATCCTGCCCGGAATCGACTGACCGGACGGCGGTTCCGCCCGGTACCCGTGCCCCCGCCGACCCGGCGGGGGCACGGGCGTTCCGGAAGCCGCCCGGCCGTAGCATGCCCGCCGAACCGGCCCGGGGCTCAGCGTCCGAGCCGGGTCGGCGGCCAGAACTCCCGCTCCCCGTCCCGGTGCCAGACCGCCCCCGTCGCCCGCCGCTCGGCCCGGGTGGTGAAGCGATAGCGCCAGATCCGGGCCCGGACGAAGACCGGCGGCGCGTCCGGGAACGGATTCACCCGCAGCAGCCGCAGCGTGTCCCGGTCGCCCGCCAGCAGCCGCTCCACCAGCGGCCCGAACCAGGCGCGGGCATAGCCGGGCGAGAGCGCGGCGAACCACATCAGCCAGTCGAGCCGCAGATGGTACGGGGCGAACTGCCGGGGCGTACGGTACGGATCCGTCGGCTTGCCCCGGAAGCCGTACTCCCGCCACACCGTGTCCGGGCCGACGACCGGCTCGGCCGTCCCCTCGATCACCACCTCCCGGCGGACCCGGCTCACCGTGCCGAAGGCGCCGTAGGAGTTCACCAGATGGAACGGATCCCAGCTGGTGTTCATCCGCTGCTCCCGGGAGAGCAGATTGCGCGCGGGCCGGTAGCTGCGGACCACCACCAGGACGGTGACCGCGACGACCAGGACCACGTACCAGACGGGCGGCTCGGGAGCCGCCCGCGCCGGGGCGCCCACCAGGGAACCGTCCACCGCCGACAGCGCCAGGGCGATCGTCAGCCAGTTCAGCCAGGCGAAGTTGCCCGAGAGCACCAGCCACAGCTGGGTCACGGCGATCAGACCGGCCGCGACCGATGCCACCGGCTGCGGGGTGAAGAGCAGAAACGGCAGGACGAGCTGGGCGACGTGGTTGGCCGCGACCTCCACCCGGTGCAGCGGCGCGGGCAGCAGATGGAAGAAGCGGCTCAGCGGGCCCGGCATCGGCTGGGTCTCGTGGTGATACCGGAGACAGCTCAGATCCCGCCAGCAGGGGTCGCCGCGCATTTTGATCATTCCGGCGCCGAACTCCACCCGGAACAGCAGCCAGCGCAGCAGCAGAAGCACCAGGACCGGCGGAGCGGTCCGGTCGTTGCCGAGGAAGACCGCGAGGAAACCCGTCTCCAGCAGCAGGGACTCCCAGCCGAATCCGTACCAGACCTGGCCGACGTTGACGATGGAGAGATACAGCGCCCAGAGCACCGCCCACCAGGCCATCGCCAGGGCGAGCGGGATGTCGTCGGCGGCCCCGGCGAGCAGGGCCGCCGAGAGCGCCACCCCGGTCCAGGAGCAGGCGGCGAAGAGCCGGTCCGAGTAGCGCAGCCGGAAGAGGCCCGGCGCCCGGCGGAACGGCACGCCGCGCAGATACCGGGGCACCGGCAGCATGCCCCGCTCGCCGATCAGCGCCCGGAACTGACGGGCCGCCGTGAGGAACGCGACCAGATAGACGGCCGCGAGCACCCGCTGGAAGACCAGCCGGCTCAGCGCGTAGCCGTCGTCAACGAACCACTCCATCCCGCCCAGTATCGAACGGGCCGTACGGACCCGGCACCCCCGCCGCGCCCGCCGGGGCGGCCAGCCGGCGTACCGTACGGCCCAGCCTGCGGGCGTAGGCCCGCTGGACGGGCGGGATCAGCGGGCCGGCGAGCCGGGTGAACCAGCGGGCCGGACGGCTGAAGGCCATGACGGTGAACCAGACCGACCCGTCGTCCCTGATGTCCACCACGAAGCACTCCTCGCCGCGTTCCGGATGACCGGGCAGGGTGCCGTAGCCGAAACCGGTCCGGGTCCGGCCGGACTCGGCCCAGACCACCGCGCAGCGGCCCGGGAGCCGGAGCGGGCCCACCCCCAGGGAGACCTCCACCTGGGTGCCGGGCTCGGCCGCCGGGCCGGTGGTCCGGGGGCGGCAGCCGGCCGCCGAGTGCATCCGCCAGTCGAGGACGGCCGCGCCCGCGGCCTCGTACAGCGGGCGGCCCCGCCCGATCCGGACCGTGTGGTGCAGATGCCCGTAGCCGTCCGGCATCGGGCCCAGCCGGGTCGCGCCCGTCTCGGGATAGCTCGGGCTGCTCCGAACGGGCACGAGGAAACCGGGCGGCCCCGGGCGGGCGCCCCCGAACGCCCCTGTCACGAGCCGCGCCACCAGGCCGACCAGTACCGACGCCATCCGTGCCACCCCCGGGTCCGAGCCGATCCATCCCCCTGACGGCCGAGCCTAGGCGCAGGGTTGAACGCGTTCAAGTCGCGGGTCCCGGGTTGATCCGGAAGAAAGGACGCACAGACACAGCGGACCTCCGCCGTGGCCGCGGGCCACGGCGCCTGCACCCCGGCACGGGCGGGGCGGAGAGGCGGAAGCGGACCATGCGGAAGCGGAAGTTGAACGGACGCCACCGGCCCCGCCGCCGGTGGCCGGTGGCGGTCGCCGCCCTGCCCGCCGCCGTGTGTCTCGGCGTGCTCGCCGCGGGCTGCGGAGGCGGCGGGTCCGAACCGGACCGGGACCGCGACGAGGAGGTCCACCTCAGACCGGCGGCGGAGCAGGGGCCCGACCCGTACACCGCCACCAGCGCCCGGACGCTCTCCGTCCCCGTACCCGAACCCGTCGTCCCGGGCGCCGGGGGCGGCGGTGTCGCCCAGCGCGGCCACACCCTGCGCACCATGTCCGGCGCCACCCCCGGGCTCTACGGCGGTACCCGCTCCGTCGGCAGCTGCGACGTGGAACGGCAGCTCACCCTGTTGCGGGCCGACGACGTCCGGGCCGCCGCCTTCGCCGACGGCGCGGACGTCTCCCGCGGAGATCTGCCCGGCTTCCTGCGCGGACTGACCCCGGTGGTGCTGCGGGCCGACACCCGGGTCACCGGCCGCGGCTACCGGGCCGGAAAGGGCGCCGCCCCCGCCCGCCAGCTGGTGCTCCAGGCCGGAACTGCCGTCCTGGTGGACCGGTACGGCGCCCCCCGGTTGCGGTGCGCCTCGGGCACCCCGCTGTCGTCGCCGGTCGCCGTGAAGGGCGGCGTGATCCAGCGGGGCGCGGCCTGGCAGGGGTACAGCGCCGACCGGGTCGTGGTGGTGAAGCCCGCCACCCGGCCGCTGGAGAGCCTGGTGATCGTCGACGTCGTCGAGGACACCTGGATCGACCGGGCCACCGGTACCGACGGCGAGGACGACCGGCGGCCCGATGTGGTGCCCCCGGTCAACCCCGACGACGTCTACGCCTATCCGGCGGCCCGGGACCGGGACGCCGCCGCCGCGGCCCCCGACGCCCTGGACGGCGCCGTTCCGGACGAGGCTGTTCCGGGCGGGGCGGACTCCGGCGGGACGGCTTCGGGCGGCACGGGCGACGAGTCGCTGTTCGGCCCGGACGTCCCGGAGGCGGAGATCGACCCCGAGGACCCTGCGGACCTCCTCTTCGGCGGGGACGCCGAAATCACGGGAGACCCCGTGGACCCCGTGGACTCAGCGGACTCCGTGGAGCGGGACGGCTTCGACTCCCTCACCGGAGAGGCCGCGGAGTACCTCGCGGAGGACCCCGCCGGGGACCCGGACACCTACGAGACCTGACCGCCCGGTCATCACGCAATGGGTCGAATAATCCGACAAATGATGGCAGAGTGGCGGCATGGTTGATCGGGTAGCGGGGGCCCGGACGCTTCCCGACGACTGGCCCGCCGATCCTGGCCGGAGCCTGACCCTCAACCTGATGGGCAGCTTCGACTGGGACCTGGCCAGCGGACTGATGCATCTGGACCCGCCCGCGTACGAGGTGCTCGACCTGCCGCCGGACGAGTACGACGGACGGCGGGCCACCGTGATGGCCCGGATGCCGTCCGACGAGGCGGCGCGCCTCGACGCCGGGGTGGCCCAGGCGCTCAAGAGCGGCCGGGACCACTACGGGGTCTACTTCCGGATCCGCCGCCGCGACGGCACCCTGCGCTGGACCCACTCCCAGGGCTGTGTCCGCCGGGACGCCGACGGCCGCCCGGTCCGGGTCATCGGCATCGTCCGGGACGCCACTGCCGAGCTGGCGGACTCCACCGCCCGGATCGCCGCCGACACCGAACGCCGCTGGCAGACCAGTGTCGTCGAGGCCACCACGGCCGCCCTGGCCCACGCCAGGACCGTCCAGGACGTGATCGACGTCCTCAAGGACACCCACGGGCTGGAGATCTTCGGCGCCCGCAGCCTGGTCATGGGCCTGCTGGAGCCCGGCGGCCGGATCCATCTCGTGGCCGAGGGGCCCCAGGAGGCGTTCGTCCCCGGCACCCGCTACACCCGGGTCGACGAGCAGTACCCGATGAGTGAGGTCATCCGGACCCTGGCACCCCGCTTCATCGAGGGCCCCGACGACTTCGCCGGGTCGTATCCCGTCCTCTGGCCGCATATCGCCGGGCTCGGGGTGGAGGCCGCCGCCTATCTGCCGCTGATCGCCCAGGGCCGCCCCATCGGCGCCTTCGGACTGCTCTACGACGACCGGACCGGCTTCACCGCCGAGGAGCGCAATCTGCTCGTCGCCATCGGCAGCACCATCGCCCAGAGCGTGCAGCGCGCCGTCCTCTACGACCAGGAGCACGACCTCGCCGAAGGGCTCCAGCAGGCGATGCTGCCGCGCCGGATCCCCGATGTGCCCGGCGCCCAGATCGCCGTACGGTACCGGTCCGCCCGGATGGGCCGGGACATCGGCGGCGACTGGTACGACGTGATCACCCTGCCCGGCGGCCGGGTCGGCGCCGTCATCGGCGACGTCCAGGGCCATGACACCGACGCGGCCGCCGTCATGGGCCAGCTGCGGATCGTCCTGCGGGCGTACGCGGCCGAGGGCCACACCCCGGCCACCGTGATGGCCCGGGCCTCCGCCTTCCTCGACGAACTCGACACCGACCGCTTCGCCACCTGCCTCTACGCCGAGGCCGACCTGTCGACCGGAGTGGTCCAGATGGTCCGCGCGGGCCATGTCGACCCACTGGTCCGCGACACCGACGGCAGCTGCCGCCGGATCCCCGTCGACGGCGGGCTGCCGCTCGGACTCTCCGCCGAGTTCGGCTGGCTCGAATACCCGGTCACCACCGTCGAACTCGACCCGGGGCAGACCCTGCTGCTCTACACCGACGGCCTGGTCGAGCAGCCGGGTGCCGACCTCGACGACGGGCTCCAGCTGTTGACGGCGCTGGTCCGCAACGGCCCCCGGGACCCCCAGCGGCTCGCCGACCGCCTCTGCGAGGTCGTCGACGAACGCGGCGGCGACGACGACGTCGCCCTGCTCCTGCTGCGCCGCCGGGGCACACTCACCCCGAGGTCGGGCGGCAGGCTCCACCAGCACGTCGCCCAGAACGACCCGGAGGCGCTGCGCTCCGCCCGGCACATGGTCCGCTCGGCCGTGGTGGCCTGGGGCGCCGGGGCCCGGGCGGACGAGATCGAACTGATCGCCGACGAGCTGGTGACCAACGCTCTGACGCATACCGAGGGCCCGGCCGAGGTGACCGTACGGGTCGTCCCCGGGCCCCCGAGACGGCTCCGGGTCGAGGTCGAGGACGGCTCCAGCGCGCTGCCCCGAAGGCGTGACGCCGGGGAGTCCGGGGTCTCGGGCCGGGGGCTGCTGCTGGTGGATCTGCTGGCGGACGCGTGGGGAGTGGACTCGCGGGGCGGCGGCAAGTGCGTGTGGTGCGTCTTCGGGGTGCCCGAACGGTGAGCCCCGGCCCCGGTCGGCGCTGAACGGACCGGCGGTACGGGCCCGTCGGCGGCCCGGCGGCCCGGCGGCCCGGCGGCCCGGCGGGTCGGGGTGACGGTCGGCCGGGCACCGGACGGCGGGGCGCGGGGCGCGACCACCGGCCGTGTCCGGGTCTCGGACGGGGCGATCCGGGCCCGGCGGCGTACCCGGTTGGGCCGGACCCGGGCGGGGCGGGGCGACCGTGGGCCGGAAACCGGGCGGGTAGCTCGCCTGCCTTCGCGTGGTTCGTGGGGATCATGGGCACCGGGGCGCGGCCCTTGGCCGCTTCCCGGTACCGCACCGCCGGGGAGCGCGGGGCCTGCCCCGGGAGCCCGGCGGGACCGGTGCGTCGCTGCCGGGCGGGTCGTCCCGGCCCCGCGATCCGGGCCCGGCCCCGCGGCGCCCGGCGGGTGCGGTCCCGTCCCGTCCCGCCGGGCGGCCTTCCGCGCGGGAAGGGCTCTCCCGGCCTCACCGGCCCCGCCGCCGTCGCGTCGGCACGTACCGGATGCCGTGGGCCCCGCTCTCCGGCCCGGCGGCCTCTGCCGGGGACGCGATCTCCTCGGGTCGGAGGAGTGTGCGCGGGGGCCGGTCCGGTGCGTTCGACCGCACGCCGGAGGACGAGGTCCAAGGAGCGCGCTCACTCCGTGGGCCCCGCTCTCCGGCCCGGGGACGGCAGCTGCGCCGCCGGACGCGGGGCCGGTCCGTGACCGACGGCGACGCGGTGTACGGGCACGTCTCCTGGAATTCGGGGGACCCCCTGCCGGACCGCCGGACACGGGGAGCGGGGTGTCGGGCGCGGCCCCGGTGAGATCCACCCGAACCGTCCCCGGCCCGGGCGGGAGCCCTCGGCCGGGCCGTTCGGGTCGGCCTGCGGGGCGGACGGCCCCGGGCGGAGGCAGGGCACGGAACGAGCGGCTAGGGTAACTGTCCGTAAAGCTATCGTCCTCGATCGTCACGGATCAGGACGATCGCCCGCCGCCGCCCGGCCTCCGATCCGGTGCGGCCCGGCCGCCGGGACACGGACCTCCGTCCGGCCCGGCGGCGCCCCCCCCGCAACCGACCGGACCCCGAGCCGGAGGCCACCGTGAGCCCGAGCACCGAGCGACTCGCCCCTCTCGACCTGGCGTTCTGGCATCTGGAATCCGCCGGTCACCCCATGCACCTCGGTGCCCTCGCCCTCTTCGCCCCCGACCCGGCGGACCCGGCGCCGGGCTCCGCCCCCGGTGCCGACCGGCCGCCACCCGCCCATGCCCTGCTCGCCCTGCTCGCCACCCGGGCCGCCGGCGTACGACGGCTGCGCTCCCGGGTCCGGGACGTGCTGCTGCCCGTCGGCGGGGCGGTCTGGCTCCCCGACCCCGACTTCGACGTCACCCGGCACGTCCACCGGATCCGTCTCCCCGGCGCCGCGCCCCTCGCCGACGAGGCCGTCGCCGTCGCCGGTGAGCTGATGGAACGCCCCCTCGAACGGGGCCGTCCGCCGTGGGAGATGTATCTGCTGACCGGCCGCCCCGACGGCACCTTCGGGGTGCTCGTGAAGCTCCATCACGCCCTCGCCGACGGTATGCGGGCGGTCGCCATCGGGTCGGCGATCTTCGACGAGATCGCCGACCCCCGGGGCGTCCGCGCCCGGGCCGCCGCCCGGCTGCGGGGCGGCACCGAGGCCGCCGGCCGCCCCTGGTTCGGCGACCCCGCCCGGCTCGTCGGCGTCGCCCGGGGCCGGATCGACGACCTCGGCCGGGCCGTAGGCGTCGGCGCGTCCGTCGTCCTGGCCAGCAGGTTCGACCCACGCGGCCGGCCGCCGTCCCTGGCCGCCGGAACGAGCGGCACCCGGCGACTGGGGACGGCCGTACTCGACGCTGCCGACATCCGCCGGGTCCGCAGGGCGTCCGGCGGCACCACCAACGACGTGCTGCTCGCGGTCGTCGCCGGGGGCCTGCGCCGCTGGCTCGCCGGACGCGGCGAACCGCTGCCCGCCGACGGGCCGCGCGCCCTCGTCCCCGTCTCCCGGCGGCGGCCCGGCGACCCCGCCGGGCCGGGCAACGAACTCTCCGCGTACCTGCTCGATCTGCCCGTCGCCGAACCCGACCCGTACACCCGGCTCGATCTGGTCCGCCGGGCCATGGACCGCAACAAGGAGGCCGGTCCGCTCCGGGGCGCCGGGGCCCTCGCCGTACTCGCCGACCAGCTGCCGCCCATCGCCCACCGGTTCGGCGCGCCCCTCGCGGGCGGCGCGGCCCGGATGCTCTTCGACCTGGTGGTGACCAGCGTGCCGCTGCCGCGTTCGGAGCTCTCCATCGGCGGCTGCCCGCTGCGATCCCTCTATCCGATGGCCCCGCTGGCCCGGGGCCACTCCCTGGCCGTCGCGCTCACCTCGTACGGCGGCCGGATCCATGTCGGGCTGGTCGCCGACGGGGAGGCCGTACCGGATGTCGCCCGGCTGGCCTCCGCCACGGAGGAGGAACTGGCCGAGCTGACGGCGAAGACCCCGGCGGCTTCGGCGACCGGGCCCGGGACACCGTCGCCCGCCTGAGGCGACCCGGGGGCCGGGGGCGGCGGCGCCGGACTGCGGCCCCGGCCCGGCTGCGGCAGTCTTGAGGCATGCCGGAGCTACCCGAGGTGGAATCGCTGCGGGACTTCCTCGACGGCAGACTGACGGGCGAGCGGATCGCCCGGGTGCTGCCGCTGAACATCAGTGTGCTGAAGACCTACGACCCACCGCTCGACGCCGTCGACGGCCGTACCGTCACCGGTATCGCCCGGTACGGCAAATGGCTCGACATCGTCCTGGACGACCTCCATCTGACCGTCCATCTCGCCCGCGCGGGCTGGCTCCGCTGGCGGGACGAGTTCCCCGCGGCACCGCCCCGCCCGGGGAAGGGCCCGCTGGCCCTGCGGGCCGTCCTCGACTCCGGCGCGGGCTTCGACCTCACCGAGGCGGGCACCACCAAACGTCTCGCCGTCCATCTCGTCCGGGACCCCGCCGACGTCCCGGCCATCGCCCGGCTCGGACCAGACCCGCTCGCCGACGCTTTCGACCGCGACGCCTTCGCCGCCCTGCTCTCCGGCGAACAGCGCCAGATCAAGGGCGCCCTGCGGGACCAGAGCCTGATCGCGGGCATCGGGAACGCGTACAGCGACGAGATCCTGCACGCCGCGAAGATGTCCCCCTTCAAACAGATCCGGCACCTCGGCGACGACGAGATCACCCGGCTGTACGAGGCGCTGCGCGCCACCCTCACGGAGGCCGTGGCGCGTTCGCGGGGCGTGGCCGCGGGCCGGCTCAAGGGGGAGAAGAAGAGCGGACTCCGGGTCCACGGCCGGGCGGGCGAACCGTGCCCGGTGTGCGGGGACACCATCCGGGAGGTGTCGTTCAGCGACTCGTCGCTTCAGTACTGTCCGACCTGCCAGACCGGCGGCAAGCCCCTGGCGGACCGCCGGATGTCACGACTGCTCAAGTGAAAGGCCACTCAGGAAGCGACCGGCCGGACGCCGCTCGGCGGGGCGCCGTGGCGCCCGGGGGCCGCCACATGGCGGTGGTCTCCAGTGGGCCGATCCTCAGCCGTTCGAGCACGATGAAGCCGAAGCTCTCGTAGAAGCCGACATTGACGGCGTCCGAGGTGGTGAGGAAGACCCCCTCCGGGGCGGGGGTACGGTCCAGCAGCTCGCCGAGGAGCCACCGCCCGGCGCCCCGCCCGGCGTCCTCGGGCCGTATCCCGATGAACTCCAGCGTCCAGGCACCCGGCGGAGCCAGACGTTCCGTACGGTCCAGATACCGCAGGGTCCTGGTGAACGTCCGCCCGCCGCAGAGCGCCAGGGTCCGTACGGTCCACGCCAGCCGCGCCCCGACCGACGGCGACCCGCCCGGCGGGGTGAGCACCGCGGCGCCCACGGCCCGCCCGTCGGGGCCGGTCAGCAGCGCCCGGCGGCCGCCCGCCACGGTGGCCTGGGTTCCGAGCAGTCCGGCGAACCAGCGCCGCCGTACGGAGTCGGAGCCCCGGCAGATCCACCGGCCGGTCCCCTCCCGGACGAAGGCCGCGGCCAGGACCTCCGCGCACTCGGCCGGGCCGGGCGCCTCGTCCACCCGCCACCGGACCTGTTCCTCAGTCATCGGCCGGCCCCCGCCCGGCGGCGGCCCGGTCGGGTCCGTCATCGACGGGAACCCGCTCGTCGGCGGCCGTTCTGCGGCGCAGCGGCGCCTCCGGCACCAGATGGCAGACCAGCAGTTTCAGAAAGAACAGCGGGGCGAACCAGAGCAGCGCGTCCGGCACGGTCAGCCAGAACAGGTTCACCACGACCGCCGCCGTCCAGACCGCCATCGCCACCGGCCGCCTCAGCTCCAGCGGGGCGAACTCCACCACGACGGCACCGGCCAGCAGCAGCCCGGCGTTGCCCAGCAGCCAGGTCCAGTCGCCGTCCAGCACGAGCAGACCCATCGCCGCCAGATGGCCCAGATGCGCCGAGACGAAGACCAGCCGCCCGCGCCTGGCCCGCGGATCCGCCCGGTGATACCAGCGCTTGGCGGCATTGGTCGCATTGGTGAGGATCCCGCCGATGAGATCGAGTCCGGCGAGCGCCACGATCACGATCTGCGGGGCGGACCAGTCCCGGAGGGCGTCGGACGACCAGATCCCGGCCGCCAGCAGCAGGGCGCAGACCGCGCCGCCGACCCCCTCGACCACGGACTCCGCCGGGGACTTGCCCGGGCCCATGAACCGTTCGAGCCGGCCGGTCGGTCCGGCCGGGGTCGGCGGTATCTCCCAGTCGGTCTCCAGATCAGTCCGCATCGCGACCGCCCCCGTCTCCATCTCTCCGCCCGGTTCCGTTTCCGCCGCCGTCCCGGGGCCCGCCCCAGAGACCGCGCAGCAGCTCCCACACCTGCCCGGTGTCCGGCTCCCGGCCGTCGCGCCAGGCGGCCAGGGCCCAGGAATCACCCGCCCGCAGTACCGCCGCGGTGGCCGCGACCAGCAATGAACGGTCCAGATCGGAACGGATGACACCGAGCCGCAGACCGTCGTCGACCAGAGCCTCGAACCAGGCCGCCCAGACCGCGCCCGCGGGCCGCGCCGCCGCGACCTCGGCGAGCGCCAGATCGTCGGGGTGCGCCCGCAGATGCGCGGACAGCTCCCGCGTACCGGTTTCCAGCGCCGCCCGGAAAGCGGCCGCGTCCGGGGCGGGCTCCCAGGGGCCGAGCACCCCGAGCAGCCGGGCCAGCACATCGTCGAGCACGGCCGCGAGCAGATCGTCCCGGCCGTCGAAGTACTGATAGGCGGCGGTCTTCGAGAACCCGGCGGCCTCGATGATCCGGTTGTACGAGGCGCCTTCCGGGCCCTGCTCCGCGAAGTGGCCGCGGGCGACGCGCAGGATCGCCTCCTGCCGTTCGGCAGGCAAGCGGAGGAAACGGGGGAGTGGACTCATGTACCGATAGTACATACCGCTGGTGTGTACCACCAGTACACGCTTGGGTCCGGGGATGGCCGGGGGCTGTTGGGGCCACCGGCCGGAGCCCGGCCACGGCGAGACCGTGGCCCGGCGGCCGGCCCGCGCCTAAACTCCGCACCATGCTGCGCGCCCTCGCCGTCGACGACGAACGCCCCGCACTGGAGGAACTCCTCTATCTGCTCCGGGCCGACCCCCGGATCACCAGCGCCGAAGGCGCCACCGACGCCACCGACGCGCTCCGCCGGATCACCGCCGCGCTGGACGCCGCGCCCGGCGGGGACGACGGGGCGAGCGGACTCGACGTGGTCTTCCTCGATATCAACATGGCCGGACTCACCGGCCTCGAAGTCGCCAAACTCCTGGCCCGGTTCGCCCATCCGCCGCTGATCGTGTTCGTCACCGCCCATGAGGGCTTCGCGGTCCAGGCGTTCGACCTCAAGGCCGTCGACTACGTACTCAAGCCGGTCCGCCGGGAACGCCTCGCCGAGGCCGTACGCCGGGTCCGCGACCAGGTCCGTACGGCCCGCGACCTCCGGCCCGCCGACAGCCCCTTGGCCTCCCCGGGCCGGCCGGCGGCGCCGGGCACGTCACCGGGCGGGGCGCAGATCGCGGTGGAACTCGGCGGCGTCACCCGCTTCGTCGCGATCGACTCGATCACCTGTGTCGAGGCCCAGGGCGACTACGCGCGACTGCACACCGCCGACGGCAGCCATCTGGTCCGGATCCCGCTGTCCACCCTGGAGGAACGCTGGTCGGTGCACGGCTTCGTCCGGATCCACCGCAGCCATCTGGTCGCCCTGGCCCGGATCGACGAACTCCGCCTGGACGCCGGTACGACCACGGTCCGCGTCGGCACGTCCGAACTCCCGGTCAGCCGCCGCCACGCCCGCCAACTCCGCGACCTCCTGATCCACCACGCCCGCCCGTAGTCCCGGGCCCGCGTTCGCCACACCACCCCGCCTGTCTGAGGGCCGGTGCCGGGGAGAGCTTTCAGGGGCGCGGGGAACTGCGCGACCAGCCACGCACGGTCCGCGGGCCGCGAACAAGATCAGGCTGCCGGGCGCGGCCCGGGTTGTCCGGGGCGGTGCCCCGGAGGGCCCAGGCGCTGGGCCTCCATTGCCGAAGACTTCGGGGCGGAACTGCGCGACAAGCCACCGACGGCGGGCAGTCCGCACCCTGCGGACACCTCCACGTCCCCCTCAAGAAGAAGAGCCGCCGTGTTACCGGCCGCCGAGGTCCCTGAGCGCTATCTCCAGTTCGACATAGGACTCCTCCGCCCGGCGGAAGGCCACCGCAAGCGCCGCCTCGGCGCGCGGGCCGACCATGCCGTGCGCCGACTCGTGCACGGCGTACAGCACATCGGCCCATCGGGCCGCCGCGCTCGTGACCGTGCCGAGCAGGGCGTGGAGTTCGCGGGCGCTGGACGCCCGGGCCTCCGGCAGGTTCCGGAGCTCCTCCAGCAGCGCTTCGATGTCGGACATCAGGCCTCAGACCCCTTCACTTCACGATCAAGGCTAGGACCCGGAGCCGTACCGCCACCACCCCGGAGGGCACCGGGCGCCGGGCGGGTGCGACGGCGCGCCGAACGGTCGGCGCGGCCCGCCCGGCGGTCGCCGGGGGAGGCCGTGCGGAGGCCCTCGCGAAGGCCTCGGCACAGGCCGGCGCCCGGGATTGCGCCCCGGCGGCCACGGCGTCGACGCCCGGGAGACATCCCCGTAGACTCCCCGGGGCTTGTCCTCGAAGGAGCGGTGTCCACGCGCTGGGCGCCGCGGCCGGGCGGGGCTTCGACGGCGGGCCACAGCGCCTCGTGGCCGTACCGGCCGCCGGGGCCGATCCGACCGGTCACGGCTCGCCCGAGAGAGCAGGCGACGATGCCGGGAGACCAGCGGCCCCGCCGTGAGGTGGTCACCGGGGTGCCCCGGGCCGGGCGCCGGGCGCCGCGTCCCGCGCCCGCCCGTTCGGAGATCACCGAGCAGACCACCCTCGGCGCCACCTATGTCCGGTCCCTGATGCGCAGTCAGCTGCGGACGGCGTTGCGCGCCGTCGGGGTGCTGGCGCTGCTGGTGGGGACCCTGCCGCTGCTGTTCGCCCTGCCGTCCGCCTTCGGCGGCCGGGCGCCGTCGCCGGAGCCGTTCGTCTGGGGGGCGCTGGGGGTGGGGGTGTATCCGGTGCTGTGGCTGACGGCCCGCTGGTACGTACGCCGCGCCGAACGGAACGAACGCGACTTCCTCCGGCTCCTCGAAGGCCGCTGACCCCATGCCGATACCGACACCGCCACCGATACCCCGGGGCACCCCGGGCGGCGCCCGCGCGCGGACCCTCCTCCCGGGCGGGCGCCGGTGAACCAGACGTACGCCGTGACGGCCGTGACCGTCGTCGTGCTGGCCACCGTCCTCATCGGCGGGCTCGGGCTGCGGATCTCCCGGACCACATCCGATTTCTACGTCGCGTCCCGCACGGCGGGCCCCCGGCTGAACGCCGCCGCGATCAGCGGCGAATATCTCTCCGCCGCCTCCTTCCTCGGTATCGCCGGTCTCGTCCTCCTGCACGGCCCGGAGATGCTCTGGTATCCCGTCGGCTACTCCGCCGGATATCTGCTGCTGCTGGTCCTGGTCGCCGCCCCGCTGCGGCGCTCCGGCGCGTACACCCTCTCCGACTTCGCCGAGGCGCGGCTGGAGTCGGCGGCCGTCCGCAGACTGGCGTCGCTGTTCGTGGTCGGCGTGGGCTGGCTCTATCTGCTGCCCCAGCTCCAGGGCGCCGGGCTCACCCTGGAGATCCTGACCGGCGCGCCGGGCTGGGTCGGCGGGGTCGTCGTCGCGGTGGTGGTGACCGGGGCCGTCGCGGCGGGCGGGATGCGCAGTATCACCTTCGTCCAGGCGTTCCAGTACTGGCTGAAGCTGACCGCCCTGCTGGTTCCGGCTCTTTTCCTGGCCGCCGCTTGGGCCGCCGACGACGCCCCGCGCGCCCGTTTCGACGCCCCCGCCGTACTCCGCGAACACACCGCCGTCACCCTCGACGACACGGTACGGATCGAGCTGGCGAAGCCGCTGACCCTGACCGTCGACGGCACCGTCGACGGGGCCGCGTACCCGGGCCGTACCGTCACCCTCGACGCTGGCGAGCACCGGATCGCCGCCGGAACCCGGCTGGAGCTGCCCGCCGGTGCCGAGGTCCCGCGGCGGGTGGCGTCGGAGGCCGATCCGTCGAGCTGGTCGCAGCCGCTCTCCGGCGGCCGGGACGGCTCCCATCTGTACGCCACCTACGGACTGATCCTCGCCACCTTCCTCGGCACGATGGGCCTGCCGCATGTCGCGGTCCGCTTCTACACCAGCCCCGACGGCCGGGCCGCCCGCCGTACGACCCTCGTCGTCCTCGGGCTGATCGGCGCGTTCTATCTGCTGCCGCCCGTCTACGGCGCCCTCGGCCGGATCTACGCCCCCGAACTCGCCCTCACCGGCGCCGCCGACGCGGCCGTACTCGTCCTGCCGGAACGGGTACTCGGCGGCGTCGCGGGCGATCTGCTGGGCGCGCTGCTCGCGGCCGGGGCCTTCGCGGCCTTCCTCTCCACCGCGTCCGGGCTGACGATGGCCGTCGCCGGGGTGATCTCGCAGGACGTACTGCCGCCGCGCGGAGTGCGCTGGTTCCGGCTGGCGACCGTACTCGCCATGGTCGTACCGCTCGCCGTCAGCACCGTCGCGACCAATGTGCCCGTCGCCGATGCCGTCGGCCTCGCCTTCGCGGTCTCCGCTTCCTCCTTCTGCCCGCTGCTGGTCCTCGGCATCTGGTGGCGCGGACTCACCCCGCCGGGCGCCGCCGCCGGGCTCGTCGTCGGCGGCGGCGCGGCGCTCACCGCCGCGATGGCCACCCGGGCCGGACTCGCCCCCGACGGCTGGGCGCACGCCCTGCTCGCCTGGCCCGCGGTCTGGTCCGTACCCCTCGGCTTCCTCACCATGGTCCTGGTGTCGCTGGCCACCCCGGGCCATGTCCCGGCCTCGACCACCGCGATCCTGGCCAGGCTCCATCTGCCGGAGGACCTCGCGGGCGGCCCGCGACCCAACGAGGGACCCACGGGACGAGGAGCGCGCCGATGACCGCTACCGGGTTCGCGGCGCTGGCCGCCGCCGGGGTGCTGCTCCTGGCCGCCGGGATCGCCGTCGGCCGGTGCACCGCCCGCCGGGGCGACCGCCCCGATCTCGACCTCGGCACCCCCGTGGAACGGGCCACCTTCCACACCCTGCACACCGCGTCCCTCGCCGCGCCCCCGCTGCGGGCGGGCCTCACCGAGGACACGGCCCGCAAGGCGGTCCGCCGGCTCCGTTCCCTCCTCGGTACCGAGGCGCTCTGCCTCACCGACCGGGACCGGGTACTGGCCTGGGACGGGCCGGGCGAGGACCATCACCACCGGCGGGTGATGGCCCGCGCGTCCGACGTCCTGGACTCCGGGCGGGGGAAGACCGTGGAGACCCACTGCGAGCGGCTGGACTGCCCGCTGCGCTGGGCCGTGATCGCTCCCCTCACCGGTGAGGACGGCGTCCTCGGCACCCTCGTCGCCTACGGTTCCCGGGAGTCCGCCGTCCTGGTCCGGGCCGCGACCGAGGTGGCGCGCTGGGTCTCCGTCCAGCTCGAACTCGCCGAACTCGACCGCTCCCGCACCCGGCTGATCGAGGCCGAGATCCGGGCCCTGCGCGCCCAGATCTCCCCCCACTTCCTCTTCAACTCGCTCGCCGCGATCGCCTCCTTCGTCAGAACCGATCCCGAACAGGCCCGTGAACTACTGCTGGAGTTCGCCGACTTCACCCGCTACTCCTTCCGGCGGCACGGCGAGTTCACCCAGCTCGCCGACGAACTCCGCTCCATCGAGCAGTATCTGGCGCTGGCCGGGGCCAGATTCGGGGACCGGCTGAAGCTGACGCTCCAGGTGGCGCCGGAGGTACTCCCCGTCACCCTGCCGTTCCTCTGCCTCCAGCCCCTGGTGGAGAACGCCGTCAAACACGGTCTGGAGGACACCACGGGCGAGCGCCGGATCACCATCGCCGCCCAGGACGCGGGCGCGGAGGCCATCGTCACCATCGAGGACGACGGGGTCGGTATGGACCCGGCGGAGCTGCGCCGGATCCTCGCGGGGGAGCGGTCGGCCGCGACCGGGATCGGACTGTCGAACGTGGACGAACGACTCCGCCAGGTGTACGGCGACGAACACGGGCTGGTCATCGAGACCGGCGTCGGCGCCGGGATGAAGGTCACCGTCCGGATCCCCAAGTACCGGGCGGGAGTGCACTCGTCGTCGGGCCGCCGCGCCCTGTGACGGCAAGGGGGACGACGACCGGTCGGAAGGCCGGCCGGCCGGAGGGTCGGCAGGCCGACCGGTTCGCCGAGCCGCGGGTGGGCTGACCGGCGGGACGGCCGCTCAGAACAGATGGATCGCGAGATGCCCCAGCGGCAGCCCCAGCCGCCAGGCCGGGGTCCAGACCAGCGTCTGTTCGTCCACCGCGGCCGACCGCGCACCCGCCGGGGGACGGGCCTCGTCGTCGCCGAGGTCGGCGGTGAGCAGCTCCGTACGGCTCAGCCAGCGCCAGGACTCCCGGGCGAGCAGCAGATCCGGGCCCGGCCCGCCGAGGGCGCGGGCCCGTTCGTCGTGGACCGCGAGCCGCTTCCGCACCCACTCGGGCCAGGGGTGTCCGTACGAGGTGAGATCCAGCCACTCCTCGATCCTGGCGACCGCGCGCACCCCGGCCGGTTCACCGGAGCCCTCGCAGAGGTAGATGGTGAGGGCCAGGGTCTCCCGTCCGGCCCGGTACTCCAGGGACCCGCCGTCCACCAGGGCACCCGTACGCAGCAGCTCATCGGCGATGTACTCGGCGCAGAACCACGCCATGGGCACATCGGGAGTCTCTCCACCGGTGTCGTTCGTACTCTCGGTCTGCACCGTTCCCACCTTCTTCCGGACGACACGGTGACGGTGTCGGTTCGGAGACGAGCCTCCACCGAGTGACACGGCCCGTGGCGCGTCTTTACTCAACTTCACCGTGACGTTTCGCACCGGGCCCCCTGTCGCCGGGGCCACAGGGGGGAGCGGGAAGTACGGGACGTCAGGTGCTGGTCCTCGGGCCCGGGAGCCCTGTTTCGGGGGACGCGGGGGCCGCGGGAGATACGGCGGGGGAGGGTGGCGGCGGAGGGACGCACGGGGCACGAGGGGAGTAGGGGGTCAGGCGGCGGAGCGCCCGGGGCGGGCGTAGCCGGGGAGTTCCCGGGCGAGCGCCCGCAGGGCGTAGTGGGACCGGGATTTGACCGTGCCCGGTGGGATCCCCAGGACCAGCGCCGTCTCGCTCACGCTCAGCCCCTGGAAGTAGAGCCGGTCGAGGACCGCCCGGTGGTCGGCGCTGAGGGCGCCGAAGGCGGCCCGGACGTCGAGCTGGGCCACGGCGGTCTCGGTGACGTCCGCCGGGTCGGGGGTGGTCGCGAGCACCCCGTCCCCGATCTCGGCCGGCCTGGCCAGCCGGGACCTGCGGGCGTCGATGGCCAGCCTGCGCCCGACGGTGAACAGCCAGGGGCGCATCGACTCGTAGGGCGCGTCGAACGCCTCGGGGTGCTGCCAGGCCCTGACCAGGGTCTCCTGCAACAGATCCTCGGCGCGCTGCTGGTCGCCGTAGGTGAGCTGCTGGAGAAAGCTCAGCAGGGCCGGGCCGTGGTCGCGTTGCAGCTCCGCGATGGCGTCCTCGTCGGCGGTCGCCGGAGGGTTCAGGGTCGCCGTCGCCATGGTCAACACCTCTTTCGCACCGGAGGGCCGGTGCTCTCGACGGATCGTGGTTCGGTCGGTCGCGGGTCGGCGGGACGTCCGGCCGGGCGGGGCCGGGCGGACGGGCGGATCGGGGACGGGTGGGCGGGCTCGTGGACCGGCGATCGCGGACGGGCCGTGGCCGTATGGGAACCCATCGCGGAGGGCGGGGACAGCCGGCCCGCCACGATCGTCGGCGAGCGGTCGCTCTCGGCGGCGAGTGGTGCGACGAACGGGCGGCCGGATCCGGTGGGCCGGGGAAGCGGACCGCCGTCGAGGTGATTCCGGCCGTCCGCCCCGGCGTGTCCCTTGCGTCCCGGCCACGGGCCCGGTGAGTTCGAATCGTCGTATCGGCATCTTGTCCGCCCGGCCGGGCGGACCCGGCGAACGGGAGCGGCCCGTGGGACGTACACGGACACGGACACGACGACGGCTGACGGGACCGCGGGCGGTACGGACGGGACGGCGGTACGGGTTCCTCGCGCTCGCGGCCCTCCTGTCGGCGGCCGGGGCGAGCGCCTGTACGGCCCCGGAAGGCGGCCGGGCCGCACCCCCGGCGGCCTCGCCCCCCGCGTCCCCGTCGAAGGCGGCCCGCGGCTTCACCCTGGTCGCCAGCGGTGACGTACTGCCCCACGACTCCGTGATCGCCCGCGCCCGGGACGACGCCACCGACCCCACCGCCGACGGCTACGACTTCCGGCCGATGCTGGCCGCCGTCCGGCCCGTGGTCTCCGCCGCCGACCTGGCGATCTGCCATATGGAGACCGTGTACGGCGCGGACGGCGACTACCGCGGCTACCCGTTCTTCACCTCACCGCCGCAGATCGCCCGGGGCCTCGCCGCCACCGGCTACGACGGCTGCTCCACCGCCTCCAACCACTCGCTCGACGACGGTGCCGACGGCATCCGCCGCACCCTCGACGCCATGGACACCGCCGGGCTCGTCCACCACGGATCCGCCCGGACGGAACGGGAGTCCACCACCCCCGCCCGGCTGCGCGCGGGCGGTGCCGAGGTCGCCCATCTCGCCTACACCTACGACACCAACGGACGGCCGCAGCCCGAAGGACAGCCCTGGGCCGTCCGGCTGATCGACGAGGAGCGGATCGTCGCCGACGCCCGCGCGGCCCGCCGGGCCGGGGCCGATGTGGTCGTCCTCAGCCTGCACTGGGGCACCGAATGGCAGACCGAACCCGATGACCGGCAGCTCGCCCTCGCCCGGAGCCTGACCGCCGCCACCACCGGCGGACGGCCCGATATCGATCTGATCCTGGGCACCCATGCCCATGTCCCGCAGGCGTACGAGAAGGTGAACGGGGTCTGGGTGGTCTACGGCATGGGGGATCAGATCGCGGGCCCCATGTTCGACTACACCGGCGCCCGGGACCACCGGGGCAATATGGGCACCATCGGGCGCTTCACCTTCGCCCCGCCGAAGACCCCGGGCGGACGGTGGGACGTCGTCCGGGCCGAGTACGTACCCCAGTGGTACGACACCGACGACGGACGGGTCGTCAATCTGCCCGCCGCCCTGGCCGAGGACCCCGGCCGGGACGACTACCGGGCCGTGTCGGAGACCATCACCGAGGCCGTACTCGGCCGGGGCGCGGCCCGGGACGGACTCGTCGCGGCCCGCTGACCGGCCACCCGGAGCACCCCGGCGGGACGGACCAGGGACGAGACCCGGGGCGTGTCGTCGAAATCCCGCCCGGCTCGCGGCGCCCGGCACGCGCTCTCCCCCGTGGCCCTTCGGGCACGGGAGGTGCCCCCCCGCCGTCGGGGTTTCCCGGGTACGTCGGGTACCGGGGAAACCGCCCCCCCGGCTTCGCCGGGGGCCTCCTCCGCCGTCGCGTATGGCACGCACCGGACGCCGCGGGCCCCGCCCCCCGGCGGACGGTGCCAGGGTGACGACACGCCCCGGCCCTCAGGGGACCACGGTCACCGGCCACCGCCCCGCCTTCACCAGCCGGACCGCGACCGAGCCGATGAACCGGTGCCCCGCCGACTCCGACAGACCCACGACCACGGCGTCCGCCTTCAACTCGTCCGCCGCGCTCACCAGCCCGTCGAACGCGTCGCCGGGGAAGGTGTGGAACTCCCAGCGGACGTCCCAGATCCCCCGCACCCGCTCCGTCGCCGCCCGCACCTAGGCCACCAGCTCCTCCGCGACCTGCCCCGTCGCGTCCGCCACCGGGACGCCCAGGGCCGCGCCCGCGGGCATCACCGGCTGGACGCAGACGATCGCCGGCAGCGCGTTCTGCCGCCGGGCGAGACCGCCCGCGTACGCCGCCGCGCGCAAGGACGCGTCGGAGCCGTCCACACCGGCGACGATCACCTTGGGGCCGTCGGTACCGCGTTCGAAGCGCGACGCGGCGGCCGGAGATTCCCGGGGTCCGGACTCTGTCATGGTTCCGAGGCTCATCACTGCCGGGAACCGGTCGCGGCCCGACCCGTCCGGGCCGCGCGGCGCCGACTTCGGGCGGACGTCCGGGCGGTGGCGCGTTCGACTGCTCTCATCGGGTACTTTCCCCCGACTCCGCGTGTTGATCATGCTCGGTGGCGGGCCGCCGTGCGAGCAGTTGGTCATGAAGAAGGATCAGACGCCGCCGGACCGCCGTACGGCGCTCCGGATCGCCGCGGGTCTCGGCGCCCTCGCCACCGCGGGCCTCCTCGTCACCGAGGGCACCGGCGAGCGGACCGCGGCCCCCCGGACCGCCGCCGCCGGAGCGGGCGGCGCGCCGGGCCGCCCGGCCGCCGGGGCGGCGGGGGCGGCCGGCCGACGCGTCCAGGCGTCGGCCTACCGCCTCCAGCCCATGACCTCGGTCCCGCGCCGGACACGCCGCATCCGGCCGCCGGTCCGGGAGAACCCCTTCCTCAGCCTGCCCGCCCGGGGCCGGACGATGGTGCTGACCTTCGACGACGGGCCCCACCCCGACTACACCCCGGACATGCTGGACATCCTGCGGCGGTACGACGTCCCCGCGATGTTCTTCGTCTGCGGCGAGATGGTCGCCGACTACCCCGATCTGCTGCGGCGGATGGCGGACGACGGTCATGTCATCGGCAACCACACCTGGTCGCATCCGCTGATGCCGTCGCTGCGGCCGTCCCGGATCCGCGGGGAGATGGGCCGGACCAGCGATGTCGTCGAGCAGCTCGTGGGGCAGGCACCGCTGTGGTACCGGGCGCCGTTCGGGGCGTGGAACCGGCACTCCTTCGAGATCGGCGCCGAACTGGGCATGGAACCGCTGGCCTGGACCGTCGACACCCTCGACTGGACCGAGCCCGGCGCCGGGACGATCGTCAGCCGGGTCCTGGACGGGGCCGGGCCCGGTGTGGTGGTCCTCTCGCACGACGCGGGCGGCGACCGCTCCCAGAGCGTCGCGGCGCTCCGCAACTACCTGCCGAAGCTGCTGGAGGCCGGGTACCGGATGACCGTGCCGCAGCGCTGAACCGGTGCGGGGCGGCCGGGGCGGGGACGGGCGGGCCCCGCCCCGGCCGTACGAGGCGCCGCGCCCGGCGCCCGTACTCCGTACCGCCGTCGTTTGTCGGCCGTCAGTGGTCAGCGGGCGGAGACCATCCGGGCGAAGACCACCACATTGCCCTCGTAGCCGTCGGCCCGCGTCCAGGTGCCGCCGCAGGTGATCACCCGCAGCTCGGGATGGCCCGTCTCGCCGTACACCCGGGCCCCCGGGAAGTCGTGCTTGGAGTAGACCTCCACGCCGTACACCTCGAACACCGCGGTCTTCCCGTCGAGCCGGGGCACCTCGATCCGGTTCCCCTTCCGAAGGGTGCCCAGACCGTAGAAGACCGCGGGCCCCGTGTTGTTGTCGACATGCCCGACCAGGACGGATGTGCCGCGCTCCCCGGGGGCGACGCCGTTCTGGTACCAGCCGGCGACATCGGGCGCGTCGGCGGGCGGGGCCTCGATCCAGCCGTCCGGGTCGAGCCCCACGTTCATCAGCGGCGCGTCCACGCCGATCGCCGGGATCAGGATCCGCTCGGCGGGGGCGTGCGGCAGTCCCTTCGGCACCGAGAGCGGGGCGAAGGTCTCGCCCGCGGTCCGGCCGAGGGACGCGGCCGCCGCGGGCTGGGGCGGCCCGAGCGCCACATCGACCCCGTTCTTCATCAAGGCGATTCCCGTCAGCATCACCAGCGCCAGCACGCCCCAGGGCGAGCGGCGCCGGGGCTCCGGGTCGTCGAACTCCGCGCCCATCATTCTCCCTGCCGATTTCCGCTGATTCCCTGGGCACGGTAGGTCAGCCGGGGCCGTCCGGCGATCGGGACGGGGCGAACGGGTGGCGCGCCGGGCCGCTCGTCCGTCCGCGCCAACGCCCCGGGAAAATCTCCCCGGCCGGGCTGACGGTCCGTGACCTGCGGTTCCACCGAGGCCATTCGGCGTGTCGTGGGCGTGTCGGGCGCCGCCGCCGCGGGCGCCGACATGCGTGCGGTGGCGGGCCCGGTGAGGGTGCGTCATGGAAGGCGTACTCGTCGACTATCCCGGAGCGCCGTTCCGGGCGTCTTCCGCTGGAGGTTCACGATGCGTGCTTCACGTGCTCTCGCCGTGGCCGCGGTCGCGGGCGTGGCCGTCGGGCTCCAGGCCCCCCTGGCCGTCGCCGGTGGCGACACCCGGGACACGGGGCCGTACAACATCTCCGTCCATCCGCACGCGGTCCACCCGGGCGGAACTCTGCGGATCACCGTCGACGGCTGCTCCCGCGGCGGCACGGTGACGTCCAACGCCTTCCCCACCGCACGACTGGAGAACCGGGATAACCGGGACAGCCGCGACAGCCGGGACGATGGCGAGAACAGAGATACCGGAGACAGCAGAGATACCAGGGACAACAGGGAGAACAGGGAGAACGGAGAGGGCGGCGACAACCGCGACAACCGCGATAGCCGCGACAACAGGGACAGCCAGGGCGGTCAGGGCGGCGGCCAGGGCGGTCAGGGCGGTGGCCGGGACAACGGCCGGGGCGGTGACGGTGCCCAGGTCGCCGTGGCTGCGGCAGCTCCAGCAGCGGGATCTGCCATGCCCAGCCGCGGTCCGGCTCCGCGTAGAAGTGGAACTCGTCCATCACGACCTGGCCGATATCGG
>NZ_JBEYIS010000004.1:0-118728 GCF_040635975.1 Streptomyces sp. NPDC006798
CGGTCCTGGAGATCGGCCCCGGACTGCCCCCCCCGTTCCCCCCCCCCCCCCCCCCCGGTCGTCCGCGGACGGGCCCGCGCCCCGGTGGGCGGCCTGCTCACCGCAGGGAGCGGAACCACCGCACCACGGCGGCGGTTCCCGCCTGCTGGGAGCCCAGATGACGCGAGCCGCCGCAGTCGGGGGTGCCGAGTCCGGTCAGCGGGGCGGCCACGCCACGATCGCGCGGGGCGGCCCCGCAGTGGTCGGTGTTCGCGGTGACGGCCTGCTCGTCCCCGTCGGCGTAGTAGAGCCGGATCGGGGCTCGCGGTGTCCAGTCGGCGCAGACGCCGTCGGCGATCCGCAGGGCCTTCGCGGCCCGGTGGGGTGGGCCGGCATCGCCCGGCCGTGGGGCGTGAGGAGCGCGTCGATGGAGTCCGGGGTGCCTGCCACGACCTCACGGCCGGTGTGCGTACCGTCCAGCAGCCCTTCGATCGTCCGGTCGTACGGCGCGCGGAACACCTGGTCCGGCGAGTCGTACAGGTGGTGCGGGCGGTTGAAGGCGACCAGGGTCAGCGCCGAGTAGATCACGCTCGCCTTCGGCTCCGTCCGTCCGGACAGCAGGGCGGGCAGCTCGGCGTCGCGGAACGCGTAAGCGCCGCTGACGGGTGCCACCGCACGCAGCCGGAACCACGCGTCGGCGCCCTCCTGGAGCGACCGGGCCGACCCCGGCGCCGCCGAGGCGCCCTGTGAGAAGCCGGTGACCAGTACCCTGCTCGTTCGCTTCATGCCGTGACCGTATGTATCCGCCGACGGAGTCGGCCATCCGGTCAACCCTCCCGCGTGCAGGGGGTTTTCCGCAGGGACAGGTAGTCGCCCCGGGGTGCGCCCCTCGCTCGAACCGGGTCGGCATCGCTCGCCGACCAGCGATGAGTTCCGGGTCGCGCGGAAGTCACCACCTGCGGAATCGGTCAAGGACTGACGCGTTCGTACCCGAAGGAGACACATGGCAAAGCTCATCTACTCGATGATCACATCGCTCGACGGTTACGCCGAGGCGGCGGAGGGCGACCTCGGTACCGGGGCCGACGACCCGGAGGTGCATACCTTCATCAACGACCTCTTCCGCCCGGTCGGCACGTACCTCTACGGCCGGCGGATGTACGAGACGATGGTCTTCTGGGAAACCGCGCACACCGAGCCCGACCATCCGCCGCACATCCTGCGGTACGCCCGCGACTGGCAGGCCGCGGAGAAGATCGTGTACTCCACGACGCTCGATTCGGTGTCCAGCGCGAAGACCAGGATCGAGCGGACCTTCGACCCGGAGGCGGTGCGCGAGCTGAAGGCCGAATCCGACCACGCTCTCACCGTCGACGGCCCGAACCTGGCGGCCCAGGCGATCGCGGCCGGCCTGGTGGACGAGTACCACCTGTTCATCACCACGAGCGTGGTCGGCGGCGGCAAGCGGTTCTTCCCCGACGGCGTACGCCTCGATCTCGACCTGGTCGAGAAGCGCGCCTTCGCCAGTGGACTGATCTACGCGCGCTACCGGACTCGCTGAGCCGCACCGGCCGGTCGCACCTCCCACTCGGCTCCGGCACCGCCCACCCCCTGGCGGACGGTGCCGTCACTGGCCGGTTCGGGCACCCACGGATGTCCGGCCCCGGCCGCCGTCCCCGGACGAAGCGCCGAGGGACACCGCCCGCCGCTGTCACATCCCGCCGATGTCCCTGACCCTCTTCAGCGCCGAGCCCACCGCGCCCAGCACGGAGTCCTGCCGCCTCGCGCGCGCCGCCCGGTTCGCCGGTACCAGCCGCGCGGCGGCCTCCACGGCGGAGGAGTCCGGGTCGCCGAAGGCGGTCCGCGGGTCCTCTCCCGTCTTCGCGCGGTGCTCCGTGATCTCCTCGACCGCTTGGAGGACCACGGCCCGGTCCACGCCGGGCTGCACGGCGAGCCGCAGCTGGAACCGCGCCATCCACTTCTCGCTGGCCTTCTCAGCCACCGCGTCGGTGCCCTCGTCCTGATGCGTCATGCGCTCTCCCGGTCGGTCGACAGCCGTACATCCGAGTGACCGAAAACCACAGTATCGAACGGCTGTCACAGCTCGGCGGCTCCGGGATCGTCGTCCGCGCACGGAAGCGGACCGAGGAGCTCCGGCTACGGGAGGGCGACGAGCATCTTGCCCAGGTTCTCGCCGCGCAGGACGCCCAGGAACGCGTCGAAGCCGTTCTCGATGCCCGTCACCACCGTCTCGTCGTAGACGAGTTCACCGGACGCGAGCCAGCCCGCCGCCTCGGTCACGAACTGCCTCAGCAGGCCGAAGTGGTCTATCACCAGGAAGCCTTCGAGGCGGAGCTGCTTGGTGACGGCCAGGTAGAGGTTGTTGGGGCCGGGGGCGGGTTCCGTCGCGTTGTAGACGGAGATCGCGCCGCACAGCGCCGCCCGGCCCTTGGGGCGGAACGCGCCGAGCGCCGCCTCCAGGTGTTCACCGCCGACATTGTCGAAGTAGACGTCGATACCGTCGGGCGCCGCCTCGGCGAGCTGCGCGGCGACCGGGCCGTTCTTGTAGTTGAAGGCGGCGTCGAAGCCGTAGCCCTCGACGAGGCGCCGCACCTTCGCGTCGGATCCGGCGGAGCCGATGACCCGCGCGGCGCCCTTGATCCGGGCGATCTGACCGACGAAGCCGCCGACCGCGCCCGCGGCGCCGGAGACGAAGACCGTGTCGCCCTCCTTCAGTCCGGCGATCTTCGTCAGCCCCGCGTAGGCGGTGAGGCCGGTCATCCCGAGGACGCTCAGATAGGCGGAGGCGGGTGCGAGGGACGTGTCGATCTTCCGGGCCTCCCGGGCGGGCACATCGGCGATCTCGCGCCAGCCCAGCTGGTGTGCCACGGTGTCGCCGACGGCGAAGCCCTCCGCGCGGGAGGCGATGACCTCGCCGACCGCGCCGCCGTGCATCGGCCGGTCCAGCTCGTACGGCGCGGCATAGGACTTGGCATCGCTCATCCGGCCGCGCATGTACGGGTCGACGGAGAAGTAGGTGTTGCGTACGAGGACACGGCCGTCCGCGAGTTCGGCGACGGGGACCTCGCGCAGTTCGACGAGGTCCTTCGTCGGCCAGCCGTGAGGGCGGGCGACGAGGTGCCATTCACGACTGGTCTTCGGCAGTGCGGACATCCGGGCTGGCCTCCTGCGCGGTAGCGCTTCACGAAGAAAAAGATTCAGATGGTGAAGCAATCATCTCCAAAGATATTTCATGTTGTCAAGTATCGGAGTACGCTGGCCGGTATGCCCACTGAGCGCGCCGCCACCGCCACCGACAACCCTCCTGAACGCATGGCCGATCACCCGAACGGCCCGATCCCCCGGATCGCCCCGAGCTCCTCGGGCCCCCCGGACGCCCCGACCGTCCCCGGCTCCCCGGACGCCCCGGACGCCCCGGACGACCTCGCGGCCGAGGACGCCGTATCGGGCGAGGTCCTGCGCCTGCTCGGGGACGTCGTGACCCGCTATCTGACGGCGTACGAGCACGCCGCGGCCGAACATTCGCTCACCGTCGCCCAGGCGAAGGTGCTGGCGCTGCTGACCGAGGGGCCGCTGCCGATGCGGCAGCTGGCCGGCCGGATGGCCTGCGAGCCGTCGAACATCACGGGGATCATCGACCGGCTGGAACTGCGCGGTCTGGTGGAGCGGCATCCCGATCCGAACGACCGCCGGGTCAAGCACGCGGCGGCGACGGCGGCCGGCGCGGAGACCACCCGGCGGCTGCGCAGATCGTTGAACACGGTCCATTTCGCCAGGGAGCCGCTGGCGGGGCTGAGCCCGGTGGAGCGGGTACTGCTGCGGGACCTGCTGAAGCGCCTCACCGGCGACGAGACGGCCCTCACCGCGCCCGCCGCCGTGGCGACGGCGACCACGACCGTCACCGCCCCGGCCGGCCCGTACGTCACTTGTGTCACGGGGGCAATGGGCGCTCCAGGTTCACATCCCGATGTCATCGGCGACGTGACCGGCGAGGTGTCCGGAACCGGCGGCGCGCGAGGAGCCGCGTAGCCGACCCTTCCGGCGGGCCCGGGGAGCCGGGGCGGCCCGACCGGTCAGACGCACCACCACAGGAACGGTGTACAGGTCTCGGTCGGTGTCGGCCTGGGTGTCGGCGTCGGCACCGGCGTCCCGGTCGGCCCGGGCCCCGAGCCGCTGGGCCGGGGCGGCTCCGGTACCCCCGAGGGCGACGGCGCCCCGGTCGACGGCCGGGGCGCGTCGGACGGCTTCGGTTCGGCCGGGGGCGTAGCGGTACGGCTCGGGGACGGTCCGGGCCGCTGCCCGGCACCCGGGCCGGTCCCGGTCGCGGTCGCGGTGGGGCGTCCCGAGCCCCGGGATCCCGGGTGTTCCGAGGGCCGCGCGGTCACGGTGTCCGGTTCGTCGGGGACCGTGCCGCCGTCGGGCGCCTCGGGGTCGGGCAGTGGTTCGCCCCGGCTGAGGTCCTTCTCCTTGACCCGGGCGGAGCCGTCGCCCTCCTGACCCAGCTCGGCCAGGCTCAGCGCGCCCCCGGCGAGTACCAGTCCGAGCACTCCCACCAGGACGTTACGGCCCCGCCGACTGCGGGCGCGGCGCCCGGTCGGCCTGGTCCCGGCCCGGGCGGCGGCCCGCCGCCCGGCGCGGCCCCGCTCCCCGCCGGCTGCCGCCCCGGCCCCTGCCCCGGAGCGCCCGTCGCCGGCCGGGGCGCGCGGGCCCGGTTCCGTACCACCGGCGTCCTCGCGACGGCCGCGCCTGCGCCTGCCGCCACCGCCACCCTGGGTGTGCCAGGAGACCTCGCCGAGTTCGATGACGTCGTCGCCCGCCCGACCGTGGGCGGGTGCGGGCCGTTCGAAGCCCGTACCGGCACCCGAGCCGTACCCGGCCCCGGCGCCGATTCCGGGGTCGTGACCGCCGCCGGTACGGGTGCCGGGGTCCCCCCACCCTCCGGTGGCGGGGTCCCCGCCGCGCAGCTCGTGGGCGGGGGTTCCGCACCCCGCGCAGGCGAGGGCGCCGTTGAGGTGTCGTCGGCACTGTTGGCAGTAATCCATGGCGCCCGCAGGTTATGGGGCGCCAGGAGCCAGAAGTGACGGGCCGTGTGAGGATTCTGTGCGGAATCTCCACCCAGGAGTGAATCGACGTTTGAGAGATTGACATCCCCCGTCGGCTGTCCACCGCGCCTCCCGGCCCGGTCGGGGAGGATGGCCGCCATGACCACGCCCGCGCCCTTCGGACCCCGCGACTTCCAGCTCGTCCTGCTCCGCAGAATGGCCGACCACCAGCCCGGCCTGGTCGAGGACGCCCGCCGGGAGCTGGGCGCCTCGGCCGCCGAGATGCGTGAGGCCAACCGCCGCTGGCAGGCGATGTGCCGGTCCCGTTCACCGCGCGGCGGGCTCGCCCGCTACCGCTCGGTGCTCGGCCCGCCCGAGTCCTCCGTACGCCGCCGGGTCGGCGATCTGGAATCCGAGGCCCACCGCTGGCCCGTGCCGCTCTGGCCGGGGCTGCGGTTCGAGGTGACCGCGACCGTGCCGGGCGGCGCGGTCTGGAACGAGTGGCTGGTCAGGGCGGAGGGGGAACCCGCCCCCGTCCTCCGTACGGCGGACGATCTGACGCCCTGGTCCTGTACGGCGGACGAGGCGGCCCGCGCCTTCGCCCCGGCGACTCCGATGGAGGGATCCGCCCCGACACGCCTGCGGCTGTCCTTGACGCTGCCCGGGGAGCGGCGCGCGGTGGCCGAATTCAGCTGGGGCCTGCTGCAACGTCTGCTCTGACCCGCCTCCGAACCTCCCCCGGACCACCTCCGGCCCACCTGCGATGACACCCGGTCAGCCGTCGCGGTAACCCGGGCGGACCACCCGGCGCGCGCCGCCCCCGCCCCGGACGGACGATGCGAGTGCGACCACGTACCGGCCGCGCGCCCGGCCCGGGCCCGTCGTACGGCCGTACCGCCGGATCGCCGCCGTGCAGCCGTGCCGCCCCGTAGGGCCGTACGGCCGAACCGCAGCCGTACCGCCTCGGGAGGATCGTCGTGAGCGTCAGTCTGGAGCAGTTGCGCCGTTGCCATGTCGCCGTCGACCTCGGCGCCGCCCGTACCCGGGTCTTCGTCAAGGGCGCCGGACTCGTGGTCGACGAGCCGAGCGTCGCCGCGGTGAACACCCGGACCGGCTCCCTCATCGCCGTCGGCGCCCTCGCCGAGCAGATGACGGGCCGTACGCCGCACTACATCCGGGTGGCCCGGCCGGTCTCCGGCGGCACGGTCGTCGACATCGAGATGGCCCAGCGGATGCTCCGCCATCTGCTCGGCGAGAAGCTCCGCCGCCAACTGCGCCGCAAGCCCCGGCTGCGGGCGGCGGCCTGTACGCCGCACGACGCCGACCCGCTGGCCCAGCGCGCCGCCGTGGAGACCATGATCGGTCTGGGGGCCCGCCGGGTCGAGCTGGTGGACACCCTGATCGCGGCGGCCGTGGGCTGCGGACTGCCGGTGGAACAGCCGACCGCCACCATGATCATGGTGTGCGGGGCGGCGACCACCCAGCTCGCCGTGTTGTCCCTGGGCTCGATCGTCCGGGCCGAGCGGGTGCCGGTCGGCGGCAACGCGATCGACGCGGCGGTGATCCAGCATCTGCGGACCCAGCACGAGCTGATGCTGCCCAGCCAGTCCGTACGCCCGCTCCAGCTCGCGCTCCGCGGCAACGGGCTGACCTCGCAGGGGCCGGAGGTCACCGAGATCCACGGCCGGGACGTCGCCACCGGCCTGGCCCGTACGGTCCAGGTCGACACCGCGGCGGTACGGAACGCCATCCACACCCCGCTGACCTCGGTACTCGACGGGATCGGGAGGGTGCTGCGGGACTGCCCGCCCGACTTGGTCGCCGACCTCGCGGACCGCGGCATCACCATGGTCGGCGGCAGCGCGCTGCTGCCCGGACTCGACCAGATGCTGAGGGATACCACGGGCATGCCGGTGGAAATCGCCGAACGGCCGGACATCTGTGCGATCCTCGGCCTCGGCGCGATGCTGGAGGGCAGAATCCAGCCACTGGTCCTCAATCCACTGGCGGAGGTCGCGCGGTAGGCGTGATCGGCGCGAGGGGAGGCGGAGCGGCCGTGGACGACGGCCCGGCGAAGGGCGCGGCGAACGGGCCCGGCGACGGTAAGGGACCGGGCGGTACGGGCTCCGACGGTACGGAACCCGGTGGTACGGAACCGGGCGGTGCGGAATCCGGCGGTACGAACACGGATACGGGCCCCGGCTCCGAAGCCGTACGGGGGGCCGGACGGGGCCGGATCCCCGACGGCGCGCCCCCGCTGCACGTCCTGCTGGAGGCCGTCATCGGCCTGGGCAGCGATCTCGAACTCCCCGCCACCCTCCAGCACATCGTGGACACGGCCGCCGGGCTCACCGGCGCCCGGTACGGCGCGCTCGGCGTCATCGACCCGGAGCCCGGCCGCCCCGGCAGACCCAGCCCCCTCTCCGAACTCTTCACCTTCGGAATGAGCGACGAGGAGAGAGAGCGGATCGGCCGTCTCCCGGCCGGGGACGAGGGCATCGTCGGACTGCTCATCCGCGATCCCCGGCCGCTGCTGATCGACGATCTCACCCTCGATCCCCGCTCCTCGGGCGTCCCCGACGGCCATCCGGTGATGCGGTCCTTCGTCGGCGTCCCGATCCGGGTCCGTACCGAGGTCTTCGGCAATCTCTATCTGACCGAGAAGCGCGGCGGCCCCTTCACCGAGGGGGATCTGGCGCTGCTGCGGGTGCTCGCGTCCCAGGCGGGCACGGCGATCGGCAACGCCAGGCTGTACGAGACCGCGCGCCAGCGGGAGCGCTGGATCGAGGGCGCGGCGGCCGTGACGACGGCCCTGCTGACCGGCAGCAGCGCCGAGGACGCGCTGATGACCGTCGCCGAGCGGGCCAGGATCCTGGCGGGAGCGGCGGCCGGGGTGATCCTCCAGCCGACGGCCGACGGGGGTATGGAGATCGTCGTGGCGTCGACCGGCGACGACAAGACGGCGGCCCTTGACTCGGACCAGGACACGGACACGAACGCACCCGATCCGTACGCGGGCGGTACCGACGACATCGTGGGGACGACGATCGCCCCCGGCTCCCCCGTCCTCGTCCAGTTGCTCGGCGGCGAACCGGTGTTCGTCGAGGATTCCGCCACCGACCCCCGGATGACCACCCGGGTCAGAAGCCGGTTCGGCCCCTCGATGATGCTGCCGCTCCAGTCCGGCGGCCGGCTCATCGGCACCCTCGCCCTGCCCAGGGGCCGCGACGGCCGCCCGTACAGCGCGCTGGAACGGCTGATGGCCTCGCAGTTCGCCTCCCAGGCCGCCATCGCCCTGGTCCATGCCGACGCCCGGCACGACCGCGAGCGGCTCGCCGTGTACGAGGACCGCGACCGGATCGCCCGGGACCTCCACGACCTCGTCGTCCAGCGGCTCTTCGCGACGGAGATGATGCTGGAGTCCACCCGCCGCCGCGCGGTGCCCGGCCCGCCCGACCCGGCCGGTCCGCCGGGACCGCCGGACCGCGAGACCGAGGCGGCGGAGCTGATCGGCCGGGCGGTGGACGAACTCGACTCCACCATCCAGGAGGTACGGACCACCATCTTCGCGCTCCAGCAGCCACCGGCCGACGCGCCGACCGGGTTCCGGGGCAGGGTCCTGCGGGAGACCGCGGGCGCCGCCGCGCTGCTCGGCTTCCCGCCGTCGGTGCACTTCCGCGGCCCGGTCGACGCGCTGATCCGGCCGCCCGCCGACGAGCGGCTGATCGCGACCCTGCGTACGGCGCTGGCCGCCGCGCACCGCCGCCCCGGGGTGGGGGCGATCGAGGTGGTCGTGGACGCGACGGTCCGGCTCGGCGACGGCCGCCCCGGGATCCGCCTCACGGTCACGGACGACGGCCCCCCGGAGCCGGGCGGACCACGGGAGCCGGGCACAGGACCGGAGCCGGGCGGGCCGCCGGAGACCGGGGCAGGTTCGGGGGCCGGGGCCGGGGCCGGTTCGGGGGCCGGGGCCGGTTCGGGGGCCGGGAGCGCCCGGGGCCGTACGGTCGTCTGGGAGGCCCCCCGATAGCCGCCGGACCCGTACGCCTGGCCCGCCACCCGGCACCGTTCGAACGGAGTACCCCAGCGCGCCGCGCCCCGGCCCCCGGCCTTGACTGGAAGGTGTGGATCCCGTCGCCAGCGGCCCCTTCGCCGCGTACCGCAATCTCGCCGCGGCCACCATCGGCTTCACCCTCACCTTCTGGGCGTGGAACCTGATCTCACCGCTGGGCGGCTACTACCAGGACCGGCTGCACCTCGACTCGTTCCAGCAGTCGGTACTCGTGGCCGTGCCCGTCCTGGTCGGCTCCCTGGGCCGGGTCCCGGTCGGCGCGCTCACCGACCGCTATGGCGCCCGGGTGATGTTTCCCCTGGTCAGCGCCGCGACCATCGTGCCGGTCCTGCTGCTGATCCCGGCGAAGGACTCCTATCCGGCGATGCTGGCCACCGGTTTCCTGCTGGGGCTCGGCGGTACGACGTTCGCGATCGGCGTGCCGCTGGTGAACTCCTGGTTCCCGCCCGCGCGGCGGGGTCTGGCGATCGGGATCTTCGGTATGGGCATGGGCGGTGTCGCGCTCTCCGGCTACTTCACCCCGAGGATCGCCCGGCACGGCCAGGACCTGCCCTTCCTGGTGGTGGCGGGCGCCCTCGCGGTCTTCGCCGTACTCTCCGTCCTCCTGATCACGGACCGGCCGGACCGGCCGGTCCCCACCGATTCCCTCGCCACCCGGCTGACCCGGGCCGGACGGCTCCGGGTGACCTGGGAACTGTCGGCGCTCTACGCGATCGGGTTCGGCGGGATCGTGGCGTTCGGGGTCTATCTGCCGACGTATCTGCGGACCTGGTACGAACTGGACACCACCGACGCCGGTACCAAAGCGGCCGGGTTCGCCCTGGTCACGGTGGTCTTCCGGCCGCTGGGCGGCTGGCTGTCGGACCGGTTGCACCCGGCGTACGTCACCGCCGCCGCCCTCGGCCTGGTGGCGGTCACCGCGATCGCCCAGGCGTTCGATCCCCCGCTGGATCCGGCCGGAACGCTCTTCCTGCTGCTGATGGCGGCCGGTCTGGGCGCCGCGTCGGGCGGTGTCTTCGCCCTGGTGGCCCGGGTGACCCCACAGCCGCAGGTGGGCAGTGTCACCGGGATCGTGGGCGCGATCGGCGGCCTCGGCGGCTTCGTACCGCCGATGGTGATGGGGGCGATCTACAGCGCCAAGGGGTCCTATGCGATCGGCTTCATGCTGCTGTCGGATCTGGCGCTGGCCGGATGCGTCTACGCGTACGGGAGGATGCGCTCCGCCGGAGCGGCGACCGGACGGAAGAATGGGGACCCGCCCGGCAGACCGGCCACCGACGGAGGATGACCCGATATGACGTACGACGAGAAGTCCGGGACAGGGGATCTCTTCCCGGCGCTGCGGCCGGACTCGGACCGTACGGCCCTGCGGTTCGGCGAACGTTCGGTCACGTACGGCACATTGGCGAGCGCCGCCGGAGGGCTCGCCGTACGGATCGGCGGCGCGTCCCGGGTCGCGCTCTGGGCGACACCCACCCTGGAGACCGCCGTCGGAGTGGTGGCCGCACTGCTCGCCGGGGTACCGGTCGTACCGCTCAATCCGAAGACCGGCGAGCGGGAACTGGGGCACATCCTGAAGGACAGCGAGCCCCGGCTGGTCCTGGCCGGGCCCGGTGACGAACTCCCGGCGGCGCTGGCGGGCGTGGAGCGCGTCGACATCCCGGTGAGCGGTCTCGGCGGGCCGCCGCCAGGCCCGGTGGACCCGGCCGCCCCGGCGATGATCGTCTACACCTCGGGGACGACGGGCCCGCCGAAGGGCGCCGTACTCCCCCGCCGGGCGATCGCGGCGACCCTGGACGCGGTCGCCGACGCCTGGGCGTGGACCGGGGACGACGTCCTCGTACACGGACTGCCGCTGTTCCATGTCCACGGACTGATCCTGGGCGTACTCGGCCCGCTGCGGCGCGGCGGCGAGCTGCGCCATCTGGGCCGGTTCTCGGCCGACGGCGTACGGCGCGAACTGGCGTCCGGCGGCACGGTGCTGTTCGGGGTACCGACGATGTACCACCGGCTGGCGGAGGCCGTCGGCGAGGACCCCGAGCTGGTCCGGGCGCTGACCGGGGCCCGGCTGCTGGTCTCGGGTTCGGCGGCGCTGCCGCTGCCCGACCACACCCGGATCACCGCCGCCACCGGCCGCCGGGTCGTCGAGCGTTACGGCATGACGGAGACCCTGATGAACACCAGCGTCCGGGCCGACGACCCGAAGGCCCGGCCGGGTTCGGTCGGCGTACCGCTGCCCGGGGTCGGGCTGCGGCTGGTCGACGAGGGCGGCGAGCCGGTGACGGCGTACGACGGCGAGACCATCGGGGAGATCCAGGTCCGGGGCGCGAACCTGTTCACGGGCTATCTGAACCGGCCGGACGCGACGGCGGAGGCGTTCGACGGCGAGTGGTTCCGTACCGGGGACATGGCGGTCCGGGACGCGGACGGCTCGGTACGGATCGTGGGGCGCCGCGCCACCGATCTGATCAAGAGCGGCGGCTACAAGATCGGCGCCGGGGAGATCGAGAACGTACTCCTGGACCATCCCGGAGTCCGCGAGGCGGCGGTGACCGGCGAACCGGACCCGGACCTCGGGGAACGGGTGGTCGCCTGGATCGTCCCGGCGAACCCCGACACCCGCCCCACCCCCGACGAACTGACGGCCCATGTGGCGGCGGAACTCGCACCGCACAAGCGCCCGCGAGTGATCCGCTATCTGGACGCGCTGCCGCGCAACGACATGGGCAAGGTGATGAAGCGGGCGCTGGAAGTCTGACGCGACCCGGGCGGGGTGGGGGTGGACCCTTCACCCCGCTCAGTCGAGGCAGAACTCGTTGCCCTCGATGTCCCGCATCACGATGCACGCGTCGTCGCCACCGTCGTAGAGCAGCCGCTCGCGTACGGCGCCGAGCGGCACCAGCCGCGCGCACTCGGCTTCGAGAGCGGCCAGCCGCTCCTTCCCTACGAGCCCCGTACCGACCCGGACGTCGAGGTGCACCCGGTTCTTGACGACCTTCCCCTCGGGCACGCGCTGGAAGAAGAGCCGCGGCCCGACCCCCGACGGATCCTCACAGGCAAACGCCCCGCCACGGTCCTCGGGGGCGCGGGAGGCGTTGAAGTCGTCCCAGCTGTCGAACCCCTTCGGGGGCGGCGCGGTATACCCCAGCACATCGCACCAGAAGAGACCGAGCCGCTCGGGCTCCGCGCAGTCGAAGGTGACCTGGAATTCTCTGATCACTGTCACCGCCGCACCGTAACAGCCGCCCGCGCCGCCCTTCACGGCCTTTTCCCGCGCCCCGGCCCCTGCTCTTCGGCCACGGCGTACGGCCGCAGCACCATGAGCGGCCCCTCCGGCGCGGCCACCATGGCGAACGGAAACCGGTCGAGTTCGAGACAGAGCCCTACGTCATCGGGGTGCGAGCCCTCCCGTATCCCCGCCGCCAACTCCCCTGCGGCCCGCGAAGCCTCGGCCCGCCGAAGAAACCCGGCGGCGTCCACGGACGGCTCGACGACCCGGCGAGCGATGTACTCGGCACAAGCCACATCCTCCTCGGCCCGCCCGCCCTCACCGGTCACGACAAAGGTGACCTCACCTTGTGTCTGTGCCCGCAACAGCCGGGCGGTCGCCCCCGCCACCACAAAACTCGCACAGAGCACCAACGACGCGTCCCTGACCGCGAGCGCCCCGACGGTCCCGGCCGTGGTCTTCTGCACGACGGTCCGCCCGTCGAGCCGGACCGACCGCAGCAGGGCAGGCGAATTCACGGCATCGAACCCGTCGGCGGCCGGACCGTCCTTGATCGCCACCCAGTCGGGATGCCGCGCCTTGAGCGCGAGAACGTCGCCAAGGGACTCGGCGAGCACGACCTTCTCGGCCCCCTGCCCAAAGGCCCAGGCGGCCACGGTGAAGGCCCGCATCACATCGACGACAACGGCCACGTCCGGGGTCCGGTCCAACTCGGCGATCCCGAGAAATCGAGTGTCCATGCGGTGATCATGTTCCGGAACGGTTGATGATGACCAGCCGATTTGCTGGCGTTGGGGTGGGCTGCGGGGCGGGAGGGCCTGGGCTCGGCGCGGTGGTGGCGGACATCCCCGCGCGCGGGGAGCAGAACAGCTCCGCCTCCGCCCCCATCCACAAGCTGGGACCATCCCCACGTGCGCGGGGAGCAGGAGGCGACCCCGGTCACCCGCCGCTCGATGCTGGGACCATCCCCGCGTGCGCGGGGAGCAGGTGACGCGGCCCCGGCCGGAGCCGTCGGGGACGGGACCATCCCCGCGTGCGCGGGGAGCAGACTCTGTGTTGCGATGCTCTCGATCTCCGCAGGGGACCATCCCCGCGTGCGCGGGGAGCAGCCCACCAGTACAAAGACCCCCAGCCGGGCCCGGGGACCATCCCCGCGTGCGCGGGGAGCAGCGCGAGGAGGTCTTCGCGGGGATGCGCCGCCGGGGACCATCCCCGCGTGCGCGGGGAGCAGACTTCCTGACCTGCTGCTTTATCTGCGCGGGAAGCGGTTCTGAGTAACTTTCACCGAGTCCGGCATATCCGGCGAAGCGCGCCAAAAACTCATCAACTCGCCCCTGTCGTACCTCACATCACCCACCCTGCCCCCTCTCCCAACGCGGAGCAATGACGATACCGGGGGCTGGGTGGACATACCTTCCCGCGTACGGGCCGGGGCGGCGGCCGATGCGGTGGCCTATCGAGGTGGCATGCAGCTCGTGCACAGGTACATCGGTGCGTGTGCGCCGGACATCGAGTCCACGTCGATCCGGCGCTCGTCCGTCCCCTCGACCGGGGCCGTGCACCGCTGGCACTGCTCGGCCCGGGTACGGGGCCGGTCGGGGCAGACCGGCTGCCCGCACCGGCACGGTCGCCATGCCCGCTCGTCCGCTGAGGGCGGCGACGGATCCAGCCCGGCCGATGCCGGGCCTGCGGGGAGGTTCTCATCATTGCCACGCATTACGTCGACTCCTCTTCAGCCGGGCTACTCGTATATCCCGGGCTCGGGTCGGTATCCGCCGTGCTGTACGACCCGGCGTCGGGCCGGTCCTCGCCAAGATCCACCCGGGCCACGACGGTCACCGCCGCGAGCCCCGCCAGGACCACCGACCACAACGCGACACCCACCGCCGCGCCGTCACCGGTCACCGCGTCCCCCGGGCCGTCGCCGCGTACCGGGCCAGATCGTCCGCGCTCCTGGCCAGCAGGATCAGCGTCGCCTCCGGATCGCCCTCACCATCCCCGGCCCCCGCGACCTGCCGCGCGTACCGGACCGTCCCCAGCACCACCTCCCGGTGCTGCCCCTCCGGCAGGCCGCGGCCGTACCGCTCCGCCGGGTCCGCCAGCACTTCGACGTACCCGCGCAGCCGCCCCCGAAGCGCCGCGACGAACGGCCCGTGCAGACGCCCGCCGCGCGCGATCTTCCGCGCGAGACCGACATCCGCCGTCACCTCGGCCAGCCGGACCGGCAGCACCTCCCGGCCGTGGAGATACGCCAAAACCGGGGCGAAGACGCCCTGTGGGATGAACTGTTGGATCGCGTCATGCGGAACCCAGGCACTGTGCGTCACCTCGCGCGGAGCTGCGACATACGGCTCACCGGACAGGTAGTCGCAGGCGACGTAGACGAGCGGGCATCCGGTGTCGGGATGAGTACGCCTACCGATCACCGGAACCCGGCCGATCGCCGGGGCGACGGAGACACCCGTCTCCTCCAGCGTCTCCCGCACAGCACCGGCCTCCGGCAGCTCACCGTCCAACAGCACCCCGCCAGGGAACTGCCACGCCAACCGGCCCTCGACAACCCGGCGACGAACCAGAAGCACCATCTGTTGATGCGACACCACCCCAAGCGCGACTGTAGGCAGGGGCGGTAGGCGATCGGCGGTCACTCTGTCTCCAGTCGTCCGAAGCTGTGGTGTGGCGACGCTTCAGTCAACGACCGGCCGTCTGCGAACTGGAGGAAATTCGCGATGGGCGCGCTCCCGGGGAACCGGAAAACTCGGCGGGCCGCCGCTCGCCACCAACTTGCCCGCTACGGTGAGTAGGTGAATGGCAACCGGATGCTCGCCGACGCGATGCATGAGTTCGGCTTCACTCAAGGTGAGTTAGCCGACGCGGTAAACGAGTACCTGCGAGCACGGGGCCATGACGGCACCGTGGGAGACCGCACGGTCCGCAACTGGCTTACCGGGAAATCGAGATGGCCTCATCAGAGACAGCGTCAGGCTCTTGAGGCAGCATTCAGATGTACCGCCGAGGATCTGGGATTCAGCCCACCGGCGGGACGAAGGCACTCCTCTACTCCCCCGGAGGACCCTGTGGACCGCAGGACCTTCCTCGCCGCCGCCACTGGAACAACAGCCTCGGTAACCACCCCCTTCGTCGGCGCCCCGCCGCAGGTCGGCACCTCCGACGTCATCCGCCTCCGCTCCGGCCTGGACACCCTCATGGCAGTCGACCGCTCCCGAGGCGGCCACGAAGGTCTGGAGCGCGCCGCCCTCGCCGGGGCAGCCGAGGCCCTGGCCAAACAGAAGCAGGGCGCCACCCAGCGCATCCGGCTCCGACTCTTCTCCGTGGCGGCCGACTACACAGCCACCGCCGCGTGGAGCGCCATCGACGCCCGGCAGTTGGACCGTGCCTCCGACCTCCTGGGTCACGCCCTGCGTATGGCCGGGATGGCCCAGGACTCCGTCGCCGAACTCCAGGTGTGGAACCTGTACGCGATACTCGCCAACCACCAGGAGCAGTACGCCGAAGCCGTCGACGCCGCCTACGCCGCGCAGGGGACCACCATCGCCCGGCGATCCCCGTTCTTCGGGTCACTGGCCCATGCCCGGACCGCCGTCGGCCACGCCACCCTCGGCGACCGGCAGGCCGCCTTGCGGTCCCTGGGCCACGCTCAGGAGGCCCTGAGCAAGGCGGACACCACCGAACCCATTCCCTCGTGGATCGCCTTCTACGGGCCGGGGGAGCTGATGGGCCTCACATCCATCGTCCGGGATCGCATCGGGGACTTTCCCCAAGCAGAAGCCGCCTCGCACCAAGCCATGGCCATGATCCCGAACGAGTTCCGCAGAAACCGGGCCCTCGCGACGACGCGCCTCGCGCTGGCCCAGCTCCACCAAGGCGACGTCGATCAGGCGTGCGCGACAGCAACCGCCGTGTTCTCCCTCATGTCCGGGCACCCGATCCCCGGACGGATGCGTCTCCTCCTGGGCGACTTCTACCGGGACCTGATCACCCTTGGGCCGGACGCCTCGATCAGCCGTGAGTGGGGCGACCGCTACCGATCCGAATGGAGCAGATTGTGACTGCCGGGCTGGACTTCCGCCACTTCGGGACCGACGACTTGGCCGACATCCGCCGGACGATCATCGATCTGCACGCCGCAGCGGCAGGCCCCGACCGGGACGACGACTTCAAGAAGAAGTTCCCCTGGTTCATCGACCACTGGGGTCGCCATCCCGACTTCGCCTGTGTCATCGCGTACGACGGCGATCAACCCGTCGGCTTCGCCTATGGAGCACCGGCGCCCGACGGCCGGGAGCGGTGGCGCGAGTACCTCGAAGAGGCCCCGGAGAAGTCCCTGACCTTCGCGTACTCCGAGTTGGCCGTCCACCCGGCGAAGCGGAGGCAGGGTGTGGCGAAAGCCCTCTCCCTCGCCTTGCTGGAGGACCGGCCGGAGCATCTGGCCGTCTTGCTCGTCGATGTCGAGCACCCCCGGGTCCAGGCACTGTACGAGTCCTGGGGCTTCCGAAAGATCGGCGAGCGCCAGCCCTTCCCGGACTCTCCGCTGTACGCCGTGATGCTCGCCGACCTGCCACTGAAGTAGGCCCGACACGGTACGACTGCCAGCAACCTGAGAGGGGCGAACCGCCATGGTGACCATCGCAGTGACCGGCCACATGGACCTGAGCGACGGGACGATCCCGCTCGTCCGCGCCGCCCTGGACGATCTGCTCGCCGGATACGGGTCCGATGTCACCGGGGTGTCGTGCATCGCCGCCGGAGCCGACGCCATTTTCGCCGAGGCCGTACTGGACGCGGGCGGACGGCTCGTGGTCGTCGTCCCGTCCGGGGACTATCGGCAAGCGAAGGTGAAGCCCGAGCGCGCCGATCACTTCGACCGGCTGCACTCAGCGGCAGCCGAGGTGGTGGTGATGCCGTACGACACCGCGAACCGTGCGGCCTACGAAGCGGCCAACCACGAACTGCTTGCCCGAGCGGACCGACTCGTCGCCGTCTGGGACGGCACCCCGCCTTCCGGCAAGGGTGGCGGCACCGCCGACACCGTGGTGGCGGCGCGCTCGGCTGGAACTCCAGTGGACGTGCTGTGGCCCGAGGGGGCGGCTCGTCGGGGGTGACATACCCCTGGTGACATCCCCGCCATGCGCGGGGAGCAGCAGTTCCGGGCCCGATCTCCTCCGCGGCCGGAGGGGCCATCCCCCCGTGGACAACTCTGCTCCTGAAAACCCGGGCCGCGCCCGGCGACTGATTCTTGTTCGCGGTCTGCGGACCGTGGGTGGCTTGTCGCGCAGTTCCTCGCGCCCCTAAATGCTCTCCCCCAGCACCGCCCCTGAAAAGAACACCACCCCTGAAAATGGGGGCCGTCTCGCTACGAAGGCGTTCAGGAGGGCAACCCGTCACCGGGCAGCGGGCGGACCAGCGACATCAGGCGGCAGTATCCCCTCCCCGGGACGGGCTCCAGCCCCAGGGGACAAGTGCAGTCGGCGTGGTCGGGGGGGCGGGGTCGCCCCCTGGGGGTCCCCCCAAAGGCAGCTTTGGGGGAGGACGGCGGATAAGAGACGGGTCTCCTAAACAGGTGCCCCACTTCCGCCGTCCGTGAGGAGGTGAGCCCGGAGGCCACCGACCCTCCCGACACTGCACAAGACCGCCCGCATACCGCTGGAGCAACGGTCACAACTTCAACAGCCCCGCCGGCGCCTGAGGCGCGAAGACCCCGCCTGGGCACAGGCAACCCCACACCAGGCGTCCCTCAGAGGACCACCGTCAGAACCTCCGTCGCCTTCACGCTCGTCCAGACCTCGGCCCCGTCCGTCAGGGACAGTTCCGTCGCCGCCTCCGGGGTGATCTCGGCGATCAGGTCCGGGGCGCCTGGGGTGGTCACCAGGACTCGGAGGCGGCCACCCGACGCGGTGATCTCGCGGATCGTGCCGGGGCGGACGTTGCGCGGGCTGCCCGTGGGTTCGTCGCGGTGGAGGGCGACCGCCTCCGGGGCGATCACCGCGAGGACCTCCGTGCCGGGGGGCGGCGGGTCGGGGACTACGAGGTGGCCGCCGTCGTGGAGGGCGATCGTGCCCATCGGAGTCGTCGTGCCCGGCCAGGCGTTGCGGCCCAGCATGCGGGCGATCCACGGGGAACGCGGGTGGCGGGTGACCTCGGCGGGCGGGGCGTACTGACGGGGTTCGCCCGCTTCCAGGACGAGGACCCGGTCCGCGAGGGAGACCGCCTCGACCGGGTCGTGGGTGACGATCAGGCAGACGCCGCCGAAGCCGTCGAGGTGGCGGCGGAGGGTGTGGCGTACCCGGGCGCGGGTGGACTGGTCGAGCGCCGCCAGGGGTTCGTCGAGGAGGAGGAGCCGGGGGCCGGGGGCCAGCGCGCGGGCGAGGGCGACGCGCTGGGCCTGACCGCCGGAGAGCTGGGCGGGTCTGCGGTGCGCGAGCCGGCCCACGCCGAGGCGGTCGAGCCAGGCGCGGGCGGTACGGCGGGCCTCGGCTCGGGGGACGCCTCGGGCGCGGAGCCCGTAGGCCGTGTTCGCGAGGGCGCTGAGGTGCGGGAAGAGCGCACCGTTCTGGGGGACCCAGGCGACTTCGCGCCGGTGCGGCGGCCGGTCGGTGACATCGTCGTCGCCGAGGCGGAGTGCGGCATGGGCGCGCGGGGTGAGGCCGAGGAGGGCCCGGAGCAGGGTGGTCTTCCCGGCGCCGTTGGGGCCGACGACGGCGATCGTGGTGCCGGGGGCCGCGTCGAGGGTGACCTGGGTGAAGCCGGTGACCTCGGCGTTCAGGGCCCATCGGCCACCCCCGGCGCCTCCCCCGTCGCCGACCGGGGCCCCGGTGCTCCCGGAGTCGTCGGCGTCCACCGCTGGTGCCGTGCGCTCCGCGCCCGCGTCCCGGGTCGCGCCCGTACTCCCGCCCCCGGTCCACCGCCCCCGCAGGGCGATCAGTACGGCCATGGCGATCGCGAGCAGCAGCAGGGAGACCGAGGTCGCGGCGGCCGGTTCGTTCTGGAGCAGCAGATAGACGTGGAGCGGCAGGGTCTGGGTGACGCCGGGCAGATTTCCCGCGAAGGTGATCGTCGCGCCGAATTCGCCGAGCGCCCGCGCCCAGGTCAGCGCCGCGCCCGCGAGCAGCCCGGGGGCGACCATCGGGAGGGTGACGGTTCGGAACACCCGGAGCGGGGAGGCCCCGAGGGACGCCGCGGTCTCCTCGTACTCGGGGCGCAGCCCGTTGAGCGCGCCTTCGAGGCTGATGACGAGGAACGGCATCGCCACGAACGTCGCCGCGACGACCGCCCCGGAGGTGTGGAAGGGCAGGGTGACGCCGAAGGTCTCCTCCAGCCAGGGGCCGAGCAGTCCGCGCCGGCCGAAGCCGAGGAGGAGGGCGACGCCGCCCACGGTCGGCGGCAGCACCATCGGCAGCAGTACGAGGGTGCGGACCAGCGCCTTGCCGGGGAAGTCGGTACGGGCCAGCAGCCAGGCCAGCGGTACGCCCAGCAGCAGGGAGAGGCCGAGCGCCCAGAAGGAGACGAGGAGGGAGAGGCCGAGGGCTTCGGTGACGCCGGGGCTGGTGAGGTGGGTGCCGAGGTCGGACCATTCGGTACGGGCGAGGATGCCGAGGAGCGGCAGCAGCAGAAACGCGACGGCGATCAGGGCGGGTACGGCGAGGGCGACCGGGACGCCGGTCCGGGGGCCGCGCGGTGGTCTGCCGTACGGCCTCCGGACCGACGGCCCCGTCTCCGCCGGAACGGTCTCCGCCGGAGCGTTGCGGGGCTTACGGCTCATGACTCGATGCCCATGGCTTACGGCTTGCCGCTCACGGCCGCTGGAAGCCCGCGTCGAGCAGGATCTTCCGTGCCTCGGGGCCGGCGAGCCAGTCGACGAACGCCTTCGCCGCCGCCTCGTTGTCCGTGGTCTTCAGGGTGGCGGCCGGGTACTGGGCGACGGCGTTCCGGTCGTCGGGGATCTCGACCGCGTCGACCTCGTCGGGCGCGGTGGCGGCGTCCGTACGGTAGACGAGGCCCGCGTCGGCCTCGCCGAGTTCGACCTTGGTCAGTACGGCCCGGACGTTGGGCTCCAGGGAGACCGGCTTCACGGTGATGTCCTGGGCGTCGAGGATCTTCCGGCTGTAGCGGCCTACGGGGACCTCGGGCGCGGCGAGCACCACCTTCAGCCCGGGGTCGGCGAGATCCTCCAAGGTGTCGACGCGCCGGGGGTTGCCCTCCTCGACGGCGATCACCAGCCGGTTCTTGGCGATCACGACGGGTGTACCGGTCTCGCCCTTCAACCCGTCCATGGTCTTGGTGTCGGCGGTGACCAGGGCGTCGGCGGGGGCGCCCTGGCGGACCTGGGCGGCGAGTTCCTGGGATCCGGCGAAGGAGAAGGTGATCCGTGTCCCGGGGTGGGCCTTCTCGTACGCGGCGCCCGCCGTCTTGAAGACGTCCGTGAGCGAAGCGGCGGCCAGTACGGTCAGCTCGGCCTTCGGCGGCTTACCGGCTCCGGATCCGGCCCCGGACTTCTCCTGGTCGTCGCCGCAGGCGGCGAGGGGAACGAGCAGGGCGACGGCGGCCAGGGCGAGTACGGCGCGCCGGGCCGGACGCCGCCGGGCGGAGGGCGGCACGGAGGTCGGTACGGATGCCATCGGGTACGGCTCCTTCACGGGGACGGGCGGGCGCGGAGCAGGCCGCACGAAGCGGCGCACACGCGAGGGCGAGGGCGACGACCGGCCGCGTCAGGGCCGGTCGATATGGACACTGGTCGACTTCACCCGGGCGGTCGCCTCCATCCCGACCTCAAGACCCAGTTCCTCCACCGCCTCCCTGGTGAGCAGGGAGACCAGCCGGTGCGGTCCGGCCTGGATCTCGACCTGCGCGGCGATATCGCCGAGCTTCACGGCGGTGACGATGCCGGGGAAGGCGTTACGGGCGGAGGTGTACGAGGGCTCCTCGTCGCCGCCGTCGCCGCCCTGGGCCAGCTCGACGGAGAACGCGGCCAGATCGCGGCCGTCGATCAGGCGCCGCCCGGCGTCGTCGCGGTGGGTGGCGACCCGGCCCGCGTCGGCCCAGCGGCGGACGGTGTCGGGGCTGACCCCCAGCAGCCGCGCGGCCCGGCCGATCGTATAGGAGTGCATATGCGTCAAGATATGCGCCTCCAGCTTGCATAAGCAAGGCGATAAGACCGCTCGGACCGCATATGCAAATGGTGTGTCCACTGTGGCCCGATAGGCGCTTGACCAACCCCGCGACCGGGCAGAGACTCGAACTGCGCGCACCTCGCGGGCGCGCGTGGATTCCGCCATGAAGGCCCCGACCCATCCCCTCCGGTCGGGGCCTTCACCCGTTCACGAACCGCGCGCCCGGCCGTCGACGCACCGACACCCGGCAGTACGGCCCGCCGCCCGCCCCCTCAAGCCGACTCGCCGCCTCCGCGAACCCGCGCCTTGAGCTGCTTCTCCACCTCGTACCGGCTCTCGCCGGTCTCCCCCGCGTATGCGGTGATCGCCGCCTGTACGGCCCCGGCGGTCTCCAGGGTCAGCCGCCCCTCGCGGATCTCCGCCCATGCCCGGGTCTCCAGTTCCACCAGCTCATCCGGAAGTTCAATTTCAGCCATGGCCGAAATCTTAGGTCTCGCCGTCGGGGCGGGGGCTCTCTGCCTGCGGCGGACGCCACCACGGCCGCGCCCTCGGCCTCACCCGCCCCCACCCGACTCGACCGCCCCGGCCGCCCCGCCCAACCCGGCGATCACGGTGATCGGCGCATAAGGGGCGCCAACCGGGGGCGTGCACACCAGCATTTAGCCCGCAATTCATCTCTTCAGGGGATTTCAGCCCTCAAGTTTCCTATTTCTACTGCTGACATGAACGACTCTGCGGTTCAGCCGCATAAATCAGCGCCCCCGCACCACTGGAGATACGCCGATGGCAACACCGATGACCGCCGCTCAGTTCGAGGCCGCCCTCCGCGCAGAGGGGGTGGAGGTCGCCGAGGTCGGCGATTGGCAGAACCACACCAGGACCGGAGCCGGCCGCCCCTGGGGGCCGGTGAACGGTGTCGTGATCCACCACACCGTCACCAAACGACCCGCCGACCCCGTCCGTATCTGCCGCGACGGCTACAGCGGACTGCCGGGCCCGCTGTGCCATGCCGTGATCACCAAGGACGGCACGGTCCATCTGATCGGCTGGGGCCGGACCAACCACGCGGGCGGCGGCGACCCCGCCGTCCTGGCGGCCGTCACGGCCGAGTCGTACGGCAGCAGGCCCCCCGCCCCCACCAAGGGCAACGCCGACGGCATCGACGGCAACCGCCACTTCTACGGATTCGAGTGCGAGAACCTCGGCGACGGCAAGGACCCCTGGCCCGCCGCCCAGCTCGACGCGATCGAACGGGCCGCGACCGCACTCTGCCGGATCCACGGCTGGTCGGCGAAGTCGGTGATCGGCCATCTCGAATGGTCCGACGACAAGTCCGACCCCCGCGGCTTCACCATGCCCGATCTGCGCGAGCGGGTCGCGGCCCGGCTCGCCGAACGCCCCGCGCCCAACCCCGACCCGAAGCCCAAGCCCAAGCCGCCGACCCCGCCCACCGCACCCGTGGTCGACCTCTCGAAGATCGTCGCCGCCGCCCGCCGGGACCCCTCCAGGCCGGGCGCCCCCGTCTCGTATCCCGGGGTGAAGATCGTGGAGCAGGCCCTGGTCAAGGAGGGCCTGCTCACCGCCTCCCTCGCCGACGGCCACTACGGCACCGCCACCAAGAAGGCGTACGCCGCCTGGCAGCGCGGCCTCGGCTACTCCGGCACCGACGCGGACGGCATCCCCGGCCAGCGGTCACTGCGCGCCCTCGGCACCAAGCGGGGCTTCACCGTCACGCCCTGACCGCCCCGGACACGGCACCCGCGACGCCCGGCCACTCCCGGGCGTCGCGTACCAGCCCACCTGATATACATAAAACTTGGTATCTTGATATACGACGCTATGTATACGGAGGTGGGTCGCCATGAGCAGAACCGTTATCGACCTTGATGACGAAGCCCTCGCGGCAGCAGCCGAGGAGCTCGGCACGACGACCAAGCGCGACACAGTCAACACAGCCCTGCGCGAGATCGTCGAACGCAACCGGCGACTCCGCGCGCTGCACGAACTCCAGGACCTCGTGGAGGACGGCGCCCTGGACGCGGAGCTCCTCCTCGACAAGCGCCGCTATCGAGGACAGTACGGTTCATGAGCGTCACCGACTATCTGATCGACACCTCGGCGCTCGCCAGGGTCCTGCTGCGCAGGTGCACCGAAACCTGGGATCGCCGGATCGCCGCAGGGCTGGTCGCCCTCTGCGATCTGACCGAACTGGAAGTGATGTACTCCGCCCGGTCCGCCGAGGACAGGATCAGGATCAGGCGACAACTGGATCAACTCGCCTGGTGCCCGGTCCCGGACGGCATCTACCGCCGGGCCCGGGTCGTCCAGGAAGAACTGACCGCCAAGGGCGAGCACCGAAGTGCCGGGCCCGTGGATCTGCTCATCGCGGCTGTTGCCGAGCAGTCGGGCCTGACGCTGCTCCACTACGACCGGGACTTCGAAACCATCGCCCGGACGACAGGCCAGCCGACCCGCATGATCGATCTGAGATAACCCGGGGAACGCAAACAGGGGCCCGCCGCACGGCGGTCCCCTGTTGTGGTGTCCCTCCAGGTCGGAACGGTTCTGTAACCGTCCCGAAGGTGGGGCGGGTGGGACTCGAACCCACGGCCGACGGATTATGAGTCCGCTGCTCTAACCGGCTGAGCTACCGCCCCTAACGGCGCGTCGCGCACAAATGTGCGCGCCGTCTGCCGCAGCATAGCCGGTCATACGATCTGCTGCCTCGGATGGTCGGCTCTGCCCGCAGGTGAAGACTACGCCGCGGCCTGCGCGGTTCCCCGCGGTAGTGGAAATCACGGGGTTCTCGGGAGCACTCTCCTCCAACACCTCGCCGGGACAAGGAAGAAGGATCCGGCGGACCGGTCCGGAAACGCGAAAAGGACCCATGACGGGTCCTCTGCGCTTGACGCTCCCCCGGCTGGACTCGAACCAGCAACCCTCCGGTTAACAGCCGAATGCTCTGCCAATTGAGCTACAGGGGATTGCGCTCCCCCGACTGGACTCGAACCAGTAACCTGCCGGTTAACAGCCGGCTGCTCTGCCAATTGAGCTACAGGGGATTGCTGCGTGTGCACCGAACGTACCTACCGGAGGCTTCCCGGAGGGCGTGTGCTCGCTGCGACACATACATTAGCGCAAGCAGGGGGGTGCTCCGCCAATCGGTATGGTCCCGGGTGATCACGGCCCGGTCCGGGTAGGCGGGCGGGGACCGGGCGTACATCAGGGAAGGGAGCAGAGCGATGCGGTACAAGCTCACGTTCGCCGTCGGGCTGGGCGTCGGCTACGTGCTCGGCGCGCGGGCCGGCCGCGAGCGCTACGAGCAGCTGCGGAAGTCGGTCCGGGAGGTGTCGCAGAACCCGGCCGTGCGCAATGCCGCCGAGTCCGCCGCCCAGAACGGCCGGCGGCTGGCGGGCAAGACCCTGCATGTGGTGAGCGACAAGGTCGGGGACCGGCTGCCGGAGTCGGTGGCCGAGCGGGTGCGGTCCCTGCGGGAGCGCGGCCAGGGCGCCGAGGACGACTGGGGCACCAGCAACACCTAAGGGGGCCCGCGCGGCCGGGATCCGGTGGCGGGTGGTGGTACGGGCCGGCCGGTGCGGCAGAATCCTCCCCCATGGGGATAGTCGCCGGATTGGACAGCTCGTCCGCCTTCAGCCGTGTCGTCGTCTGTGACGCGGACACGGGCACCGTGGTGCGTCAGGGGTACGCCCAGCACCCCGCCGATCCCAAGGCCACCGACGTCGATCCACAGGCGTGGCTGCTCTCGCTCGGCGAGGCCGCGGCCGGCGGACTGCTGGAAGGCGTCCAGGCCATCGGGGTCTCGGCACAACAGCAGGGCCTGGTCCCGCTCGACCAGCAGGGCGCCCCGGTGCGTCCGGCGCTGGTGGGGAACGACCGGCGGGCCCAGGTCGCCGCGGCCGAGCTGATCGACGCGCTCGGGGGCCGCCACGCGTGGACCGAGGCCGTGGGCTCCGTACCGCAGGCGGCCTCGCCGGTGTCCCGGCTGCGCTGGCTGGCGCAGCACGAGCCGGAGGCCGCGCGGCGGATCGCGGGCCTGCTCCAGCCGCACGACTGGCTGGTGTGGCAGCTGCTGGGGCGGCCCGAGCGGCGGACCACGGACCGGGGCGGGGCCTCCGCCACCGGCTGGTGGTCGGCGGCGACCGGAACATACCGCTCCGATCTGGTCGAGCTGGCGCTGGGCCATCCCTGCGGACTCCCCGAGGTACTCGGCCCCGCCGACACCGCGGGCACCACCCCCGAGGGGCTGCTGATCTCCGCCGGAACCGGCGAGACGATGGCCGCCGCCTTCGGTCTCGGTGTGGGCGTGGGCGACGCCGTGGTCTCCCTCGGCGCCTCGGGGTCGGTGATGGCCGTACACCACGAGGCCCTGGCCGATCCGGCCGGGATGATCACCTCGTACGCCGACGCCACCGGGATGCACCTCCCCGTGATCCACACCCTCAACGCGGTACGGGCCCTGCGCGGCACCGCCGAAATGCTCGGCGTCGAGGATCTGGGCACCCTCTCCGATCTCGCGATGAAGTCCACGCCGGGCGCCTCCGGCCTGGTGCTGCTGCCGTATCTGGAGGGCGAGCGGACCCCGGAGCTGCCGCATGCCGCGGGCACCCTCAGCGGGCTGCGCCGGGAGTCGATGCGGCCCGAGCACCTGGCGCGCGCCGCCTTCGAGGGCATGCTCTGCTCCCTCGCCGACGCGATGGACGTGCTGCGGGCCCGGGGTGTGCAGGTACGCCGGGTCTTCCTGCTGGGCGCCAGCGCCGACCTGCCCGCGGTACGGGCCGCCGCGCCCGCGATCCTGGGCGCGCAGGTCGTCGTGCCGCAGCCCGCCGACTACGCGGCGATCGGCGCCGCCCGGCAGGCGGCGTGGGCGCTCGGGGTGTCCCGGGGGACCCTCTCACCCGCCGCTCCGCCCGCCTGGCGGCCCGCGGCGCTGGAGGTACTGGAGCCGGGCGAGGACGCGGCGGTGGGGCAGGCGGTGCGCCAGCAGTACGGGGCGACCCGCGACCAGCTCCACCCGGGGGCGTTCCCGGCTGCGCCCACCGGGGGCGGGACCGGCCTGGGCGGGAACGGTGCGGCGGTGACGTACGCCGTCGACAGTCAGGGTCCGGCCAATCTGGGGCTCGGCGGGCTGGTGCCGTAGCGCCGCGACGGCCCCGGAACCGGTCCGGGGCCGTACGGACGGCGCGTGCCGTGCCGGGTGCGCGGCCGGGCCGGACACGGTCGGACACCGGTCCAGGAGTGGCCGTCCCGAGCCGGGCCGGGCGCGGGGACGGCCTTGACCTGGCCTTGAGGAAAATCGCCTGGGGTTCGGCGGCGCGGTGGCGCAAGATGGACCGGGGCGTCGCCGGTACCGAACCGTCTTGACCGTCTTGACCTCGAGTCGGGTCGAGGTTCCATGCTGCTCGCAGCCCCCGGGACAGTCCCCTTGCCGACCCGAGAGACCGCGCGTGCTGATACGACTGCTGCGGACCCATCTGCGTCCGTACAAACGAACGATCGCCCTGCTGGTCCTGCTGCAACTGCTGCAGACCAGCGCCACGCTCTATCTGCCCACCCTGAACGCCGACATCATCGACGACGGTGTGGTCGAGGGGGACACCGGTACGGTGCTCCGGCTCGGCGCGGTGATGCTCGCCATCAGCCTGGCGCAGGTGGTCTGCAGCATCGGCGCCGTGTTCTACGGCGCCCGGACGGCCGCCGCCCTCGGCCGGGACGTACGGGCGGCCGTCTTCGACCGGGTGCAGAGCTTCTCCGCCCGGGAGGTCGGCCGGTTCGGCGCCCCGTCGCTGATCACCCGGACCACCAATGACGTCCAGCAGGTGCAGACGCTGGTTCTGATGGCGTTCACCCTGATGGTCTCGGCGCCGATCATGTGCGTCGGCGGCATCGTGATGGCGCTCTGGCTGGATGTCACGCTCTCCTCGGTACTGCTGGCGGTCGTCCCGGTGCTCGGGATCTCCGTCACGGTGATCGTGATCCTGATGCGCCCGCTGTTCCGGACGATGCAGGAGCGGCTGGACACGGTGAACCGGGTACTGCGCGAGCAGATCACCGGCAACCGGGTGATCCGGGCCTTCGTGAAGGACGCCTACGAGCGGGAGCGGTTCCGGGCGGCCAATACCGGGCTGACCGATGTGTCGCTGGCCACCGGGCGGCTGATGGCGCTGATGTTCCCGACCGTGCTGACCGTGGTCAATGTGTCGTCGGTCGCCGTGGTCTGGTTCGGCGCCCACCGGATCGACAGCGGGGAGCTGGAGATCGGGGCGCTGACCGCCTTCCTGGCCTATCTGATGCAGATCGTGATGGCCGTGATGATGGCCACCTTCATGTTCATGATGGTGCCCAGGGCCGAGGTCTGCGCCGAGCGGATCGAGGAGGTGCTGGGCACCTCGTCGAGCGTGGCGCCGCCCGTGGAGCCGGTCCGTGAACTGGACCGGCACGGGCAATTGGAGCTGCGGGACGTCGAGTTCCGTTATCCGGGCGCCGAGGAGCCGGTGCTGCGGGGCGTCTCCCTCACCGCCCGGCCCGGGGAGACCACGGCCGTCATCGGCTCCACCGGCAGCGGCAAGTCGACCCTGCTGGGGCTGGTCCCCCGGCTCTTCGACGCCACCGGCGGCACCGTCCTGGTGGACGGGGCGGACGTCCGGTCGCTCGATCCGGCGCTGACCGCCAGAACGGTGGGCCTGGTGCCGCAGAAGCCGTACCTCTTCTCCGGCACGATCGCGACCAATCTGCGGTACGGCCGCCCCGACGCCACCGACGAGGAGCTGTGGCGGGCCCTGGAGGTGGCGCAGGCCGCCGATTTCGTCCGGGAACTGGACGCCGGACTCGACGCGCCGATCGCCCAGGGCGGCACCAATGTCTCCGGCGGGCAGCGGCAGCGGCTGGCGATCGCCAGGACCCTGGTCCAGCGGCCGGAGATCTATCTCTTCGACGACTCGTTCTCGGCTCTGGACTACGCGACGGACGCGGCGCTGCGCGCGGCGCTCTCGGCGGAGACCTCGGACGCGACGGTGGTGATCGTGGCCCAGCGGGTGGCGACGATCCGGGACGCCGACCGGATCGTCGTCCTCGACGAGGGCCGGGTGGTGGGGACCGGCACCCATGAGGAACTGATGGCGCACGACGACACCTACCGGGAGATCGTCCTCTCCCAGCTGACGGAGGCCGAGGCGGTATGAGCGGGCCACGCATGATGACGGCCGGCTCGGCGGAGCGGTCGATGGACTTCAAGGGGTCGGGACGGCGGCTGCTGCGGCAGCTCGCGCCGGACCGGGCCCTGCTGTGGACGATGCTGGGCGCCGCGGTACTGAGCGTGGCGCTGTCGGTGGTCGGGCCGTGGGTGCTGGGGCGGGCCACCGACCTGGTCTTCGCCGGGGTCGTCGGCCGGAGCGTGTCGGGCGACGACAAGGCCGGGGTGATCGCCGAGCTGCGGGCGAAGGGCGACGACGGGCTCGCGGACATGCTGTCGGGGGTGGACTTCACCCCGGGGCAGGGCATCGACTTCACCGCGGTGGGTCAGGTGCTGCTGGTGGCGCTGGTGCTGTTCCTGCTCTCGGGGCTGCTGGCGCTGGTGGCGACCCGTTGTTCGATCAAGGTGATCAACCGGGCCGTCTACCGGATGCGGGAGGACGTCCAGACGAAGCTGGAGCGGCTGCCGCTGTCGTACTTCGACCGGGCCAAGCGGGGCGAGGTGCTCAGCCGGGTCACCAATGACATCGACAATGTGGCCCAGACCCTCCAGCAGACGATGGGGCAGCTGATCAACTCGCTGCTGACCATCGTCGGGGTGCTGGTGATGATGTTCTGGATCTCCCCGCTGCTGGCGCTGGTCGCGCTGGTGACGGTGCCGGTGTCGGTGGTGGTGGCGACCCGGGTGGGCAAGCGGTCCCAGCCGCACTTCGTCCAGCAGTGGCGGACGACGGGGAAGCTGAACGCCCATGTCGAGGAGATGTACACGGGTCATGCGCTGGTGAAGGTCTTCGGGCGGCAGGAGGAGTCGGCCCGGGAGTTCGCCGAGCAGAACGACGCGCTGTACGAGGCGGCGTTCAAGGCGCAGTTCCACAGCGGGGTGATGCAGCCGCTGATGTTCTTCATCTCCAATCTGAACTATGTGCTGGTGGCCGTGGTCGGCGGACTGCGGGTGGCGTCCGGGTCGCTGTCGATCGGGGACGTCCAGGCGTTCGTCCAGTACTCGCGGCAGTTCTCGATGCCGCTGACGCAGGTGGCGTCGATGGCGAATCTGGTGCAGTCGGGGGTGGCGTCGGCGGAGCGGGTCTTCGAGCTGCTGGACGCGGAGGAGCAGACCCCGGACGTGGCGGCGGCGCCGTCGGCGAAGCCCGGGTCCGGAAACGGGTACGGGGCCGGGGCCGGGGCCGAGCCGGGTCCCGGGGGCGGGAAGGACGGGCTGGTCGGGACGGTCGGGGCGGCGGTACGACGCGCGGCCGGGCGGGTCGAACTGGAGCGGGTGTCGTTCCGGTACGAGCAGGACAAGCCGCTGATCGAGGAGTTGTCGCTGGGCGTCGAGCCGGGCCAGACGGTCGCCATCGTCGGCCCGACGGGCGCGGGCAAGACCACCCTGGTCAATCTGCTGATGCGGTTCTACGAGGTCACGGGCGGGCGGATCTCCGTCGACGGGGTCGATATCGCGACCCTGCCCCGGGACGAACTGCGGTCCGGGATCGGGATGGTCCTCCAGGACACCTGGCTGTTCGGCGGCACGATCGCGGAGAACATCGCCTACGGTGCCGCGCGCGACGTGACCCGGGCGGAGATCGAGGAGGCGGCGCGGGCGGCCCATGCCGACCGTTTCGTACGGACCCTGCCCGACGGGTACGACACCGTGATCGACGACGACGGGGCCGGGGTCAGCGCCGGGGAGAAGCAGCTGATCACCATCGCGCGGGCGTTTCTGTCGGATCCGGTGATCCTGGTCCTGGACGAGGCGACGAGTTCGGTGGACACCCGGACCGAGGTCCTGATCCAGAAGGCGATGGCCCGGCTGTCGAAGGGACGGACGAGCTTTGTGATCGCGCACCGGCTCTCCACGATCCGGGACGCCGATGTGATCCTGGTGATGGAGAACGGGTCGATCGTGGAGCAGGGGACGCATGCCGGGCTGCTGGCGGCGGACGGGGCGTACGCCCGGCTGTACTCGGCGCAGTTCGCGCAGGCGGTGGCGGAGGTCGACTGAGCGGGTCGGCGGAGCGGGGCGCGGCGGGCGGCGAACTTCGGCGGCCGGCTTCGACCGTCGGCTCCGGCGGTACGGGGCGCGGCGGCCCGCCGGTGGGCGGGCCGTCCGTCGTCGCGGGCCCGCCGGTCCCGGTCGGCGGCTCAGTCGAGATAGCCCCTGAGCTGGTCGGCGAAGGCGTGGTCGCGGAGCTTGTTGAGGGTCTTGGACTCGATCTGGCGGATCCGCTCCCGGGTCACCCCGAAGATCCGGCCGATCTCCTCCAGGGTGCGGGGCCTGCCGTCGACCAGGCCGTACCGCAGCTGGACCACCTTGCGTTCCCGCTCGCCGAGGGTGGAGAGCACGGCCTCCAGATGCTCCCGCAGCAGCAGGAAGGCGGCGGACTCCACCGGGGACGCGGCGTCGCCGTCCTCGATGAGGTCGCCGAGCGCCACATCGTCCTCCTCCCCCACCGGGGCGTGCAGGGAGACCGGCTCCTGGGCGAGCCGCAGCACCTCACCGACCCGCTCGGGCGCCAGATCGAGATGGGCGGCGACCTCCTCGGCGGTGGGTTCGTAGCCGCGTTCCTGGAGCATCCGGCGCTGGACCCGGACGACCCGGTTGATGAGTTCGACGACATGGACGGGGACCCGGATGGTCCGGGCCTGGTCGGCGAGTGCCCGGGACATCGCCTGGCGGATCCACCAGGTGGCGTAGGTGGAGAACTTGTAGCCGCGGGCGTAGTCGAACTTCTCGACCGCCCGGATGAGACCGAGATTGCCCTCCTGGACCAGGTCGAGCATGGTCAGGCCGCGGCCGACATAGCGTTTGGCGACGGAGACCACGAGCCGCAGATTGGCCTCGATGAGCCGCCGTTTGGCCATCCGGCCGAGGACGACCAGCCGGTCGAGGTCGGCGGCGAGCGGGGAGTCGTTGAGATCGGGGGTGCCCGCCAGTTTCTCCTCGGCGAACAGTCCGGCCTCGACACAGCGGGCGAGTTCGACCTCCCCGGCCGCGGTCAGCAGGGGTATCCGGCCGATCTCCCGCAGATATTGCCGGAAGAGATCCGACGAGGGGCCGCCGTTGTCGGACCGGGCCAGGGACCGGGCGGCGTCGGGCACTTCGGGGCCCTCCGGTTCGGCCTCGTTCGCGGGCACGGTCTCCGGATGTCCGGACGGCGGATGCTGCGCCGGTACGCCGGCGAGCGGTTCGCCCGGGTCCCCGAGCGGGCCGCCGGGGGTGTCGGGGGTGAGGGGGGTGAGGGTCCGGGTCTGGGTCTGCACGGGGGCGACCTCCAGGGTGATCGCTGCCGGTTCGAGGGCGTGCGGCAGCGGGACGGCTGCGGCCGGGCCGCTGTCCGTCCCGTACACGATGAGCGGATCCGCGGGAGTGAGAGGCCCACCGGCGGTGGACCGGCCGCGCTCCGAGGACTCAGGCACCGCCCCCAGTGTGGGGTACGGCACATCCTCACCACGAGGGGCGTGCGGCGATTTTCTGAGTCCGTTCCGTGACCGGCTGATTACCGGCACGCGATATCGCGGCGCTCACGGCTCCCCGGACGAGGGGGTACGGGTACCCGGCGGGCCGGTGCTCGACGGCGCCCGGGAAGTGGCCGGAGGGGGAGCCCCGCCGGGCCCCGCGCCCCGGGTCAGAGGGCGGCGGCGCCTTGGTTGCGGAGGGACTGGGCGTACTGCTGGAGCACCCACAGCTCGTTCTGTACGGCCGCGTAACGCTCGGGCTCGGCGCCCTGGCCGAGCCGGGCGAGGCCGCCCTGGACCTCGGCGATCCGGCGGTCGACGGCGCGCAGCCTGACCTGCACGAGCTGGACCCCGGCATAGGTCTCGTCGATGGTCCGGCAGTGGATGGCCTCCACGGCCAGCTCGGTCACCAGGGCGCGGACAGTGTCGTCGGCGGCGGCGTCCCGGACCAGGGCGAGATATCCGGCCGGGTCGGCCGTGCCCTGCTCGGCGCCGCCCGCCTCGGCGATGGTCTGCCGGACGGCCGTGTACGGCGGGGCGGTGAACTCGTCGGCGCCGTAGGCGTCGAAGGCGGGCGAGACCAGCTCGGGGCGCTGGAGGGCGAGCTTCAGCAGCTCCCGTTCGGTGCGGTGGGCGGGGCTGCGGAGATTGAGGGCGGGTCCGGCTGGTCCGCCGGAAACAGGGCCCGAGGCTCCCGCGGCGGCCCCCGGGCCGTGCCGGTCGGCGCCGGGGCGGGCGGGCCCGGCCGGGCCCCGGCCGCCGCGGTCCCGGGCCCAGCGGGCGAGCTGGGCGACGCGCTTGACCACGAACTGGGTGTCGAGGATGCCGACCATGCCCGCGAGCTGGACGGCGGACTCGTGCTGGATCGCGACGTTCTTGATCCCGGCGACGATGGGCGCGGCCTCGTCGAGCGCGGCGGCCCGGCCCGCCGGGGACTCCAGATTGTGGCGCTCCACCACATGGCGGAGGGCGAACTCGAACAGGGGGGTCCGACTGCCGACCAGTTTGCGTACGGCCTCGTCGCCGTCGGCGAGCCGCAGCTCGCAGGGGTCCATCCCGCCGGGGGTGATCGCGATGGAGGTCTCGGCGGCGAACTTCTGATCGTCCTCGAAGGCCCGCAGGGCGGCCTTCTGTCCGGCCGCGTCACCGTCGAAGGTGAAGATCACTTCGGCGGTGGCATTGTCCATCAGCAGCCGTCGGAGGATCTTGATGTGGTCGCCGCCGAAGGCCGTACCGCAGGTGGCGATGGCGGTGGTGACCCCGGCGAGATGGCAGGCCATCACATCGGTGTACCCCTCGACGACCACGGCGCTGCTGGTCTTGGCGATCTCCTTCTTGGCCAGGTCGATGCCGTAGAGCACCTGGGACTTCTTGTAGATCCCGGTCTCGGGGGTGTTGAGGTATTTGGGGCCGTTGTCGGTCTCGTAGAGCTTGCGGGCGCCGAAGCCGACGACATCGCCCGCGATATCGCGGATGGGCCACATCAGCCGGCCCCGGAAGCGGTCGATGGGGCCTCGGCGGCCGTCCTGGGAGAGCCCGGAGAGGATCAGCTCCTTGTCGCTGAAGCCCTTGCCGCGCAGAAAGCGGGTCAGATGGTCCCAGCCCTGGGGGCTGTAGCCGACGGCGAAGTGTTCGGCGGCCTCGCGGTCGAAGCCCCGTTCGGCGAGGAAGGCACGGCCGGTGTCGGCCTCCGCGCCGTTCTCCAGCTGGTCCCGGTAGAACTCCGCGGCGATCTTGTGGGCCTCGATCAGCCGGATCCGCTCGCCCCGCTGGTGGGAGGGGTTGTAGCCGCCCTCCTCGTACCGCAGGGTGATCCCGGCCTTGGCGGCCAGCCGCTCGACCGTCTCGGAGAAGGTCAGATGGTCGATCTTCATCACGAAGGCGATCGTGTCGCCGCCTTCCTGGCAGCCGAAGCAGTGGAAGAGTCCCTTGCTCGGGCTGACCTGGAACGACGGCGACTTCTCGTCGTGGAAGGGGCAGAGCCCCTTCAGATTGCCGCCGCCCGCGTTCCGCAGCTGGAGGTACTCGGACACGACGGAATCGATCGGGACCGCGTCCCGTACCGCCTTGACGTCGTCATCGTTGATCCTGCCTGCCACGCGTGAAGTCTACGGGCCCCCGGGGGCACTCCCGGGGCCCTGTGGACGACCACCGCCGGAAGGGGCGGTTCCGGACGGTCCCGGACGACGGCCGGGGGCCCGAGGGCCCGGCCCCGGGCCGGTGCCTCCGGTCAGCCGGTCAGCTCGCCGGTCAGCTCGGACAGCGGGACGGACGGGTCGGCGAGGGCGTCGGGGTCGACCGGATCCCCCGAGCGGATCAGGGCCTGGATCGGGGTGGTGACGTCCCACACATTGACGTTCATCCCCGCGAGGACCCGGCCCTCGCGCAGCCAGAAGGCGATGAACTCCCGTTTGCCGACGTCGCCGCGGAGCACCAGCTGGTCGTAGGTGCTGGGCGGCGCCCAGCCCGAGTACTCCATCCCGAGGTCGTACTGGTCGGAGAAGAAGTACGGCACCCGGTCGTAGACGACCTCGCGGCCGAGCATGGAGCGGGCGGCGGCCGGGCCGCCGTTGAGGGCGTTGGCCCAGTGCTCGACCCGGATCCGGGTGTCCAGCAGCGGATGCTCGGCGGCGGCCACATCGCCCGCCGCGTAGACATCGGGGTCGGAGGTGCGCAGGGCGGCGTCCACGGCGACCCCGCCGCCGTGGGCGCGGTCGGCCAGGGCCAGGCCCGCGGCCTCGGCGAGCGCGGTCCGCGGGGCGGCGCCGATCGCGGCGAGTACCGCGTGGGCGGGGTGCTCCTCGCCGTCGTCGGTCCGGACCGCGAGCACCATCCCGTCCTGGCCGGTGATCTCGGTCAGCCGGGCCCCGAAGTGGAAGGTGACGCCCCGCTCGCGGTGGAGGTCGGTGAAGAGCTGGCCCAGCTCGGGGCCGAGGACCTGGTGCAGGGCGGTGGGCTCGGGCTCGACGACGGTGACCTCGGCGCCGTAGCCGCGGGCCGCGGCGGCGACCTCCAGGCCGATCCAGCCGGCCCCGGCGATCACCAGCCGGCCGTTCTCCCGGCCCAGGGAGGCCAGTACCTGGCGGAGCCGTTCGGCGTGGGCGAGGCGCCGCAGATGGTGGACCCCGGCGAGCCCGGTGCCGGGGATGTCGAGCCGCCGGGGTTCGGCGCCGGTGGCCAGCAGCAGCTTGTCGTAGTGGAGGACCGTGCCGTCGCCGAGCCGTACGGACCTGGCCGCCCGGTCGACGGCGACCACGGTCTGGCCGAGATGCAGCTCCACATCGGCCTGGGCGTACCAGCCGGGTTCATGGACGAAGACGCTGTCGCGGCTGTCCTTGCCCTGGAGGTAGCCCTTGGACAGCGGGGGGCGTTCATAGGGGTGGTCGCGTTCGTCGCCGATGAGGATCACCCGTCCGGTGAACCCCTCCGAGCGCAGGGTCTCGGCGGCCTTGGCCCCGGCGAGACCACCGCCGACGATGACGAATGTCCGCTGTCCGTCGACCACTTGATGCCTCCTCTGTGCTGCTGTCCCACCGGCCGCCGTCCTTGCTCCGCGCCGCGGTCTGCTGCGAGCGTCCCGCACGGAGCGTGATGGCGGAAGAGGGAGTCCCCCGGGCGTGTCTCGCCGCCGCCCCCCTCGCCGGGCCGGTCGGGGATCAGCGCCGGGCTGTGAGCTGGGCGTGCAGCGTCAGCGCCGAGGCGTCGGTGAGGGAGGCGACCTGGTCCACAATCACCCGACCGCGCGCCCGGTCGTCGGGGGCGGCGTCGAAGAGGGCCCGGAACTGGGGGTCGAGTGCGTCGGGCGCGCGCCGGGCCAGCGCCTCCGCCAGCTCGGCGACGACGATCCGCTGGTCGGCGCGGAGCGCGGCCTGCTCGGCGCGCTGCATCACATAGCGGTCGGCGACGGCCTTGAGCACGGCGCACTCGTTGCGGGTGGCTCGGGGGACGACCAGTTCGGCGGCGTACCGGGTGAGGCGCCCGGTGCCGTACCGCTGGCGGGTGGCGCCCTCGGCGGCGAGACAGAACCGGCCGATGAGCTGGCTGGTGGCGTCCTTGAGCCGGGCCTGGGCGTGGGCGGAGCCGTCGTAGTGATGGGGCCACCAGTCCTGGTCGAGCAGCCGGTCGATGGCCTCGGACAGTTCCTCGGGGTCGGTGTCGGCGGGGACGTAGCGGCCGAGGGCGACCCGCTGGATATCGGCCCGCTCGGGCTCGGCGAGCAGCAGATTGGGGTCGATGTGTCCGGCGTGCAGCCCGTCCTCGAAGTCGTGGACCGAGTAGGCGACGTCGTCGGACCAGTCCATGACCTGGGCCTCGAAGCAGCGGCGGTGGCGGGGCGCGCCGTCGCGGATCCAGCCGAAGACGGGCAGGTCGTCCTCGTAGACCCCGAACTTGACCGAATCGGGGTCGGTGGGATGGCCGCCGCGGGGCCAGGGGTATTTGGTGGCGGCGTCGAGGGCGGCGCGGGTGAGGTTGAGTCCGACGCTGACGGGGGCGCCGTCGGGCCCGGCCCCGCCGGGTGCCGGGGCTCCGGAGGGGACTGCGTCGGCGGCCAGGAATCGCTTGGGCTCGATCCGGGTCAGCAGGCGCAGGGACTGGGCGTTGCCCTCGAAGCCGCCGCATCCCTCGGCGACCTCGTTGAGCGCGACCTCGCCGTTGTGGCCGAACGGCGGATGGCCGAGGTCATGGGCGAGGCAGGCGGCCTCGACGAGATCGGGGTCGCAGCCGAGGGCGGCGCCCAGCTCCCGGCCGACCTGGGCGCATTCGAGGGAGTGGGTGAGCCGGGTCCGGGGGCTGGCGTCCCATGCCTGGTTGCGGGTGCCGGGCGTGACGACCTGGGTCTTCCCGGCGAGTCTGCGGAGGGCGGCGGAGTGCAGCACCCGGGCGCGGTCGCGCTGGAAGGCGGTCCGGCCTGGGCGTTTGTCCGGTTCCGGCGCCCAGCGGGCGGTCGCCGCCTCGTCGTAGCCGTAGGCGTCGTCGCCCGAGGAGCCGGGGCGGCCGTCCCTGGGGTGACCGGGGTGTTCCTGCGCGCCGCCGGGCCCGGGGGCGGCGGGATGCCCGTACGCGTGGGGGTGCGGGCCCTGGGGTCCGGGCCCGTTCGGTGTGGTGCCGGTCGTGCCTTCCATGCCCCGACGGTAACCGGCGGCGGTGACAGCCGGGTGCCGGGGCCGGGGCCGGAGTGCGGGCCGGGGGGCGGGGCGGCGGGTTGTCCACAGGGTCGTACGGGATCCGGCGGACCGGCGCATCCTGGGGTCCCGGGCGTGGAGGCCGGGGGTTTCGACGACGGAGGACGACGGAGGGGGCGGACGATGGCGATGTTCCGGGTACGGGGCCCGGCCGGTGCGGCGGTGTCGCGGGGTGACGGCGGCGGCGTGACCGACCCGACAGAACCGCAGGCGCCGCTGACGCGTCTGACCGGGCATGGACCGACCACGAAAACGGCTGGCGGAGCGGCTGGCGGGACGGCTGCCCGAGGCAGTCCGCCCGGGGCTGCGGGCGCTGCGGCCCCGGCTCCCCCGCTCCCGGCGCGCGCAGCGCGGGCTGATCCAGACGGCCATGCTCGGTACGGTGCTGGCGCTGACCCCGGCGACCTGGCTCCATCTCTCCACGGACGACCGGATCCGTACGGTCGCGGACGTTCCGGCCCGCGATGTGGCGGTGGTCTTCGGCGCGGGCCTGTGGAACGGCAGGCCGACGCCGTATCTCGCCCACCGGCTCGACACGGCCGCCGAGCTGTACGGCGCGGGGAAGGTCCGGGTCGTCCTGGTCACGGGCGACAACAGCCGGGAGGAGTACGACGAGCCGGACGCGATGCGGGCCTATCTGACCGGGAAGGGCGTCCCGGACGACCGGATCGTCAGCGACTACGCCGGGTTCGACACCTGGGACTCCTGTGTCCGGGCCAAGAAGATCTTCGGGGTGGACGACGCGGTGCTGATCACCCAGGGCTTCCACATCCGCCGGGCCCTCGCGCTCTGCGGTTCGGCCGGGATCGACGCGTACGGGGTGGGGGTCGAGGAACCCCACGACGGCACCTGGTACTACGGCGGGGCGCGCGAGCTGGCGGCGGCGGGCAAGGCGGCGCTGGACAGCGTGTTCAAACCGGACCCGCGATTCCTCGGTACGGAGGAGAAGGGCATCGAGAAGGCGCTGGCGGCCGCCCGGAACTGAGCCGCGGGCGGGACCACGGCCGGTCGGGTCCGGTCGCGCCGGGCCGGGCCGGGTGGGCTTCCGGAGGCCGACACGCGGGGCCGGGGCTCGCGGCGCACCCGGCGCCGCGCGACAGTGGGCCCATGGCACATATGCGACAGGACGTGGCCACCCTGCCGGCCCGGCACTCCGCGGCGCTCGGGCTGTTCACGGAGCGGGTCCACGCCGTACGGCCCGACCAGTGGGACGATCCGACGCCGTGCAGCGAGTGGTCCGTCCGCGAGCTGGTGAACCATCTGACCGCCGAACAGCTCTGGGTGCCCGATCTGGTGACGGACGGCGCCACGATCGAGGACGTCGGGGACGCCTACGACGGCGATGTACTGGGCCGGGACCCGCGCGCCGCGTGGGACGCGGCGGCGCGGGCGGCCCGGCGGGCGTTCGGCGCGCCGGGTGCGCTGAGACGGACGGTACAGCTGTCGTACGGGGAGACCCCGGCGGTGGCGTACTGCGCGCAGATGACCACCGACGCGGTGGTCCACTCCTGGGACCTCGCCCGGGCGATCGGCGCGCCCGAACGGCTCCCCGACGACCTGGTCGCCTTCGCCCTGGACGAGGTGACGCCGTACGCGGCCCGGCTGGCGGCTACGGGCCTGTTCGCCCCGCCGATCGAGCCCCCGCCGGGCGACGGCCATCAGACCCGGCTGCTGGCCCTGCTGGGCCGCCGGGCCTGACGGGCCGCACCCGCGACGGCGGCCGGGCCGCGCCGTCGATCCGGGGCCGTCCCGGGTCAGACCGCGTACGGCCGGACCGTTCTGGCCTCCAGCAGCGCCCGGCTCCACCAGGAGAGCTGGTCGAGCAGGGTCTTGGCGGCGGCGTCGCAGTGTTCGGGGTTCCGGTGGCGCCCCCGTTCGTCGAAGTGCGTATGGGCGTGGTGGAAGGAGACGGTGTCCCGGACGGTGACGGCGTGCAGTTCGGCGAAGACCGGCCGCAGATGCTCCACGGCCCGCAGTCCGCCCGACATCCCGCCGTAGGAGACGAACGCGACCGGTTTGGCGCGCCATTCGGCACCGTGCCAGTCGATCAGGCTCTTGAGCGCCGCCGGGTAGGAGTGGTTGTACTCGGGCGTCACGACGACGAACGCGTCCGCCGCCGCCAGCCTGGCCGTCGCCTCCCCCGCCCCGTCCGGCAGTCCGGGCCCGAGATCGGTGGGAAATTCGACCTCGCCGAGATCGACGACCTCGGTCTCGAAGTCGCCCCGCCCGGCGGTGTGCCGCAGGAACCAGTCCACGACCACGGGCCCGAACCGCCCGTGCCGATTGCTCCCCGATACGACGACGAGTCTCATCGGCCGTTCGGTGCTGTGCTGCGTTGTGATGTCCATACGCAGAGGGTTCAACCTCAAGCATGATTGAGGTCAAATCCGCTCGTTCGCCCGTCCGGGCGGAGCCCGAGGCCCTGGTCAATCCGCCCGCGCGACGACGACTACGGTTGAGCCGGATACCCGCGAATGACCGTACGGGGAACTGCCGAGACCACCATGACGCATCGGCAGGCAGCCGCGGGCACCTCATCCGCCGCCAACCCGCACCCCTCCGGGAGCCCGGAGAACGCGGGGGACTTCGCCGCCCCGCTCCGGGTCGTGGCGGAGCTGGATACACCCGACGGCTACAAGGCCGAACTCGCCCGGGGGAAGATCGTCGTGTCACCGTAGTCGAAGCTGCGCGACAAGCGGCCGATGAAGCTGTTGCGCCAGCGGCCGGCGGCCCACGCGCCGAGCGGGCACGACGCGGATACCTCCCCCTTCCTCTTCGCCTTCGCCCATTCCCACCGCGCCTTCGGCCCGGATCTCCATGTGGCCGACGAGTCGGCCTTTGAGGCCGAGGGGCGGCACGCCGACGGTGACACGCCGTCCTTGGTAGCGGAACTGACCTCGGCGTCCACCCGGGACGCGGACCGGCAGGACAAACTGGAAGTCTACGGCCGAACAGTGCCCGTCTGCCTGATTCTCGACATGCACACCGAGGAGATCACGGCGTTCTGGGACCCCTCACCGGAGGGCTGCCGGTCGCGGACCACGAAGTCCTTCGGCAAGCCGCTGTGGATCCCCGAGCGCTTCGGATTCGATCTCGGCACCGGAGGATCCGGGACGGCCCGACCCGGCAGCGGCAGGGTCCGTCGCCCAGTCCGGCGGGGTTCCTCGGCGGTACGCGTCACCCGATTGGCGTGGGACTCAGCGGCAATCGGGGATACCGCTATGACCTGCGGCGATGCCGGGCGTCCAGGGTGACACGCCGGGCGACGGGGCGGGATCTGACGCCATTTCAGCAGGCGTGGGAGGCGAAGGGGGACTTGGCTCGGACGGGACGGACCCGTGCTTCCCGTTCCCGGAGGACCCATGCGCACCACCACTCGCCTGCTGACCAGTGCCGTGCTGGCCGTCGCGACCACAGGACTCGGAGCGGGTGCCACCGGGGCGTATGCCGGGGACCGGGATCGGCTGGAGGTGTTTCCGTCGACCGCCGAGCCGGGGACCACGATCACCGTCAACACCACGGCGTGCGGGAAGGACGGGCACGGCACGGGGGACGCGCGGTCGCTGGGGGTGGACGAGTTCCATCTGGCGCCCGGGTCGCACCGGGACTCCGTCGTCGGGGAGTTCCGGGTGCCGAGCGGGGTGGAGTCCGGGAGCTACCGCGTCGAGGTGCGGTGCAAGAACGGCAAGCGCAGCTCGGGCGATGTGGTGATAAGGCACCGGGGGAACAACGAGCAGCCGGGCGAGCAGCGGCACGACGAGCCCAGCGGGCATGTCAGGACCGGTCTCGGCGGCAGTGTGGGCCCGGACACCACCCAGATCGCGGCGGGTGTGGCCGTACTGGCCGCTGCCGCCGCCGGCGGGACCCTGCTTCTGCGTCGCCGGGCGAGAGGCACGCAGGGCAGCTGACGGGCCGCCGCACCGCGGCCCCGTCCCGCCGTGTCCCCCGTTCCCCCCGACCCCGGCCCCGCCGGTGCGGTCCGGCGGGGCCGGGGGACACATCCGTCCCCCGGGTGATCCACCGTGGAGGTTCGTTGAGCGCCAAGGCCAAGGGGTGGTGTCTGGCCGCCGTCGCCGTCGCCGGGCTGTGGCTGGTCCAGAACGGCGCCAGGACCGTCGTCACCCCGCCCGTGCCCTCCGCCGCTCAGGCGTTCGCGGCGGGGCCCCGATTCCATACGGAAGCCGCCGCCGATCCGCTGCCGCCGTCCCAGCCGCTTCGGTTCCGGATCCCCGATATCGGGGTGGACGCCCCGATGACGGGTCTCGGTCTCGACCGTGCGGGCGCGCTGGAGGTGCCGCCCGCCGAGAACCGGAATCTGGCGGGCTGGTTCAGGGACGGTACGCCGCCGGGCGCCGACGGCACCGCGATCGTGGCCGGTCATGTCGACAACGCGAGCGGTCCCGCCGTCTTCTACGCCCTGGGCGCGCTGGAGAAGGGTCACCGGATCGAGATCGTCAGATCCGACCGCCGGGTGGCCGTCTTCACCATCGACGCGATCGAGGTGTACGAGGCCGACGGCTTCCCGGACGAGAAGGTGTACGGCTCACGCGGACGCGCCGAGCTGCGGGTGATCACCTGCGGCGGCGGCTTCAGCGCCAAGACGGGCTACCGGGGGAACGTGGTCGCGTACGCCCATCTGATCGGGGTCAAGAAGGCGTGACGGGCCGGGAGACGGACCTGCCGGGCCTGCCCGGCCCGCCCGGGACCGCCCCGGGCGTCCGGAGCCGTAGAGGCGTGGAGGCGTAGATGCGGCGTGCCGTACGAGGGCCCGTGTCAGGTCCCTTCGGCGCTCCCCCGCTCCACGCCCGGGAGTTCCCGCGTCACCTGCTCGTAGAGCCGCTGCCCCCGCTCCAGACTGAAGTCGAGCCGGGCCAGTACGCCGGGGACCGCTATGCCCGCCATCAGACAGCGGAACAGCTCCGCCATCCGGCGCGGCATGTCCTGACGGGCGGTCATGATGCTGGACATCACCTGCGTGCCGGTGAAGGTCGCGGTGACCATCCAGGAAATGGCCTCCATGTCCAGATGAGGCAGCAGTTCGCCGTTGGCCTGCGCCTCCCGGAACTTGATCTCGTTGATCCCGTTCCACGCCCGCATCGGGACCCGCCGGTCCAGCCCGTCCCGGGCCGAGCCCGCGTCGACGGTGAGCCGTACGCTCCCCTGGAAGATCGGATCGCCCGTCTTCGGCTGGAGCAGCAGGGACAGGACCTGTACGCCGTCGATGGCCTCCTGGAGCTTCAGCTCGTGCGGCGGGATCAGCGGCAGCGCCTCGGCCTGGGCGTCCAGTACCGCCTGGGCGAGTTCGCGTTTGGACGCGAAGTGGAAGTAGAGGGCGCCTTTGGTCAGGCCCGCCCGGTCGAGAATGTCGGTGATCTTCGTGGCCTCGTATCCGACCTCGTCGAACACCCTGGCCGCCTCCACGAGGATCTTCCGCCGAGTGCGGATCGCCCGCTCCTGCCGCGCCACGAGACGCCCCCTAACCGCCGCTGCCGGACGAGAACCGTTGATTGCCGAGACCCTGTGGAACCTACGGGACCGGTGAGACCTTTGGGACCTGTGGAACCGATGGAGCGGATGCCCGCCGGTACCGCCGCACCCGGCGGCCCCGGTCCGCTCGCCCCCACGTTCCCACGGCCGGGACCCGCCCCGCCGGGCGGGCCGCGGCGGCGGGCTCGAAAGCACCGGCGGAGAACGGCGGCGAGCCGGCGCGCGGACTCATACCGGCGTACGCCCGCCGACGACCACGGTCGCCCAGTCGTCGTCCGAGGTCTCGACCCGGGCCGCCAGCCCGGCCGCCGCGACGATCCCCAGAGCCCGCGCCGCCTGCCGCTCCCCCGTCTCGAACAGCAGGGACCCTCCGAGCGCCAGCCACTCCCCCGCCCGGGCCGCGACCCGGCGCAGCACATCGAGCCCGTCGGCGCCGCCGTCGAGGGCGACCCGGGCCTCGTGCTCCCTCGCCTCGGCGGGCAGCAGCCCGATCTCCCCGGTGGGGACATACGGCACATTGGCCAGCAGCACGTCCACCCGGCCCCGCAGCTCCCCGGGCAGCGGCTCGTAGAGGTCGCCCTCGTACACCCGCCCGCCGAAGGGGCGCACATTGCGGCGGGCGCAGCGGACGGCGGCCGGGTCGATGTCGGCGGCGTGGAGTTCGGTGTCCGGGAGGCCGGTGGCCAGGGCGGCGCCGAGCGCGCCGGAGCCGCAGCACAGATCGACCACGACCGGCCGGGGCGGGGCGAGTCCGGCGGCCAGCCGGGCCAGGAACTCGGTACGGCGGCGGGGGACGAAGACACCCGGATCGACGGCGATCCGCAGCCCGGCGAACCCGGCCCAGCCGACGACGTGTTCCAGCGGTACACCGGCGGCCCGCCGTTCGACCAGTTCGGCGAGGCGGGCGGGTCCGCCGGCGGCGGCGATCAGCAGCCGGGCCTCGTCCTCGGCGAAGACACAGCCCGCGGCGCGCAGCCGGGCCGCGACCACGCCCGGGTCGACGGCGGTGTCGGTGCCGGTGCCAGTGCCAGTGCCAGTGCCAGTGCCGGTGCCAGGGGAAGAAGAGGCGGAGGAAAAGGAAGAAGAGGAGTACGACATGGGGGCCTTCCGGGGGTCCGAAGGGCGCTCCACGGCGGTCACGTCAGCGGTGAGCCGTCCCGGTGACCGGGCCGTTCGAGGGGAGCACCCGCTCCGTCACAGCGGTGATGGGTCCCACCTCCCCGGGTCGTCGCCTCGGCCCGCGGTCGCCGTGTGCCACGGGCCGCGTGCCGCGCGCCTGGTCCGGCGCGGCGCGGTCACTCTACCCCGGCCGCTCCCGGGCGGTCATCGGCCGTTTCGGCGTCAGCGCAGGCCGGAGGCGTCGAACACGGCCCGGGCCGCCTCGGTGTCGGCGTCCGCCATCCCGGCGCACAGTCCGTCGAGTTCCAGGGTCCCGGTACGGAGCAGTCCGCTCTCCCGGGAGCGGCGGGCGCCCCGGTCCAGTTCGTGCCGGATCAGCGGGTTCACATAGAGCGTGACGGGATCGACCTCGGCCCGGTGGCCCTCGGCGTCCCGCAGGACGACCCGCTGGGCCATGCCGCCGCGCCGGGCGATCTGGGTGAGGAGATCCGTACGGACGCGGTGCTCGCGGACGAGCCCCCGGACGCGGATCCAGTCGTGGCCGACGGTGACCCGGGGCGGGTAGAGCACGGCGAAGAGGAGGGCCGCGAGCCCGCACCACAGGGCGGAGCGGGGCGCGTCGAGGGTGCCGCCGCCGAGATCGACGATATGCAGCAGGATCAGCAGGGCGAGGGCGCAGAAGGCGGCGGCCCAGAGATCGTGGGTCCATCTCCGGTCCTCGGCGAGCACCTCCCCGCCGTCGTCGCCCGTGCCGGGCCCGGCCGCCGCACCCTCGCGGCGCTCTCCGTGCGGCCCGTGATCGCCGTGGTTCCCGTGTTCTTTGTGGTTCCCGTGCTCTCCCGGCCCACCGGCGCGGCGCTGAGATTCCATGGCCGGGAGCGTAGGGCCGGTGGGGGCGTCCGTCCGCCGTTCCACCGGGTCGCTGACGATTTCCGTATGTCCGCGTCAATATCGCGTGAAGACGGGTGCGTTGGACGCCAGGGACGTGACAAGAGGGCGCGCGCCGGGAAATTCACGCCCCCACGCTGGGGGCGGCCCGGGTCACCGGGGTCGCTTCCGGAGGGGGATCACCTCGATGACCAGTAGTTCCACGGCGTACGGCGGCGCCGGAAAGGAGGCCGGGGAGCCCTGCCCGGCGATCGGCGGCCGGACCGGTTCGGCGGATCCACGGCCGGTACGGCCGCCGGATCCGGTGGCTCCGGCGGCCGTCGCGGCGCCGCCGCCGGGCCCGGGAACGCGGCCGGAACCGGACGGAGCGCCGGACTCCCCGCCGGGCGCCGGGGCTGAACGGAACGGCGGCCGGGACGGTGAACGAGGCGGCGACCCGGACGGCGACCGGAGCGAGCGGCACCGGTTGACCGCCGTCCAGGGGCTGGCCGCGCTCTCCCTCGACGCCATGGCGTCGGTGGCGTACGGGCCGGAGGCGATCGTGCTGGTCCTCGCGGCGGCCGGGGCCACCGGGCTCGGCTACACCCTGCCCGTGACGCTGGCCATCGCCGCCCTGCTGGCGGTCCTGGTGGCGTCGTACCGGCAGGTCATCGCCGCGTTCCCGGACGGCGGCGGATCGTATGCGGTGGCCCGGCGCCACCTCGGCAGACGTACGTCCCTGACGGCGGCGGCGTCCCTCGTACTCGACTACGTCCTGAACGTCGCCGTCTCCGTGACGGCCGGGGTCGCGGCTCTCACCTCCGCCTTCCCCGGCCTCTACGAGCACCGGCTCGGGCTCTGCCTCGGCGTCCTGGTCCTGGTCACAGCGGTCAATCTGCGGGGCATCGTCGACTCGGCGAAGGCGTTCGTCGTACCCACGGCCGTCTTCATCGGCTCCGTCCTGACCCTGATCGCGGTGGGCCTCTTCCGCGACGGGCCGGTCTCCACGGAAGCGGCGGCCGGACACGCCTCCGTCCTCGGCGAGAACGCCACCACCGTCGGCGCGCTGCTGCTGCTCAAGGCATTCGCCTCCGGGTGCTCCGCACTGACCGGGGTGGAGGCGGTGGCCAACGCCGTACCGTCGTTCCGGGCGCCCGCCGCCCGCAACGCCCAGCGGACGGAGATCGCGCTCGGCGCACTCCTCGGGGTGATGCTGATCGGGCTCTCGGTCCTCATCGGCCGGTTCCACCTCCAGCCGGTGGAAGGCGTGACGGTCCTCGCCCAGCTCGCGGACGCGTCACTCGGCCACGGCTGGGGCTTCTACGTCGTCCAGTTCGCCACCGTCGTCCTGCTGGCGCTGGCCGCGAACACGTCCTTCGGCGGGCTGCCCGTACTGATGTCGCTGCTGGCCCGCGACAACTATCTGCCGCATGTCTTCCGGCTGAAGGCGGACCGCGAGGTACACCGGTACGGGGTGGTGGCGCTGGCCGCCGTCGCCGCGCTGCTGCTGGTCTTCTCCGGCGGGGACACCAACACCCTCGTGCCGCTCTTCGCCATCGGCGTCTTCGTCGGTTTCACCATCTGCCAGACCGGGATGGTGGTCCACTGGCGGGCCCTGCGGTCACCGGGCTGGGCGCGCAAAGCGGTACTCAACGGGATCGGGGCGGCGCTGACCGGGGTGAGCACGGTGGTCGTGACGGCGACGAAGTTCACCGAGGGAGCCTGGCTGATCGTGCTGGCGCTGCCCGCACTCGTCCTGCTCTTCGAACAGGTGCACCGGGCCTACCGACGGCTCGACGACCGGCTCGGCCTCGGCCGGGTCCCGGCGGCGCCCCACCGCGACCGGTCCCTCGTCATCGTCCCCGTCTCCCACCTCTCCCGGCTCACCCGCGAGGCGCTCAACGCGGCGGTCTCCCTGGGCGACGAGGTACGGGCGGTGACCGTCACCCACCCCGGTACGGAGGACCGGGAGGCGGCGCGGGCACTGCGGCGGGACTGGGAACGGTGGGATCCCGGGGTGGACTTGGTGGAGCTGCACTCCGAACACCGGACGATCGGGCGGCCGGTGGCGGAGTACGTACGGCGGGTCTACAAGTACCACCCGCAGACCCGGGTGACGGTACTCATCCCGGAGCTGGAGCCGGAACGGCTGTGGCAGCGGCTGCTCCAGAACCAGCGGGGGGCGGTACTGGCGCACGCGGTGCGGCGGGACACGGAGGCGGTGATCTGCCGCCTCCGCTTCCGCGTGGGCGCCTCCCGCTGAGGGGCACGCGCCTGTTGGCCCCGCTGACCCGGAGCATGTGAGCGGCCCTCACCCTTTCATTGCCGACCGCGCCGTCGTGGGCGACGGGGGGACCCTCAGCGCCTCGGCCCTCCCGAGCACCGCCCGCGCCGTCTGTCCTGCCGGGCCGGGGCATCCCTCGCGCCTGCGGCCCGGTAGTGGGCTGGTCGCGCAGTTCCCCGCGCCCCTAAATGCTCTTCCCGGCACCGCCCTTGAAAGGGGCGCCGGGCTTTTCGAAGGCCGAGGGGAGGAGCAACCAGGGGCGCGGGGAACTGCGCGACAAGCCCACCACCGGCGCGCGGTCGCCCGACAACACCCGCCCCGCTGGGCGAACGGCGTGGGCCTCACCCGGAGAGCCGAGGCGCCCGGGGTCCCCCCATCGCCGAAGGCATAGGTTGGGGGGTCCCCCCGTCGCCGAAGGCACAGGGGGAGGAACTGCGCGACCAGCCACGACGGTGCCGCAGTCGGCACACGACAGCACCCGGCCGGGCGCTCCGCGCGGCCTTGGGCTCCCGGAGGGGAACGTTTCGTCAGGGCGTCGCCTCCGCCGGGGCGCCGCCGCGTAAGAGCGCCGCGCCCAGGGGGGTCAGGGTGTGCAGGACCGCGTTGCCGTGGCGCAGTGTGAGGACCAGGCCGGCCTCCCGCAGGACCGCCGCGTGCTGGCTCGCGGAGGCGAGGGAGACGCCCGCCCTGCGGGCCAGCTCGCTCGTGGTGCAGCCGTACCGGATCGCCTGGAGTATCGCGGAGCGGGTATGGCCGACGAGCCGCCCGAGGGAGGGCGCGAGGGCCCCGGCGGTCTCGCCGAAGACGGGATCGGGCGAATGGGCGACGGGATAGACCAGGACCGGCGGCAGACCGGCGTCCCGCAGGACGACGGGGGTGTCCCGGCAGAAGAAGGACGGCTGGAGCAGCAGCCCCCGGCCGTCGAGCCGGATCTCCCGGTCCACGGGATAGTCCGCTTCCAGTACGGGGGCGCGCCAGCGCAGCACGGGCGGCAGCGAGCAGAGGAGTTCGGCGGCTCCCCCGTCGAGCAGCGCCCGGCCGCGGACCGCGCGGTCGGCTTCGACTCTGGCTTGAATATGTGCCCAGTACGGTTCCACCGCGGCCCGGTGGTAGCCGCGGAGGGTGGTCAGCAGCCGGGACATCGGCGAGGAGAGCCCTTCGGCGAGCCCGGCGACCACGGGCGGGGTCGCGGCTCCCGGCGCGCCGGCGGGCGGAGCGGACTCGGGCATCTGTACGGGCTGCGCCGCAGGTCCCGCGGACCCGGACGGAGCCCCCGGCGCACGTGCGGCGGCACGGGCGGACGCACGGGATGCTGACGCGAGAGTCAGTTCGGAATGCAGCCGCACCGGCGGGGTCGCCCGTATCGCCGCGAGCCCCGATTCCAGGCCGCCGCCCGCTTCGGACGGGGTCAGGAAGTCCGGAAAATAACCCCGTGGTGGTACCAGTGCCGCCAGCAGGCTTGTTTCACCATTCAACCGCGCCCGTGTTTCCGACCGCCATTCCCCGAACATCACCGCACGTCGGCGCTCCCGCAAACGATGAAAACTGAGAATGGTCTCCCACAGGACATCCGGCTTTGCCGCCATTCTCACTCTGGCCAGATCGTCGCCGGTGAAATGGATACGGAGCACTGAACCCCCACTGTTGCACGAGCAATCGCCCCCTACCACTGAGTATGCACCCCATCACAACCGGTTACCACGGAGTTTCAGCCAGAGTTGAAAAGCCTCGCCCGGGACCGGTGCGAACCGAAAGGCTGTACCGCGTCGGGCAGGTTCCTTCTGTCTCCGATGGACGGCGCGAAGACCGTGGGGGGCTTTGCATCGTCCGGCGGCGGGTGACAGAAGGTGCGGCTCCCTGTCCGGCCGGGGTAATGGGGCGCGGCCCGAGGATGGGGATCCACGGGCCGCGCCCCGCCCGTGCGTCCGGGCGGAATCTCATCGTCCGTTCATTTCCGGCCCGGCCCGCAAAGCCGAATTCGGCAACGACATTTCAGAAGTCGCGCTAACCGCGGCACGTACGAACGCAATCAGAAGAGACGAAGGAGCGGGCGCCCCGCACATGGCGCCCGCTCCTTCCGTTCTGGGTTCCGGGACCGCCGCCGCCCGTCGAGGGATGGGTTGCGGACGGCGGCGGCCCCGGGGTTCGAAGGTCAGCGCGAATCGCTGCCCTGCGACTGGATCGCCGCCCGCCCGGCCTCCAGCCGGGCCACCGGGATCCGGAACGGCGAGCAGGAGACGTAGTCCAGACCCACCTCGTGGAAGAAGTGCACCGATTCGGGGTCGCCGCCGTGCTCGCCGCAGACGCCGAGTTTCAGCCCCGGGCGGGTGGCCCGGCCGGCCGCCGCCGCGCTGCGAACCAGCGACCCGACGCCGTCCCGGTCGATCGTCTCGAACGGGGAGACCCCGAAGATCCCCTTCTCCAGGTAGGCGGTGAAGAAGCTGGCCTCCACGTCGTCGCGGGAGAATCCCCACACGGTCTGGGTGAGGTCGTTGGTACCGAAGCTGAAGAACTCGGCGGCCTCGGCGATCTGGGCGGCCGTCAGGGCGGCCCGCGGCAGTTCGATCATCGTGCCCAGGGCGAGCTTGAGGGCGACGCCGGTGGCCGCCTCGACCTCGGCGATCACCGCCTGGGCCTCGTCCCGGACGATCTCCAGCTCCTGCACCGTACCGACCAGCGGGATCATGATCTCGGCGCGCGGGTCGCCCTTGGCGTCCTTGCGGGCGGCGGCGGCCTCGGCGATCGCCCGTACCTGCATGGCGAAGAGACCGGGGATGACCAGTCCGAGCCGGACGCCGCGCAGCCCCAGCATCGGGTTCTGCTCGTGCAGCCGGTGGACGGCCTGGAGCAGCCGCAGATCGTTCTCGTTGTGGTCCTTGCGGGCCTCGGCGAGGGCGACCCGGACCGACAGTTCGGTGATGTCGGGCAGGAACTCGTGGAGCGGCGGGTCCAGCAGCCGGACCGTCACCGGCAGTCCGTCCATCGCCTCGAACAGCTCGACGAAGTCCTTCCGCTGGAGCGGCAGCAGCTTCTCCAGCGCCTCGGCCCGCTCGTCGTCGTGGTCGGCCAGGATCAGCCGCTCCACCATCTCGCGCCGCTCGCCGAGGAACATGTGCTCGGTCCGGCAGAGCCCGATGCCCTGGGCGCCGAACCGGCGGGCGCGCAGGGCGTCCTCGGCGTTGTCGGCGTTGGCCCGTACCCGCAGCCTGCGGACCCGGTCCGCGTAGGCCATCACCCGGTGGACGGCGACGACGAGTTCGTCGGCGTCGTCGGCGCCCGCGTGCATCCGGCCCTCGAAGTACTCCACCACCGGGGACGGCACCACGGGCACCTCGCCCAGGTACACCTTGCCGGTGGAGCCGTCGACGGAGACCAGGTCGCCCTCCTCCACCACGGTCCCGCCGACGGTCATCCGCCGCCGCTTGGTGTCGACCTCCAGGTCCTCGGCGCCGCAGACACAGGTCTTGCCCATCCCGCGGGCGACCACGGCCGCGTGCGAGGTCTTGCCGCCGCGCGAGGTCAGGATGCCCTCGGCGGCGATCATCCCGTCGAGGTCGTCGGGGTTGGTCTCCCGGCGGATCAGGATGACCCGCTCGCCGGAGCGGGACCACTTGACGGCGGTGTACGAGTCGAAGACGGCCTTGCCGACGGCGGCGCCGGGCGAGGCGGCGATGCCCCGGCCGAGCAGCTCCGCCTCGGCCTGGTCGTCGAAGCGGGGGAACATCAGCTGGGCGAGCTGGGCGCCGTTGACCCGCTTCAGGGCCTCGGCCTCGTCGATCAGCCCCTGGTCCACCAGCTGGGTGGCGATCCGGAAGGCGGCGCCCGCGGTCCGCTTGCCGACCCGGGTCTGGAGCATCCAGAGCCGGCCACGCTCGATGGTGAACTCGATGTCGCAGAGGTCGAGGTAGTGGTTCTCCAGCGTCTCCATGATCTTCATCAACAGGTCGTACGACGCCTTGTCGATGGCCTCCAGTTCGGCCAGCGGGACCGTGTTGCGGATGCCCGCGACCACGTCCTCGCCCTGGGCGTTCTGGAGGTAGTCGCCGTAGACGCCCTGCTGGCCGCTGGCCGGGTCGCGGGTGAAGGCGACGCCCGTACCGGAGTCGGGGCCGAGGTTGCCGAAGACCATGGAGCAGACGTTGACGGCGGTCCCCAGGTCGTTGGGGATCCGCTCCTGGCGGCGGTAGAGCCGGGCCCGGTCGCCGTTCCAGGAGTCGAAGACCGCGGTGATCGCGAGATCCATCTGCTCCCGGGGGTCCTGCGGGAAGTCCCGGCCCGCCTCGGCCTTGACGATCTTCTTGAAGTGCTTGACCAGCTTCTTCAGATCGGCCGCGTCGAGATCGGTGTCGACGCCGACGCCCTTGGCGGCCTTGGCCTCCTCCAGCGCCTCCTCGAAGAGGTCGCCGTCCACCCCGAGCACGGTCTTGCCGAACATCTGGACCAGCCGGCGGTACGAGTCCCAGGCGAACCGCTCGTCGCCCGCCTGCCCGGCGAGACCGGTGACCGAGGCGTCCGAGAGGCCGATGTTCAGGACGGTGTCCATCATCCCGGGCATGGAGAACTTGGCGCCGGAGCGGACCGAGACCAGCAGCGGGTCACCGGGGTCGCCGAGCCGCTTGCCCATCCGGCTCTCCAGGGCGTCGAGGTGCGCACTCACCTCGGCCCGGAGCGCCGGGGGCTCCTCCCCGCCGTCGAGGTAGACCTTGCACGCCTCGGTGGTGATGGTGAAGCCCGGAGGGACGGGCAGCCCGAGGTTGGTCATCTCGGCGAGGTTGGCGCCCTTGCCACCGAGCAGGTCCCTGAGGTCCTTGTTCCCCTCGGTGAAGTCGTAGACGAACTTCTGATCGCGGAGATCCTGATTTTCCGACACGGCTCTCGACCCTTCGAGGCTCGGTGGCTGCCCTGACGGCGAGGAACATACCCAGATCGAAGGCGTCTGGGTACGTCCACTTGGCCGTCATACGGCCGTAACCACTCGTCCGCCACCGGATCGAAAGTCAACTGACGGGCAGGCGTCTTTACCCGTCCCCTTCACCCCTTGAACGCATCACCACGGGATGCCACGGAACGGCCGTCCGTCGGCACGGAGGGTGAGCGGTTCGGTGACACTCCGAACCCAGCCGGGGTGGCACGGAGTGCCACCCTTGCGAGTTCTGCAACCGCCCCTAAAACGCTCATCTGAGCGAGGGGCTTATCAAGGGTGGCGAGAATCACGCACCGGGGAGGGGTGCCGTTCCGTCATCCGGACCACGCGCCGTACGCGTCCGGCCCGGCCCGGAGCAGCCCGGGCCCGGCCCGGAAACGAGCGTCGGGCGGCCCCGGAGAGAGCCGCCCGACGCTCGGAACGGAGAAGGGTACGAGGAGACAGCGGACCGCCTCAGCCGCCCGAGGTGTCCAGTTCGGCCTCGGCGCCGACTCCGGCACAGTCGTACGGATCCTTCAGCCAGCCGTCCGGCAGCACCACCCGGTTGTTGCCGGAGGTCCGCCCGCGCGGCCCGTCGGCGCCCTCGGGCCACGGCTGGTCGAGATCGAGCAGCCCGAGACCCTCGTCCAGCTCGGCCAGCGACGAGGTGATCGCCAGCCGCTTGCGCATCTCGGAGCCGACGGAGAACCCCTTCAGATACCAGGCGACATGCTTACGGAAGTCGATCACGCCCCGGGACTCGTCCCCGATCCACTCCCCCAGCAGCTCGGCATGGCGGCGCATCACGGCGGCCACCTCGCGCAGGGTCAGCGCGACCCGCTCCGTACCGCCCTCGAAGGCGGTGACGAGATCGCGGAACAGCCAGGGCCGCCCCAGACAGCCACGGCCCACGACGACCCCGTCGCAGCCGGTCTCGCGGACCATCCGCAGCGCGTCGTCGGCGGACCAGATGTCGCCGTTGCCCAGGACCGGGATCTCCGGGACGTGCTCCTTCAGCCGGGCGATCGCCGACCAGTCGGCGGTGCCGCCGTAGTGCTGGGCGGCGGTCCTGCCGTGCAGGGCGATCGCCGTGACGCCCTCGTCGACCGCGATCCGGCCCGCGTCCAGGAACGTCAGATGGTCGTCGTCGATGCCCTTGCGCATCTTCATCGTCACCGGCAGCGCGCCCGCGTTGCCGACCGCCTCGCGCAGGATCGCCCGCAGCAGGGGCCGTTTGTACGGCAGGGCCGAGCCGCCGCCCTTACGGGTGACCTTGGGGACCGGGCAGCCGAAGTTGAGATCGATGTGGTCCGCGAGGTCCTCGTCGACGATCATCCGTACGGCCTTGCCGACGGTGACCGGGTCGACCCCGTACAGCTGGATCGAGCGCGGCGTCTCCGTCGCGTCGAAGTGGATCAGCTGCATGGTCTTGTCGTTCCGCTCGACCAGCGCCCTGGTAGTGATCATCTCGCTCACGAAGAGGCCCTTGCCGCCGCTGAACTCCCGGCACAGGGTGCGGAAGGGCGCGTTGGTGATCCCGGCCATCGGCGCCAGCACGACCGGCGGGCGGACGGTGTGCGGACCGATGGCGAGCGCCTCGGCGGGCGCGGACCCGGCCCCGGGGGCGGGGACGGCCGCCGCCGGGGGCGCGGGGGGCGTGGCGAGGGTGGTCATCGGTCCATTGTCGCGTATGGCGCACACGGCGCGGCGCGGTTGATCCGTCAACCGTACGATCGGGCTATGCCTGTGTCCCGGCTCACATCCCGGCGGCGCCTGCTCGTCCTGGGCATCTGCTGTATGAGCCTGCTGATCGTCAGCCTCGACAACACGATCCTCAATGTGGCGCTGCCGTCGATCGGGCGGGAGATGGACGCCTCCGTCTCCGGACTCCAGTGGACCATCGACGCGTACACCCTGGTCCTGGCGTCCCTGCTGATGCTCGCCGGATCGACGGCCGACCGGATCGGCCGCCGCCGGGTCTTCCTCGCGGGCCTCGCGCTCTTCACCGCCGGCTCGGCCCTCTGCTCGATCGCCCCGAGCCTGGAACTGCTGGTGGTCTTCCGGATGGTGCAGGCGGTCGGCGGCTCGATGCTCAATCCGGTCGCCATGTCGATCATCACCAATACCTTCACCGACCCGGTGGAACGAGCCCGCGCGATCGGGATCTGGGGCGGTGTGGTCGGGATCTCGATGGCCGCGGGACCGCTGGTCGGCGGAGTGCTGGTGGAATCGGTCGGCTGGCGCTCGGTCTCCTGGGTCAATATCCCGGTCGGGGTGCTCGCCCTGCTGCTGACCTTCCGCTACGTCCCCGAGTCCCGGGCGCCCCACCCCCGGCGCTTCGACCCGGTCGGCCAGCTGCTGGTCATCGCCCTGCTGGGGGCCACCACCTACGCGATCATCGAGAAGGACGCGGTCGCGGCGGTGATCGCGGCCGGCGCGCTCGTGGGGGTGCTCCGGTACGAGCCCCGGCGCCGCGAACCCCTGATCGATCTGCGGTTCTTCCGCAGCGCGCCGTTCAGCGGCGCCACGGTGATCGCGATCGCGGCCTTCGCCGCACTGGGCGGCTTCCTCTTCCTCAACACCCTCTACCTCCAGGACGTCCGCGGCTACGACGCCCTGCACGCCGGGCTCTACACGCTGCCGATGGCGGCGGTGACCCTGGTCGCCGCGCCGCTGTCGGGCCGTCTGGTGGGGGCGGTCGGGCCCCGGACGCCGCTGCTGATCGCCGGGGTGACGATGGCGGCGAGCGGGGTGCTCTTCGCGGCCTTCGACGCGGAGTCCTCGAACGCGCTGCTGTTCACCGGGTACGTACTGTTCGGCGTCGGCTTCGGCATGGTGAACGCGCCGATCACCGATACGGCGGTCTCCGGGATGCCGCGCTCCCAGGCCGGGGTGGCGGCGGCCGTCGCCTCCACCAGCCGCCAGATCGGCCAGACCCTCGGGGTCGCGGTGATCGGTACGGTACTGGCGGCGGGCGTCACCATCAGCCTCGGGACGGCCGCGCGGAGCGCCGACTACGCGGCCCGGTTCGCCTCGGCGAGCCGTCCGGCATGGTGGATCATCGCGGGCTGCGGCCTGCTGGTCCTGCTGGTCGGCGCGGCGACGACGGGCCGCTGGGCGCGGGCCACGGCACTCGGCTGCGCGGACCACCTCGCGGCCGCGGACCCCGCCGCGTCCCGAGTCGCAGGGTAACCGGGTCCGTCCCGGACGCGGGCCGCGCGGAGCGCCCAGCCGGGCGAATGCTGTCGGGCGACCGCGCGCCGGTGGTGGGCTGGTCGCGCAGTTCCCCGCGCCCCTAGGTTGCCCTCCTGGCCGCCCTCGAAAAGAGACGGCCCCTCATCCCGAGGACGGGTCCCTCTTTCAAGGGCGGCGCCGGGGAGAGCATTTAGGGGCTCGGGGAACTGCGAGAACGGCCACAGGCGGTCCGCAGACCGCCGACGACATCAGGTCGCCGGGCGCGGCCCGGGCAGTTCGGGGGCGGCGCACCGGAGAGCCAAGGCGCCGGGGGTTCCCCAGCACTCTCCGGAGCGCCGCTCCCGGGAGGGCGGCGTCAGGCCGACCGGTCGGACTGGGTCTCCGACTCCGAGGGGTCCGAGGGGGTCGACGCCTCGGAGGTCTCCGGGGCGGAGTCCGGCGTCGCGTCGGTGTCCGCGGAGCGCTGGCGCATCCGGGCCACCAGGTCGGCCTTCTGGTCGGCGGCGGCCCTGCGGTCGGCGACGCTCGCCGGACCGCCGGACTGCTGTCCGGAGCGGGACAGCTTGCGGCGCTGTCCGCCGACGCCGAGGAGGTTGTTTCGGCTCTTGGCCATGAGGTTCTCCCGTTCGGGGTGAGAAATGACTGGAGGGGTCAGAAGGGGGCGGGGCCGCGCCGGGGCCGCCGCCGCGCTCTCACTCGTAGATCTGGAAGAACGAATACATGGGGGTGACGTTACCCGGCCGATGGCGCCCGGGGCATCAGAGTTTCTCCGCCGCCCGCCCCCCGCCGCCCGCCGTCGGCACCGCCCGGCGCGCCGAAGGCCGGCCGGGCCCGGTGCCCGGCCGGCCTTCGGGGCCGGTCGTACGTGGGTCAGCAGCCCAGCAGACGGGCGCCCAGGTACGCCTGGATCTGGTCGAGGGAGACCCGCTCCTGCTTCATGGTGTCGCGCTCGCGCACGGTCACCGCGTTGTCGTCGAGGGTGTCGAAGTCGACGGTGACGCAGAACGGCGTACCGATCTCGTCCTGGCGGCGGTAGCGGCGGCCGATGGCGCCCGCGTCGTCGAACTCGATGTTCCAGTTCTGCCGCAGGTCGGCCGCCAGGCCCTTGGCCTTCGGGGAGAGCTGCGGGTTGCGGGAGAGCGGCAGCACCGCGACCTTCACCGGGGCCAGCCGCGGGTCGAGCCGGAGGACCGTGCGCTTCTCCATGACGCCCTTGGCGTTGGGCGCCTCGTCCTCGTTGTAGGCGTCGAGGAGGAAGGCGAGCATGGTCCGGCCGACACCGGCGGCGGGCTCGATGACGTACGGGGTCCAGCGCTCCCCGGCCTCCTGGTCGAAGTACGACAGGTCGGTGCCGGACGCCTTGGAGTGGGCGGAGAGGTCGTAGTCGGTACGGTTGGCGACGCCCTCCAGCTCACCCCACTCGTTGCCGCCGAACTGGAAGCGGTACTCGATGTCGGCGGTGCGCTTGGAGTAGTGCGAGAGCTTCTCCTGCGGGTGCTCGTACCAGCGCATGTTCTCCTCGCGCAGGCCGAGGCCGGTGTACCAGTTCCAGCGCTGGTCCATCCAGTACTGCTGCCACTGCTCGTCCTCGCCCGGCTTGACGAAGAACTCCATCTCCATCTGCTCGAACTCACGGGTCCGGAAGATGAAGTTGCCGGGCGTGATCTCGTTCCGGAAGGACTTGCCCATCTGGGCGATACCGAACGGGGGCTTCTTCCGCGAGGTCTGCTGGACCTGGGCGAAGTTGGTGAAGATGCCCTGCGCGGTCTCGGGGCGCAGATAGGCGATGGAGCCGGAGTCCTGGGTGGGGCCGAGGTGGGTGGCGAGCAGTCCGGAGAACTGCTTGGGGTCGGTGAAGGCGCCCTTGGTGCCGCAGTGGGGGCAGTTGATGTCGGCGAGGCCGTTCTCGGGCGACTTGCCGCCGTGCTTCTCCTCGTACGACTCGATCAGATGGTCGGCCCGGTACCGCTTGTGGCAGGAGGTGCACTCCGTGAGCGGGTCGGAGAAGGTCGCGACATGGCCCGACGCCTCCCAGACCTCGGTGGCCAGGATGACCGACGAGTCGAGACCGACGACGTCCTCGCGCGAGGTGACCATGTAGCGCCACCACTGGCGCTTGATGTTCTCCTTCAGCTCGACTCCGAGCGGCCCGTAGTCCCAGGCAGCGCGCTGACCACCGTAGATCTCGCTGCAGGGGTAGACAAAGCCACGGCGCTTGCTCAGGTTGACGATCGTGTCGATCTTGTCGGCGGCCACGGTGCTCTCTTCATAGGGACGACGGCTGGGCGAATGCCTCAGATTACCGGCGCGGGCGCCCCCGGGATCAAATCGAGGGGCCCCTGGACCGGAACCGGATTTCCACGGTCCTCGACAGGTAGCGGAGGTGCCGATTCCATCCCGTTTTCACCCTGGCTTGTTGACAATGGTTTCCAGTTTTGTTGAAAATGACAGTCATGAACGTACGCCATCTGATACCTCCGGCCGTCACCGCGGGAACGGCCGCCCTCGGGCTGCTCGCGCTGACGGCCTGCTCTTCCTCCGCCGACGCGTCGGACGGCCGGGAGGACGGCAAGCTGAAGGTGGTCGCGTCGTTCTACCCGATGCAGTTCCTCGCCGAGCGGATCGGCGGCGACCGCGTCACCGTCTCCACCCTCACCAAGCCCGGGGTCGAGCCGCACGATCTGGAGCTCAAGCCCCGCCAGGCCGCCCAGCTGGAGAAGGCGGGCTACATCCTCTACCTCAAGGGCGTCCAGCCCGCCGTCGACAGCGCCATCGAGAAGACGCCGGTCAAGCACAAGACGGACGCGGCGGAGCTGACCGGGACCGAGCTGCCCGCCACCGAGCCCCACCAGGAAGAAGACGGCCACGGGCACGCCGAAGGCGACGGCCATGACCACTCGGCCGAGGGCGGCGCCCCGGCCGGGGACGACCACGGCCACGACCACGGGAAGGGCGGCGGCGACCCGCACGTCTGGCTGGACCCGGTGAAGTACGCGGAGATCGCGGCCGGGGTCGGCACCGCCCTCGGCAAGGCCGACCCCGACAACGCCGCCGTCTACCAGAAGAACGCCGACACCCTGGTCGCCGAGCTGAAGGCGCTCGACGCCTCCTTCGAGCAGGGTCTGAAGAACACCACCACCCGCACCTTCATCACCACCCACAGCGCCTTCGGCCATCTCGCCGGGCGGTACGGGCTGATCCAGGAGGGCATCGCCGGAATCGACCCCGAGGCCGAGCCCAGCCCCGCCCGGATCAAGGAACTGCGGAAGGTGGCGACCGCCGACAAGGTCACCACCGTCTTCTTCGAGACCCTCGCCAGCGACCGGACCGCGAAGACCCTCGCCGGTGACGCCGGGCTGCGAACCGATGTCCTCGACCCGCTGGAAGGCATCACGGACAAGTCGAAGGGCCGCGACTACTTCGCGGTGATGAACGCCAATCTCACGGCGCTGAAGACCGCACTGGGGGCGAAATGAGTATCGCGTCGAGGTCGGCCTCCGAGCCGCCCGTCATATTCCTCGGCGGAGCCCGGGCCGCCCTCGGCTCCCGGCCCGTACTGCGCGGTATCGATCTGACCGTGGCCCGCGGCGAGGTCGTCGCCCTGCTCGGCGCCAACGGCTCCGGCAAGTCGACGGCCGTCCGCTCGGTGATCGGCCGGGTGCCGCTCACCGCCGGCCGGGTCGAGCTGTTCGGCACCGAGCTGCGGCGGTTCCGCGAGTGGGCCAGGGTCGGCTACGTACCGCAGCGGACCACCGCCGCGAGCGGGGTGCCCGCGACCGTCCGCGAGGTCGTCACCTCCGGCCGGCTCTCCCGCGCCCGGCTGGGCCTGCTCTCCCGGTCCGACCGGGCGGCCGTGGACCGGGCCATCGGTCTGGTCGGGCTCGCCGACCGGGCGAAGGACCCGGTGGAGGCGCTCTCCGGCGGACAGCACCAGCGGGTGCTGATCGCCCGGGCGCTGGCCGCCGAACCCGAGCTGCTGATCATGGACGAGCCGATGGCCGGGGTCGACCTGGCCAGCCAGCAGGTGCTCGCCGACACCCTCCGCGACCAGGTGTCGGCCGGGACGACCGTACTGCTGGTCCTGCACGAGCTGGGCGCCGTGGAGCCGCTGATCGACCGGGCCGTCGTACTGCGCGACGGCTGCGTCGTCCATGACGGGCCGCCGCCGAAGGCCGTGGGACAGCACGCGCTCCCCGGCCACGACCACGTACATCCGCACGCGGCCGACGAGCCGCTCCGCACGGGACTGCTGAGCTGACCATGGAAATCCTCGAAACGGCGTTCATGCAGCGGGCGCTGATCGCGGCCGTCCTGGTCGGGATCACGGCGCCCGCCATCGGCGTCTATCTGGTCCAGCGCCGTCAGGCGCTGCTCGGCGACGGCGTCGGCCATGTCGCGATGACCGGTGTCGGCCTCGGCTTCCTGCTCTCCACCAACCCGATCTGGATGGCCACCCTGGTCTCGGTCGCGGGCGCGGTCGCGATGGAGCTGATCCGGGCGTACGGCCGCACCCGCGGCGACATCGCGCTCGCCCTGCTCTTCTACGGCGGCATGGCGGGCGGCGTCATGCTGGTCAACGTCTCGGACACCGGGTCGACGGCCGATCTCAGCTCCTTCCTCTTCGGCTCGCTCTCCACCGTCTCCGACGCCGATCTGACCGCGATCGCCCTGCTGGCCGGGTTCGTGGTGCTGGTCACCGTCGGGCTGCGGCGGCAGCTCTTCGCCGTCAGCCAGGACGAGGAGTTCGCCCGGGTCACCGGACTGCCGGTCCGGGCGCTCAATCTGCTGATCGCGGTGACCGCGGCGGTCACGGTCTCGGTCGCCATGCGGGTGGTCGGGCTGCTGCTGGTCAGCGCCCTGATGGTGGTCCCGGTGGTGGCCGCGCAGCAGCTCACCCGGTCCTTCCGGGCGACCTTCGCGCTGGCCGTGGGCATCGGGGTCGCGGTCACCCTGGCGGGCACCACGACCTCGTACTACCAGGACGTACCGCCCGGGGCGACGATCGTCCTGCTGGCGATCGGGGTGTTCGGCCTGCTGGCCGTGCTGGCGGCGCCGCTGGCCAGGCGCCGGGCGAAGGCCGCCGAGGCGACGGTGACCGGGGAGTGCGGGGTGCCGGGGGTCCGCGTCCCGCGCGACGACGTCACGGTCTGACGGCCGCCGGGGAAACGTACCGAAGCCTTGCGGCAGCCTTACCGGGCGGGGACGCGAAGGCGGTACGGGCCCGGCGGGAAGCCGGTACGGGCGCCGCTCGACCGGCGGGTCGCGCCGACCGGTGCCGTACGCGGCGCGGGGCCTGGCAGAATTGGCCGTGACACGTTGTGCGGTCGATGGAGGAGGCACCTGTGGCGACGGCGCCATCCGGCGGAAACACCACCCCCGTGCGAGGCCGGTCGACCCGGCAGCGCGCCGCGGTGGCGGCCGCGCTCAACGAGGTGGACGAGTTCCGCAGCGCCCAGGAGCTCCACGACATGCTCAAACACCGGGGCGACTCGGTGGGCCTGACGACGGTCTACCGCACCCTTCAGTCGCTGGCGGACGCGGGCGAGGTCGATGTACTGCGCACCAGCGAAGGCGAGTCCGTCTACCGGCGCTGCTCCACCGACGACCACCACCACCATCTGGTCTGCCGGGTCTGCGGCAAGGCGGTCGAGGTCGAGGGCCCGGCCGTGGAGTCGTGGGCCGAGTCGGTGGCCGCCCAGCACGGCTATGTGAATGTGGCGCACACCGTGGAGATCTTCGGTACGTGCGCGGAGTGCGCCGCCGCGGCGGCGGCCCAGGGCTGAGACGTACGGCCGGGATCCGAGCCGTAGGCAACAGACGGACCGGCGGGGGAGGGCGATGCCCGCCCCCGCCGTCGTACATCCGGATCCGGGAGTACCGAGTACCGAGTACCGAGTACCGGGAGAGTACGGGGCCGGGGTCAGCGGCCCTGTGCGGGGACCTCGTTCGGCTTGGCGCCGCCGAAGCGCCGGTCGCGCTGGGCGTACTCCAGACAGGCCCGCCACAGGTCGCGCCGGTCGAAGTCGGGCCAGAGCACGTCCTGGAAGACCATCTCGGCGTACGCGCTCTGCCAGAGCAGATAGTTCGAGGTGCGCTGTTCGCCGCTGGGCCGCAGGAAGAGGTCCACATCCGGCATGTCCGGGTAGTAGAGGTACTTCCGCAGCGTCTTCTCATTGACCTTGGACGGGTCGAGACGGCCCGCCGCGACCTCCTGGGCGACCCGCTGCGCGGCGTCGGCGATCTCGGCCCGGCCGCCGTAGTTGACGCAGAAGTAGAGCGTCATCGCGTCGTTGTCCTTGGTCTGCTCCTGGGCGATCTGGAGCTCCTGGACGACCGACTTCCACATCTTCGGCATCCGGCCGACCCAGCGGATCCGGATGCCCAGGGCGTCCATCTCGTCCCGGCGGCGGCGGATGACGTCCCGGTTGAAGTTCATCAGGAAGCGGACCTCGTCGGGCGAGCGCTTCCAGTTCTCGGTCGAGAAGGCGTACAGCGACAGATTGCCGACGCCCATCTCCAGACAGCCCTTGAGGACGTCGAGGACGACGCCCTCGCCGACCTTGTGGCCCTCGGTGCGGGGCAGACCGCGTTCCTTGGCCCACCGCCCGTTGCCGTCCATCACGACCGCGACATGGTTGGGGACCAGCTCGCCGGGGATCTTCGGCGGCCGCTCGCCGGACGGATGCGGCTCGGGGACCTGGTACTCACGGCGGTTACGGCCGAGGATTCCGCGTCGTGCCATTGCGGCTCTCACTTCTCCTGTGTGCGATGCGAGTGATTACTGGTCGGTCGTCGGGCGTCGTCGAAGGCATCGAGGGGATGCCGGAAGGGCGTCATACGGACGTCATACGGGGGCCGAGCGGGCGTCATGAGCGGTGTCGCCGGGCGCGGGGCTCCGTACGGTGCCGTCCTTGTCGACATAGCGCAGGGACCGCAGCCCCCGCTCCAGATGCCAGTGCAGATAGGCGGAGACCAGTCCGCTGCCCTCCCGGACGTGCCGCTGCTCACAGGCGTCGGCGGTGGGCCAGTCGCCGGTCAGCAGCGCGCTGAGCAGTCCGATGGCCTCGGTCGAGGGGACGACGCTCCCCGGTACCCGGCAGTCGGCGCAGATCACACCGCCCGCCGCGACCGAGAAGAACCGGTTGGGCCCGTCGAGGCCGCACCGGGCGCAGTCCACGAAGCTGGGCGCGTAGCCGTTGACCGCGAGGGAGCGGAGCAGAAAGGCGTCGAGGATGAGCCGGGGGGCGTGCTCGCCCCGGGCCAGCGCCCGCAGCCCGCCCACGAGCAGCAGATACTGCTGGACGGCGGGCTCGCCCTCGTGGTCGGTGAACCGCTCGGCGGTCTCCAGCATGGCGGTACCGGCGGTGTAGCGGGCGTAGTCGCCGACGATGGCCCCGCCGTAGGGGGCGATGGTCTCGCTCTGGGTACAGAGCGGCAGGCCGCGGCCGACCAGCTCACTGCCCCGGGCGAAGAACTGGATGTCGACATGGGAGAACGGCTCCAGCCGGGCCCCGAACTTCGACTTGGTGCGCCGCACTCCGCGCGCTACGGCCCGCACCCGGCCGTGGCCCCGGGTCAGCAGGCTGATGATGCGGTCGGCCTCGCCCAGCTTCTGAGTGCGCAGGACGACGCCTTCGTCGCGGAACAGGCTCATGGAGTCCATTCTCGCGTACGCGGCGGGGCGCCATGGCGTCTCCGCCGGATCGGGCGGGATCGGGGCGCCCCGGTCGGGACCGGTCAGGACCGGTCGGACCCGGCGGCCGACGGGATCCGCGGGGCAGCGGGCGCCGGGGCCCCCATTGCCGGAGGCATAGGGGGCGGAACCGCGCGACAAGCCGCCCACCGGGCGCGGACCGGGAACGACGCGCACCCGCCGGGTGGCACCGGGCAGCCGGCGGGTGCGCGGCGGTCCGGGCCTACGGCGCCGGTTCCTCCGGGGGCGCGCCGTGGAGGTAGCGGCTCGGGGACGTACCGACCGTCCGTCTGAACGCCGCCAGAAAGGCGCTGGCCGTCGCGTAGCCGACGGCATGCGCGACCCGTGAGACCGGCTGCCCCTCGGCGAGCAGCGGCAGGGCCGCCCGCAGCCGGGTATGGGTACGCCAGCGGTCGAAGTTCATCCCGGTGTCGGCGGCGAAGAGCCGGGTGAGGGTACGGCGGCTGACGCCGACGGCCCGTGCGTGGGCGTCGAGTCCGCGCGGATCGGCCGGGTCGGCGGTGAGCGCGTCGGCCACCGCCCGTACCCGGGGATCGGCGGGCTCGGGTACGTCGATGGGCGCGGCGGGCAGCGGGCGCAGCAGATCCGGTACGACGGCTTCCGCCCGGAGTCTGGCTCCGGCGGTGAGGTCGTCCCGGCCGAGGTGGACGATCAGCCGGGCGAGCAGCCCGTCGACGGCGACGGCCGTGGGCTCGGTCCACTCGACGGAGCAGCGGTCGGGAACGAAGTAGAGGGAGCTGAGCAGGGCGCCCCGGGTGGCACCGGTCCGGTGGACGATTCCGGCGGGGATCCACAGGGCACGGGTCGGCGGCAGCACCCAGTAGGTGTCGTCGATGGCGACGCCGATGACGCCCCGGCGGCTCCAGGCGAGTTGGTGATGGGTGTGGCTGTGGGCGGGGAACCACTCGCCGGAGGTGATGGGGAAGCTGCCGACGACGATCGCACCGGCTCCGTCGGGGGCGGGGCAGGGCTCGGGCCACCGGGTCACGGGGGCTCCTTCCGGGGCCGGGCCGCGCCTCGCACCCGGGCTCGCACATGGTTCGTACACGGCTCGCGCACGGACCGGCGCACGGCTCGCGGGAAGGCCCGCGGACGCGCTGTCCTCTATGCGCTATCACTTGTCCCGGTAGCGTATCGCGGCTGCCGAGGAGGCTGCGTAGCGTCGCGGTATGACGACAACATCCCAGGTCAACACGGGTGTACGGCAGCGCGCCCGGGCACTCGTGGTGCTCTCCTTCATCCATTTCATGCTGGTCCTCGACGACTCGGTGGTGAATGTCGCGCTCGCCACCGTCCGGGACGACCTCGGCTTCGGCCCGGCGGGTCTGGCCTGGGTGGTCAACGCCTACTTCCTGGCCTTCGGCGCCCTGCTGCTGGTCGGCGGGCGGGCGGCCGACCTGCTGGGCCGCCGGACGGTCTTCCTCACCGGCGTCGCGCTCTTCGGGGCGGCGAGCCTGCTCTGCGGACTGGCCCAGGAGCCCTGGCAGTTGGTGGCCGGCCGGTTCCTCCAGGGCACGGGCGCGGCCCTGGCGAGCCCGGCGGCGATGTCACTGATCACCCTGATGTATCCCGGCGACGGCGAGCGGGCGAAGGCGATGGGCGTCTGGGGCGGGGTGGCCGTGCTCGGCGGCACGACCGGTCTGGTGATCTCCGGTGTGGTGACGGATCTGCTCTCGTGGCGCTGGGTGTTCCTGATCAATCTGCCGATCGCGGCGGCGGCGCTCCTGATGGCGCCGAGGCTGCTGCCCGCGGACGAGCGGCGGCCCGGGACGCGGATCGACGTCCCCGGGGCGCTGCTGGGTACGGGCGCGCTGCTGGCCCTGGTCCACGGGCTGCTGCGGGGCGCCGAACACGGCTGGGACCCGGCCGCGGCCGTACCGCTGCTGCTCGCGGCGGTCCTCGGCGGCGGGTTCCTCGCGGTCGAGGCCCGGACGGCCGACCCCCTGGTGCCGCTCGCCTTCCCGGCCCGGCGGTCACGGGCGGTGGCCCTGGTGGCGTCGCTGCTCTTCACGGCCGCGTTCTTCGCGCTGTCGTTCCTGGTGATGCTGCGGCTCCAGAACGAGCTGGGGTACGGGCCGCTGGCGGCGGGGCTCGCGTATCTGCCGTATGCGGCGGGCGTGTTGGCGGGAGTACGGCTCTCCTCGTGGACGGTGGCCCGCTACGGCGTCCGCCCACCGCTGGTCGTCTCGTTCCTGGTGAGCGCCGTGGGCCTGCTGATGCTCTCCGGCATCACGGCCGGGACCGCGTATCCGGCGGGCGTCGCGCCCGGACTGCTCGTGGCGGCCCTCGGTTCGGGCCTCGGCTTCCCGGCCCTGGCGATCGCGGCGGTCGCCGACACCACGGAACGCGACGCGGGCCTGGCGTCGGCGCTGCTCGGCTCGGTCCAGCAGGTGGGCGGCGCGGTGGGAATCGCGGCGCTGGTCGGGATCGCGGCGGCGGAGGGCTTCGCGTTCGCGCTCCACGCGGCGGCGGCGCTGCTCCTCGCGGGAGCGCTCCTCGTCGCGCTGCTCCTCCCCGTAAGTCCCCGGGTTCCACCCGGGCGGCGGTCGTAGTTGCCGGCCCGCGCCCCGGTGGCCGGTTGCTCGCGCAGTTCCGCCCCCTATGCGTTCAGCAATGGGGGACCCCCAGCGCCTCGGCTCTCCGGATCACCGCCTCACTACCCGGGCCGCACCCGGCGACCTGCTGTTGTTCGCGGTCTGCGGCCCGCCTGTGGCTGGTCGCGCAGTTCCCCGCGCCCCTCGGTTGCTCCCTCTCGCCGGCCTGTGGGATTCAGGCTTCTCAAGGAGGGGCAGGCGGAGGCTTTTAGGGGCGCGGGGAACCGCGCGACCAGCCACGGGCGGCGCGCGGTCGCCCGACAACGTCCGCCCGGCTGGGCGGATGGCGCGGGCCTCACCCGGAGGGCCAAGGCGCTGGGGGTCCCCCCAGCGCCGAAGGCATAGGGGGCGGAACCGCGCGAACGGCCACAGGCGGGCCGCGGACCGCCGACAAGGGCCGGTCGCCGGGCGCGACCCGGGTCGTGGAGCGCGCCCGGAGGGCCAGGGCGCGGGCCGGGAGCGGCGGTCACCACACGGGCGGCACCCGGACAGTCAGGGGAGCGTCAAGGGGACAGCGTCCTCGCCGTGCTCAGGAGGCGGACCGTGTCCGCGGGGGGCAGCTGGAGCGCCGCGCCGACCGTCGTCAGGACCTCCCGCTCCGCCGGGGTGTACGGCCCGTCGGCGAGGGCGATCCGCGCGCCCTGGAGCAGGATCGACTCCCGCCCGGCCGGGGCGAGATGCGGTGCGAGCGGCTCCAGCGCCTCGTGGAGTTCGATGGCAAGGGCCGCCCCGCACGGCCCGGTGTCGCTGACGAAGCGTCCCGTGTCCGCGGCGAGCGCCTCGATCAGCCCGGTGAGCTGGTCTTCCGTACAGTCGTGGAGCCCCGCCGCGCGTACCGTGGCGACGGCGGTCTCGCGGACCGGCCGGGACTCGGTTCCGCCGGACGCCAGGACCGCGAGGGCGACGGTGTGCACCGCGTCCCGCAGCATCGCGGAGAACCGCGCCGTCGTGGGGTGGTCGAGGACGTCCATGCCGAAGTGCCCGTGGCAGGCCGTGCATTCGACGACGGGCCCGGTCGAGCCGCGCGGCAGTACCGGGATCCCGAGCAGGGTGAACCGGCGGCGCCCGGTCCGGCGGCGGTAGTTGCGGTCGCCGCCGCAGGCCGCGCAGAAGAACTCGCCGTCGCCGACGGTGTTCCACGCGGTGGATACGCCGCAGACCCACAGCCTTCGACCGAATACACCCCGGTCCGTCCGCAACTCGCACCTCCGCCGGCCTCCCCCGCCGGCCTGCGCCCACGGGCGTTACTGTGCCACGGCACAGCCGTGTTGGCGTGATGTTAGCCACATGGACGGGGGCCCGTCAGTACCCCGGAGCGCCCCGGTCCGCACATGGCCGATTACCGACGACGGAGGCCCCGTACCGGTTCCCGTCCCGAGCTGCGGAGACGTACGGGAAACCGGTCCGGGGCCCGTCGGCCGGACTCAGCGGAGATCGGACGGACGTACGAGCGGTGACAACGGCCGGGGGTGAGCGGGCCTACGGCGGGTGCGCGCCGTGTGCCCGCCCACAGGGGCCGGTGGTGGGCGACGGAGCCCGTAGAGCGCCGTCTCGGGGCCCTGGGGCCGTTGCCCGGCTGCGGCTAGCGGGCCGCCCGGTTCACCGCCGACACGACCGCCTTCAGCGATGCCCTGGTGGTGTTGGCGTCGATGCCGATACCCCACAGGACCTTGCCGTCGATGGCGCACTCGATGTACGAAGCGGCCTGCGCGGAGGCGCCCTCGCTCATGGTGTGCTCGGTGTAGTCGAGCAGCCGGGCGTCGATCCCGACGGCCTGCAGGGCGTCGAAGAAGGCCGAGATCGGGCCGTTGCCGGAGCCGTTGAGCACGGTGTCGGCGCCGTCCACGACGGCGTCCACGGTCAGGGTGTCGACCCCGTCGGTGTCGGTGGTGGACTGGCCGGAGCGCAGCCGGATCCGGCCCCACGGGTTCTCCGGGTTGGGCAGGTACTCGTCCTGGAAGACGGTCCAGATGTCGCCGGGGGTGACCTCGCCGCCCTCCGCGTCCGTCTTCGCCTGGATGATCTTCGAGAACTCGATCTGCATCCGGCGCGGCAGGTCCAGCTTGTGGTCGTTCTTCAGGACGTACGCGATGCCGCCCTTGCCGGACTGCGAGTTGACCCGGATCACGGCCTCGTAGGAGCGGCCGACGTCCTTGGGGTCGATCGGCAGATACGGGACGTTCCACTCGATCTCGTCGACGGTCTTCCCGGCCGCCGCCGCGTCCGCCTCCAGCGCGTCGAAGCCCTTCTTGATGGCGTCCTGGTGGGAGCCGGAGAAGGCGGTGTAGACGAGGTCGCCCGCGTAGGGGTGGCGCGGGTGGACTTCCATCTGGTTGCAGTACTCGCTGGTCCGGCGGATCTCGTCGATCTGCGAGAAGTCGATCTGCGGGTCGACGCCCTGGGAGAACAGGTTCATGCCCAGGGTCACCAGGTCGACGTTGCCGGTCCGCTCGCCCTGGCCGAAGAGGCAGCCCTCGATCCGGTCGGCGCCCGCCATGACGGCCAGCTCGGCGGCGGCGACGGCGGTACCCCGGTCGTTGTGGGGGTGTACGGAGAGACAGACGTACTCGCGCCGGGACAGATTCCGCGACATCCACTCGAACCGGTCGGCGTGGGTGGAGGGCGTGGACCGCTCGACGGTGGCGGGCAGATTGAGGATGATCTCCCGGCCGTCCTCGGGCTGCCAGACGTCCATGACGCCCTCGCAGACCTCCAGGGCGAAGTCCAGCTCGGTGTCGGTGAAGATCTCCGGGCTGTACTGGTAGCCGAAGACCGTCTCGGGTCCCAGCAGCTTGTCGGCGTACTCCAGGACCAGCCGGGTGCCGTCCACCGCGATCTGCTTGACCTGGTCGCGGGAGCCGCGGAAGACGACCCGGCGGAAGGTGGGGGCGGTGGCGTTGTACAGATGGACGGTGGCCCGGCGGGCGCCCTTCAGGGACTCGACGGTCCGCTCGATCAGCTCTTCGCGCGCCTGGGTGAGGACGGAGATCGTCACGTCCTCGGGGATCGCGCCCTCCTCGATGATGGAGCGGACGAAGGCGAAGTCGGTCTCCCCGGAGGACGGGAAGCCGACCTCGATCTCCTTGTAGCCCATCCGTACCAGCAGATCGAACATGGCGCGCTTGCGGGCCGGGGACATCGGGTCGATCAGGGCCTGGTTGCCGTCGCGCAGATCGGTGGAGAGCCAGCGGGGCGCCTTGGTGATCCGGCGGTTCGGCCAGGTGCGGTCCGGCAGGTCCACGGCCTCGTAGGGCCCGTACTTGTGGATCGGCATCCCGGACGGCTGCTGGGAGTGACTGGCGTTGGTGATCGGCGTGGGACGGCCGATGGCGGCGTCGGTCATGGTGTGCGCGGGCTCCTCGGATTCCGGTTGGAAAAATCGACCGGCCGACGGTTCGAAGCAGCAGCTTGTCCCGCGGGGAGGGGGTCGGCCTACGACTACAGGCCCTCGCCGCGGCAGCTAAGAAGAAGCAGCCCGAAACGCATGATGCCGGGGAGCATATCCGACGGACCGGACGACCGCCGCCCTCGTATCAGTATGCGGGACACCGGATGCGTACGGATCCCCCGGCGGACCCCGCCCCGGGGGGCGCCGCCGGGGGCGCTCCGATGAGCGCCGCACGCCCGTTCCGTCAGTGCGAAACGGCATCCTTCACTCCATTTCACTAATAGCGGTCGCGGCTAGTGACACTGCCGTGCCTCGGTGTCACATTGCCATGCATGGCATTCCACAGCGTCTTCTGCACCGTCGTTCCGCCGCATCTGCTGGACAAGCTGGCCAGGGCCGAGAACCAGCGGATCGCCGACCGCGCCACCCGCACCCTGGAGCGCGACGCCTTCCAGCGCACCCGCCGCCGGATCACCACGGTCCGCGGGGTCGCGGCGGTCCCGCCCGTCGCGGACGCCGACGCCAAGCCCCGGCGGACGATCTACGACTGCGAGAACGGAACCGACCTGCCCGGCCGCAAGGTCCGCGGCGAGGGCGACGAGCCGGGCCGGGACGCCACCGTCAACCGGGTCTACGCGGGCCTCGGCGCCACCTTCGAGCTGCTGCTGAAGGCGTACGGCCGCAACTCGCTCGACGACGCCGGGCTGAAGCTGGACGCCAGCGTCCACTTCGACCGCGAGTACGGCAACGCCTTCTGGGACGGCTCCCAGATGGTCTTCGGCGACGGCGACGGCGAGATCTTCCTCGACTTCTCCATCCCGGTGGACGTGATCGCGCACGAGCTGGCCCACGGACTGACCCAGCACACCGCCAACCTGGAGTACTTCAGCCAGTCCGGGGCGCTCAACGAGTCCGTGTCGGACGTCTTCGGCGCCCTGGTGAAGCAGTACGTCCTCGGCCAGACCGCCGACCAGGCGGACTGGCTGATCGGCGAGGGCCTGCTGGCGCCCGACGTGACGGGCGTGGCGCTGCGCAGCATGAAGGCGCCGGGGACCGCGTACGACGACGACGTCCTCGGGAAGGACCCGCAGCCCGCGACGATGGACGACTACGTCCGCACCGGCCGGGACAACGGCGGTGTCCACATCAACTCCGGCATCCCCAACCACGCCTTCTATCTGCTCGCCACCGAACTGGGCGGCAAGGCGTGGGAGCGGGCCGGGCAGATCTGGTACGACACCCTCACCGGCGGCGAGCTGACGCAGGACGCCCGGTTCGGCGAGTTCGCCCGGCTGACGGCGGCCTCGGCCCGGGCCCGCTACGGCGACGGCTCGCCCGAGGTCGAGGGCGTACTGAAGGCATGGTCGACGGTGGGCGTCCCCACCTCGTGACCCCGCCCGGCCGGGGTGCGGTACGGGGCCGCGTCGCCCGTACCGCCCGTATCGCCCCCCGGTCGGCCGCAGCGCCCGGATCCCCGCTACCGCCCGCCCCGGATCCGTACTAGAACGGATGTCATGCGTATCCAGATTCGGCGCACCGGCGGCTTCGCCGGGATCGAGCGGTTCGCCACCGTCGACACCGCCGGGCGCCCCGACGCGGCCGAGTGGCGGGCGCTCGCCAGCGCGGCGGTGGAGGAGTCGGCGCCGACGGGCCCGGCCCGGGCGGGCGTCCCGGACGGTTTCGCCTACGAGATCACCGTCGACGGGCGGACCGTGCACACCGCCGAACCACGGCTGACCACGGCCCAGCGGCGGCTGGTCTCCCGGGTACTGCGCGAGGGCGCCTGACACCCTCCCCCGGGCGACGGCCGCCCTCGGAGGGTCAGAAGCCGAGCTTGCGGAGCTGCTTGGGGTCGCGCTGCCAGTCCTTCGCGACCTTGACATGCAGATCGAGGAAGACCGGGGTGCCGAGCAGCGCCTCGATGTGCTTGCGCGACTTGCTGCCGACCTCCTTCAGCCGGGCGCCCTTCGGGCCGATGATGATGCCCTTCTGGCTGGGCCGCTCGATATACAGATTGGCGTGGATGTCCAGCAGCGGGCGGTCCTTCGGCCGGTCCTCCCGGGGGATCATCTCCTCGACGACCACCGCGATCGAGTGCGGCAGCTCGTCCCGGACACCCTCCAGCGCCGCCTCCCGGATCAGCTCCGCGACCATGACCTGCTCGGGCTCGTCGGTGAGATCGCCCTCGGGGTAGAGCGGCGGGCCCTCGGGCAGCAGCGGCACCAGCAGATCGGCGACGAGCTGCACCTGATCGCCGCCGACCGCCGAGACCGGGACGATCTCGGCCCATTCGAAGCCCAGCTCCCGCGCGAGCTGGTCCACGGCGATCAGCTGCTCGGCCAGGGTCTTCGAGTCCACCAGATCCGTCTTGGTGACGACGGCGACCTTCGGGGTCTTCTTGATCCCGGCCAGCTCCTTGGCGATGAAGCGGTCACCGGGGCCCAGCTTCTGGTCGGCGGGCAGGCAGAAACCGATCACGTCGACCTCGGCCCAGGTGGTGCGCACGACGTCGTTGAGCCGCTCGCCGAGCAGGGTCCGCGGCTTGTGCAGGCCGGGGGTGTCGACCAGGATCAGCTGGGCGTCCGGGCGGTGCACGATCCCGCGCACGGTGTGCCGGGTGGTCTGCGGCCGGTTGGAGGTGATCGCCACCTTCTGGCCGACCAGAGCGTTCGTGAGGGTGGACTTGCCCGCGTTGGGACGGCCGACGAAACAGGCGAAGCCCGACCGGTGGGGGGCGGACTCGGTGGACTGGGTACGCGCGCTCATGCCGTTCATTCTCCCCGATCCGCGCGGTTCCCGTGCCCCCACCCTCACCGGGCCCTCTTCACGGGGCTCCTCGCGCCCCTGGAGGTCCCTCCGCGCCCCGGCCGATGCGCACGTCGGCCGTCCGGGCGCCGCCCCACTACCCGGGCCGCGCCCGGCAGCCTGGTCTTGTTCGCGGTCCGCGGACCGCGGTGGGCTGGTCGCGCAGTTCCCCGCGCCCCTAAACGCTCTCCCCCTGCACGCCCCTGAAAGGGGGCCCGCCCCCAGGAAGAGGGTCCCGTCTCATTCCGAGAGCGGTCAGGAGGGCAACCAGGGGCGCGGGGAACTGCGCGAAGAGCCGCCACCGACGGCGCACGGGCGAGGCCCCGTCGAAGAGGCGCTGTCCCCGCCCGGGAGGGGCTCAGGTCGTGGCGCGCAGGGTGCCGTCGGGGGCCGCGAGGAGGACCGGGGTGTCGGGGCCGCCCAGGTCGTGGACCGCCGCGCGGTCGTCGTCCGAGACCTCGGCGTCGGGGGACGCCACCAGCGCCGCCGCCTCCAGGGACCGCGCGCCGCTCGCCACGGCCATCGCGACGGCCGTCCGCAGCGCGCTCAGGCGCAGGGACGGCAGGGCGACCGTGGACGCGACGTACGTCCGGCCGGTCTCGTCCCGTACGGCCGCGCCCTCAGCCGCGCCGTTCCGGGCCCGCGCGCTCCGCGCCAACGTGATGATCTTCCGGTCCTCGGGGTCGATCACGGCCTCGGGCGATTCGCTGCTCTGCGTCATGCCCCGAGCATAGGCCGTGTCACGGGCGGTCCAGCCGGAGCCGTACGGCCCGGGGCAGCCCGGCGACCACCAGGTCGTACGAGTCCTCGATCAGCTCCCGGACCAGCCGGGGCGGCAGCGCGCCGACCGTCACGGTGTTCCAGTGGCGCTTGTTCATGTGATAGCCGGGGACGATCTCCGGATGCTCGGCGCGCAGCCGGAGCGCGTTCTCCGGCTCGCACTTGAGGTTGATCCAGAGCGGAGCCCGGTCCAGCCGCCCCAGGGCGAAGACCTTCCCGGCCACCTTGAAGACGGAGACCTCGTCCCCGAAGGGGAAGTCCTCCACGGCGTCGTTGAAGCCCAGGCAGAACGCCCGCACCTCGGCCGCTCTCATCCCCCGGCCGCTCACGCCGCGGACTCCTCGCCGATCCCGTCCGCCTCGTCGGCCTCGGCGCCGGCGGCCACCGGCTCGACCAGGACCGTGACGATCCGGTTGCGCCGTCCGGCCGGGGACTCCGCCGTCAGCCGCAGCGACCGGCCGTCGGGGAGGTCGAACCGGCCCGCGGCGCCCGCGATCGGCACCCGGCCCAGGGACTTGGCCAGCAGCCCGCCCACGGTCTCCACGTCCTCGTCGTCGAGCGCGCCGACCCCGTACAGCTCGCCGAGGTCGCCGATGTCGAGCCGGGCCGTGACCCGGAACCGGCCCGCGCCCAGATCCTCCACGGGCGGCAGCTCCCGGTCGTACTCGTCGGTGATCTCCCCGACGATCTCCTCCAGGATGTCCTCGATGGTCACGATCCCGGCCGTACCGCCGTACTCGTCGATGACGACGGCGACATGGTTCCGCTTCTGCTGCATCTCGCGGAGCAGATCGCCCGCGTTCTTGGTGTCGGGCACGAAGACCGCGGGCCGCATGGCGGTGGAGACCACATCGCTCTCCGAGTCCCGGTTGACATGGGTCTTGCGGACCAGGTCCTTGAGGTAGACCACGCCGACGATGTCGTCCTCGTTCTCACCGGTCACCGGGATCCGGGAGAAGCCGGAGCGCAGGGCCAGGGTGAGCGCCTGGCGGACGGTCTTGTACCGCTCGATGCAGACCAGGTCGGTCCGGGGCACCATCACCTCGCGGACGAGGGTGTCGCCCAGTTCGAAGACGGAGTGCACCATCCGGCGCTCGTCGTCCTCGATCAGGGACTCCTGCTCGGCCAGGTCGACCAGGGCGCGCAGCTCCGCCTCGGAGGCGAACGGGCCCTTGCGGAAGCCCTTGCCGGGGGTGAGGGCGTTGCCCAGCAGGATCAGCAGCTGCGGGATCGGGCCCATGATCCGGGCCAGCGGCAGCAGGACGTAGGCGGCGGCTGTGGCCGTGCTGAGCGGATGCTGCCGGCCGATGGTGCGCGGGGAGACGCCGACGGCGACGTACGACACCAGGACCATCACGGCGATGGCGACGGCCAGGGCCTCCCAGGTCTCCGGGAATCCCTGGAGGCAGACATAGGTGACCAGCACCCCGGCCGCCATCTCGCAGGCGACCCGCACCAGCAGGGCGACATTGAGATAGCGGGTCGGGTCGGCGGCGACCTGGGTCAGCTTGGCGGCGCCGCGACGGCCCGAGCGCAGCGCCTCGGCGGCCCGGAAGCTGGAGACCCGGGCGATTCCGGCCTCCGCGCAGGCCGCCAGCCAGGCGACGACGACCAGCAGGACCGCCCCGGCGATCAGCGGGCCGGTCATGACACGGTCGGGGCCGGGGAGGGACCGGTGATCCCCCGCTCGGTCCGCCAGCCGTCGACGATCGCGCCCTGGAGCCCGAACATCTCCGCCTTCTCGTCGGGCTCCTCGTGGTCGTACCCCAGCAGATGGAGCACGCCGTGGACGGTGAGCAGTTGCAGCTCCTCGTCCATGGAGTGCTTCGTCGGGGCCTCCTCGCCCTGCCGCCGGGCGACCTCGGGGCAGAGCACGATGTCCCCGAGGAGGCCCTGCGGCGGCTCCTCGTCGTCCTTGGCGGGCGGCCGCAGCTCGTCCATCGGGAAGGACATGACATCGGTGGGGCCGGGCAGGTCCATCCACTGGATGTGCAACTGCTCCATGGCCTCGGCGTCCACGACGATCACCGAGAGTTCGGAGAGCGGGTGGATGCGCATCCGGGCGAGGGCGTAGCGGGCGATGTCGAGCACCGCCCGCTCGTCGATCTCGATTCCGGACTCGTTGTTGACGTCGATCGACATGGTCTGGTTCGTACTACTTCCCGTGGGAGCCTCGGCCGTCGTGCGCAGGGGGCCGGCCGTGCTGCTGGGCACCGCCGGACCGCTGCTCCCCGACACGGCCGTCGTACTTCTCGTACGCGTCGACGATACGGCCGACGAGCCGGTGCCGGACGACGTCCTGGGACGTGAGCCGCGAGAAGTGGACGTCGTCCACCCCGTCGAGGATCTCCTGCACCTGCCGCAGACCGCTCTTGGTGCCGTTCGGCAGGTCGACCTGGGTGACGTCACCGGTGATGACGATCTTCGAGTCGAAGCCGAGCCGGGTGAGGAACATCTTCATCTGCTCGGGGTTGGTGTTCTGGGCCTCGTCGAGAATGATGAAGGCGTCATTCAACGTACGACCACGCATATATGCCAGTGGCGCGACCTCGATCGTCCCGGCTGCCATCAGGCGGGGGATGGAGTCCGGGTCGAGCATGTCGTGGAGCGCGTCGTAGAGCGGGCGGAGATAGGGGTCGATCTTCTCGTAGAGCGTGCCCGGGAGGAAGCCCAGTCGTTCGCCGGCCTCGACCGCGGGGCGGGTCAGGATGATCCGGGTGACCTGCTTGGACTGGAGGGCCTGGACCGCCTTGGCCATGGCGAGATACGTCTTGCCGGTACCGGCGGGGCCGATGCCGAAGACGATGGTGTGCTTGTCGATGGCGTCGACGTACCGCTTCTGGTTGAGCGTCTTGGGGCGGATGGTGCGGCCACGGCTGGAGAGGATGTTCTGGGTGAGCACCTCGGCCGGGGTCTCCGTCCCGTCGCCGTTGCCGTTCGCCTCCGCCCTGAGCATGGCGATCGAGCGTTCCACCGCGTCCTCCGTCATCGGCTGTCCCGTGCGGAGCACGAGCATCATCTCGTCGAACAGACGCTGGATCAGGGCGACTTCCGACGCGTCCCCGACGGCGCTGATCTCATTGCCCCGGACATGGATATCGGCCGCCGGGAAGGCCGCCTCGATCACGCGCAGCAGGGAGTCACCGGAGCCGAGGACCGTCACCATGGGGTGCTTGGCGGGGACGGTGAAGAAGGCTCGGGCCTCGCCGCTCTCGGAACGCCGCGCGGACTTCGAGTTCTTTGCTGTGGGTGTCTGAGTCATGGGCCGGCTCTGGGGCCTGCGCCTACCTCCTGATGCAGGGTTCTCGCCGCTCGACAACCTCTGGAACACCAGCCTACGACGCGGCGCCGACAACGGCCGAAGGCATTTTCGGCGGGGGCAGTCCCGGGGGCCGCGGCCGGTCCGCCGCGGCCGGGGAAACCGCCGGTCAGGCCGGGCTGCGGAAGCCGATCGTGGGGACGGCCCGGCGCAGCGGCAGGGGGCGGGCCGGGGCGGGCAGCAGTTCGTCGAGGAAGGCGTACCGCCGCAGGGCCGCCGGGTCCTGGGCCGGGGCGTCCCGGACATGGCGCCACCAGGCGGCGATCTCCCACCAGCCGGGTGCGGAGAGCGAGCCGCCGAACTCCTGGACCGAGAGGGCGGCGGTGAGTCCGGCGAAGGCGAGCCGGTCGGCGAGCGGCCACTCGGCGAGGGTGCCGGTGACGAATCCGGCGACGAACACGTCGCCCGCGCCGGTCGGGTCGAGCGCCTCGACCGCGATCGCGGGAACCTCGGCGCACGCGCCGGTCGCGCCGTCGACCGCGTAGGCGCCTTCGGCACCGAGGGTGACGACCGCCGTCGGTACGTAGGCGGTGAGCGCGTGGGCGGCCCGGCGCGGGCAGTCGGTGCGGGTGTAGCGCATGGCTTCCTCGGCGTTGGGGAGGAATGCCTCGCAGTGCGCCAGGTCGGCCAGCCGGGAGGGGTCCCACCGGCCCGTCTCGTCCCAGCCGACGTCGGCGAAGATCCGGGTGCCGCTCGCGGCGGCCTCGGCGATCCAGGCGGCCGGATCGGGCTCCAGGGACGCCACGGCGGCCCGGGCGGGCGGGCAGTGGGGCGGGACGCCGGGCGGCGGGGCCTCGTGGCCGTGCGAGACCATGGTCCGTTCGCCCTCGTAGGCCATGGAGACGGTCACCGGGGAGTGCCAGCCGGGTACGGTCCGCGACCGGGAGAGGTCGATGCCCTCGCCCTGTTCCAGGGCGTCCCAGCAGTAGTCGCCGTAGTGGTCGTCGCCGAAGGCGGCGGCCAGGGACGTCCGCAGGCCGAGCCGGGCCAGGGCGGTGGCCATATTGGCCACGCCGCCGGGGCTGGAGCCCATGCCCCGGGCCCAGGACTCGGTACCGCGGACCGGGGCCGAGTCGAGCCCGGTGAGGATGATGTCGAGGAAGACGGTTCCCGTCAGATGGACGTCGCACTCCGGGTCGGCGGCGGTCCTGAGGGTGGCCAGCGGATCGAGCAGCTTCTCGTTCCGCGCGGAGGGGCCGCCTTCCCGGTGCTGCGGGGAGTGCGGGAGTTCGGGGTGCTGTGCGCCGTGTCGGATGATCACCGTGCCTGCCGCTCCTGTGCGTGGTGCAGATTCGGCCAGTCTGCCAAATCACGGCCCGGGACGTGGGGTGATCACCGGCCCGGGGCCGGGGGTCCGGCGGTCAGCCCGTCGCGGTGTCCTCGGTGGCGAAGTCGTACGCGTCCACCTCGGCGATCAGGCGGGCCCTGCGCTCCTCGTCGTCGTCGAGGAAGGCGGCCAGGAAGGAGTTCCGGGCCAGTTCGCGCAGCCGCTCGGGGCCGAGGTCCAGCGCCTCGCGCACGGCGTGGAAGGTGTCGCCGGCATAGCCGCCGAAGTAGGCGGGGTCGTCGGAGTTGACGGTGCACAGCAGTCCGGCGTCCATCATCCGGGGCAGCGGGTGGTCCGCCAGGGTGTCGACGGCCCGGAGCCGGACGTTGGAGAGGGGGCAGAGCGTCAGGGGGGTCCGGTCCCGGACCAGCCGGTCGACGAGTTCGGTGTCCTCCAGACAGCGGAGCCCGTGGTCGATCCGCTCGACGCCGAGGACGTCCAGGGCCTCGCGGATGTACGACGGCGGGCCCTCCTCGCCCGCGTGCGCGACCCGGCGGAGTCCGAGCGCCGCCGCGGCCTCGTAGACCTCCTTGAACTTGGCGGGCGGATGGCCCGCTTCCGCCGAGTCGAGGCCGACGGCGGTGATCCGGTCCAGGTGGGGGCGGGCGGCCCGGAGCGTCTCCATCGCGGACTCGGCGGAGAGGTCCCGCAGAAAGCACATGATCAGCCGGGTGGAGACGCCGTGGCGCTCGGGCGCGGCGTCCAGCGCGCGGGTCAGCCCGGCGACGACGGTGGCCAGGGGTACGCCGCGGGCGGTGTGCGCCTGGGGGTCGAAGAAGATCTCGGCGTGCCGGACGCCCTGGGCGGCGGCCCGGGCGAGGTAGGCGTCGGCGAGCTCGGCGAAGTCGTCCTCGGTACGCAGTACCGCCATCAGTCCGTAGTACAGGTCGAGGAAGGACTGGAGGTCCTGGAAGAGGTAGGCGCGGCGCAGTTCCGCGGTGTCCTCGTAGGGCAGGGTGACGCCGTTGCGGGCGGCGAGGGCGAAGGCGAGTTCGGGTTCGAGGGTGCCTTCGATGTGGAGGTGGAGTTCGGCTTTGGGGAGCGGCACGGTGAGGTCTTTCCGAGCTGGTGCGTACGGGCGGTGCGGGTCGTACAGGTGGGGCGGGTGATGCGGGCAGGGCGGGTGCTACGAGTGCCGCGGTTCAGGAGGCGCGTTTGGGTACGGGGATCCTCATGAGGTCCTTGGCGACGGTGAGTTCGCCTTCGTATCCGGCGGCCCTGGCCTGGCGTTCGAACTCGTCGGCGTCGGCGTACCGCTGGGAGAAGTGGGTGAGGACGAGATGGCGTACGCCCGCGTCCCGGGCGACCCGGGCGGCCTGTCCGGCGGTGAGATGGCCGTGGTCGACGGCGAGCCGTTCGTCCTGGTCGAGGAAGGTGGACTCGACGACGAGCAGATCGCAGCCCTCGGCGAGGGCGTGGACGCCGTCGCAGAGCCGGGTGTCCATGATGAACGCGAAGCGCTGGCCCCGGCGTTCCTCGCTGACGTCGGCGAGGGTGACGCCGCCGACGGCGCCCTCCCTCTGGAGGCGTCCGACGTCGGGTCCGGCGATGCCGTGCGCGGCGAGCCGCTCGGGCAGCATCCGGCGTCCGTCGGGTTCGGTCAGCCGGTAGCCGAAGGATTCGACCGGGTGGGAGAGCCGCCGGGCTTCGAGGGTGTACGCGGGCGTACGGGCGATGACGCCGTCGGCGGCGACGGGCCCCTCGGTGAGGGAGACGGTCTCGCGGTAGGCGGTGGCGTACCGCAGGCGTTCGAAGAAGCGCTGTCCGCTCGCCGGGTAGTGGGCGGTGATCTCGTGCGGGACCCGGTCGAGGTTGATCCGCTGGATCACCCCGGCGAGGCCGAGCGAGTGGTCGCCGTGGAAGTGGGTGACGCAGATCCGGTTGAGGTCGTGGGCGGCGACCCCGGCGCGCAGCATCTGCCGCTGGGTCCCCTCACCCGGGTCGAACAGCAGGCCTTCGGCGTCCCACCGGAGCAGATAGCCGTTGTGGTTGCGGTGCCGGGTGGGGACCTGGCTCGCCGTGCCGAGGACCACGAGTTCGCGTACGGACACGATGTCTGACCTGCCTGTCCCGTTCTGCTGCTCTGCCGCTGTTCTGCCGCTGTTCGCCGGCGTCGTCCGCCGGGGGTTGCCCGGGGGTGCCCCGGCCGCTATCCGGGGGGCCAGGCGAGGCCGCGTCCGGCGAGCAGATGGGCATGGGCGTGGAAGACGGTCTGTCCGGCGCCGGACCCGGTGTTGAAGACGATCCGGTACGCCTCGGCGCTCTCGGCGGCGGCGACCTGTCCGGCCTCGGCGAGTACCGCGGCGGCCAGTTCGGGCGCGGCGGCGGCGAGGGAGGCGGCGTCGGGGTAGTGCGCCTTGGGGATCACCAGGACATGGGTGGGCGCCTGCGGGTTGATGTCGCGGAAGGCGACGACGTGTTCGGTCTCCCGGACGACGGTCGCGGGCACCTCCCCCGCCACGATCTTGCAGAACAGGCAATCGGCCTGCGGTTCTCCCGCCATACCCGGGCTCCTTCTCCGTATCTCGACATCTCGACATCTCGGCCTACCGACCTACCGACCTACCGACGTACCGGTCGTCGGCGTCTGCATGGTATCGACCGTGATCGGGGGGCGGGGTTCCGGTGCCGGGGTGCGGGGCTCAGTCCCTGGGGACGGCGGTCCGGGTGGCCGTGACCGTGACCGTCGCCGTCACGGTCGCCGTCTTCGTCTCGGTCACGGTCCGGGTCCGGGTCCGGGTCTCGGTCCGTTCCTCCGTACGGGGCCTGGTCCGGGTGGGTGCGGGCCGGTTCCGCTGGTCGGTCTCCCGGACCGCGGGGGCCCGGGTGCGGCCCTTGTCGCACCGGCCCAGATACCGGGCCTCGAAGACCAGTTCGCCGTCGACATGGGCGTCGAGGTCGCCCCGTACGCAGAGACCGGGCGTCTCGTCCGTCACCTTCCCCTTGACGGCGATCGGGCGTTCGTCGCGGGTCCGCCCCTCGCAGGCGACCGTCGCCGTGCCGTCGCCGTCGGCCGGCTTCGCCCGGCCGCCCTCACCGGGCACGGTGGCCGTACAGCCGATACGCCGGACGTCGAAGCCGATCCGTTCCAGGGTGTTCTGGGCCGTGTGCTCGGTGGTCCTGGCCACGGAGGCGGCCGAGAGGGTCCGTTCCCCGCCGGGTTCGCAGGCCGTGGCCCCGATCACGACGACGGCCACCACCAGCCCGGCCACCGCTGTCCGCCGCCGCGCGGCCGTCCCCGTACCGCCGTCGCCCGTGCTGTCGCGCATGGACGGAAGGGTGGCACCGCCGGGGCCGCAGCAACAGTCCGCATACGGCCATACGTCACCCGTTCGGCTCAGCAAAAGGGATACCGGGGCGGCCGTCCGGTACGGCGGTCGGACAGTCCGGCGGTCAGGACCAGCGGCCCGTACGGGTCAGGAGGAGCGCGGTCGCCGCCGTGCCCGCAGTGGAGGTGCGCAGCACGGTGTTCCCCAGCCGGTACGGATGGGCTCCGGCGGCCTCGAAGGCGGCGATCTCCTCCGGGGACACCCCGCCCTCCGGGCCGACGACGACCACGACGGAGCCGTGGGCGGGGAGGGCGGCCGTGGCGAGCGGAACGGAGCCCTCCTCGTGGAGGACGGCGGCGAAGTCGGCGGCGGCCAGCAGTTCGGCGACCTGCCGGGTGGTGGCCGCCTCGGCGACCTCGGGGAAGCGCAGCCGGCGGGACTGCTTGCCCGCCTCCCGGGCCGTGGCGCGCCATTTCGCCAGGGACTTGGCGCCCCGGTCGCCGCGCCACTGGGTGACGCAGCGGGCCGCGGACCAGGGGACGATCGCGTCGACGCCGGTCTCCGTCATGGTCTCCACGGCGAGTTCGCCCCGGTCGCCCTTGGGCAGGGCCTGGACGACGGTGATCCGGGGCGAGGGCTCCGGCTCCTCGGGGCAGTCGACGGTCTCCACCACGAGCACGTCCTTGCCCTCGGTCCGCAGGACGCGGCCGGCGGCGCCCCGGCCGCGGCCGTCGGTGAGGACGACGTCCTCACCGGCGCGGAGCCGTTTGACGGAGACGGCGTGGCGGCCCTCGGGTCCGTCGAGGGTGAGGACGGAGCCGTGGGCGGTGCCGTCGAGGGTGTCGACGACGAAGACGGGCGCGGTCATCGGGTGCCCTCCTGGTCCGCTACGGCTCCGGCGGTGTCGGCACCGGCCGCGGCGGCGGCCTCCCGCCATTCGGCGACGAGGGTGGCCACCAGGTCGGCGGCGGGCAGTTCGCGGGCGAGCCGGTGGCCCTGTCCGGCCCACAGGGCCATGCCCTGGGGGTCGCCGGAGGCGGCGGCGGCCTTGCGGAGCCCGGAGGTGAGGTGGTGCACCTCGGGGTAGGCGGCGGGGGCGTACGGCCCGTGTTCGCGCAGAAAGCGGTTGGCGAGGCCGCGGGCGGGCCGGCCGGTGAAGGCGCGGGTGAGCTCCGTCCGGGTGAAGAGGGGGCTGGTCATGGCCTGCTTGTGGAGCGGGTTGGCGCCGGACTCGGGACAGACCAGGAAGGCCGTGCCGAGTTGCGCGGCGCTCGCCCCGGCCGCCAGTACCGCCGCGATCTGATCGCCCCGCATCAGTCCGCCGGTGGCGATCAGGGGCAGGTCGACGGCGGCCCGGACCAGTCCGAGCAGGGCCAGCAGTCCGATGCCGGTGCCGTCGTTGGCGGGGTCGTCGCGGTGGGTGCCCTGGTGGCCGCCGGCCTCGACGCCCTGGACGCAGAGCGCGTCGGCGCCCGCCCACCGCGCGGCCTGTGCCTCCTCGGGGGTGGTGACGGTGACGACGGTGTACGTCCCGGCCCGGGCGAAGGACTCCAGCACTTCGGGGGCGGGGCAGCCGAAGGTGAAGGAGACGACGGGGACCGGGTCGTCCCGCAGGATGGCCAGCTTGGCCTCGTAGCCGTCGTCCCGGCCGGACTCGGGATCGCCGAGCGGGGTCTCGTACCAGCCCGCCTCGCCCGCGAGTTGCTGCCGGTAGACCTCGACGGCGCTCGGGTCGGAGGTCCGGGGCTGCGGCATGAAGAGATTCACCCCGAACGGCCGCCCGGTCGCTCCCCTGATCTGCTTGATCTCCTGGTACATCCCGTCGGCCGTCTTGTATCCGGCGGCGAGGAAGCCGAGGCCGCCCGCTTCGGAGACGGCGGCGGCCAGCCGGGGGTTGGACGCCCCGCCGGCCATGGGAGCCGCCAGCACGGGGAACCGGGACAGTTCGGACAGGAAGGAGGGCGCGGGGGGCGGGGAGGACATGGAGGCATCGTGCCACCTGTGCACGTCCGTGACGAAACGGGCCCCCGGCCCTGGGGCCGGGGGCTCGCGTCCGTCAGGCGGTCCGGACGACGGTCCGGACGACGGGGCCTCAGCGGCCGTTGAAGGCGTCCTTCAGCCGGGAGAACAGGCCCTGCTGGCCGGGCTGGAACTGGCCCAGGGGCCGCTCCTCGCCGCGCAGCTTGGCCAGTTCGCGCAGCAGCCGCTCCTGCTCGGGGTCGAGCTTGGTCGGGGTGGTCACCTCGACATGGACGATCAGATCGCCCCGGCCGCCGCCGCGCAGATGGGTCACTCCGCGCCCGTGCAGCGGGATCGACTGGCCGGACTGGGTACCGGGCCGGATGTCGACCTCCTCCATGCCGTCGAGCGTCTCCAGCGGCACCTTGGTGCCCAGGGAGCCCGCGGTCATCGGGATGGTGACCGTGCAGTGCAGATCGTCGCCCCGGCGCTGGAACACCGCGTGCGGCAGCTCGTGGATCTCGACGTACAGATCCCCGGCGGGGCCGCCACCGGGGCCGACCTCGCCCTCGCCCGCGAGCTGGATCCGGGTGCCGTTGTCGACACCGGCGGGGATCTTCACCGTCAGGGTGCGCCGGGAGCGGACCCGGCCGTCGCCCGCGCACTCCGGGCAGGGCGTGGGCACGACCGTGCCGAAGCCCTGGCACTGGGGGCAGGGGCGGGAGGTCATGACCTGGCCCAGGAAGGAGCGGGTGACCTGGGAGACCTCACCGCGGCCGCGGCACATGTCGCAGGTCTGCGCCGAGGTGCCGGGCGCGGCGCCCTCACCGGAGCAGGTGGTGCAGACGACGGCGGTGTCGACCTGGATCTCCTTGGTCGTACCGAACGCCGCCTCGTTCAGATCGATCTCCAGCCGGATCATCGCGTCCTGGCCGCGCCGGGTGCGCGAACGCGGGCCGCGCTGGGACGCCGTACCGAAGAAGGCGTCCATGATGTCCGAGAAGTTGCCGAAGCCGCCCGCGCCGAAGCCACCGGCCCCGCCGCCGCCCGACTGGGACAGCGGGTCGCCGCCGAGGTCGTAGACCTGCTTCTTCTGCGGGTCCGACAACACCTCGTAGGCGGCGTTGATCTCCTTGAACCGCTCCTGCGTCTTCGGGTCCGGATTCACGTCCGGATGGAGTTCCCGGGCGAGCCTGCGGAACGCCTTCTTGATCTCGTCCTGGGACGCGTCGCGGCGTACGCCGAGTACGGCGTAGTAGTCCGTGGCCACTTACGACTCCGCCAGGATCTGTCCGACGTAACGTGCCACTGCGCGTACCGCTCCCATCGTTCCGGGGTAGTCCATGCGGGTCGGTCCGACCACGCCGAGTTTCGCAACCGCCTCGTCGCCGGAACCGTAGCCGACGGTGACGACGGACGTCGCGTTGAGTCCCTCATGGGCGTTCTCGTGACCGATTCGGACGGTCACGCCCATCCCGCCGGACTCCTTGACCTCGCCCATCAGCTTGAGGAGCACCACATGCTCCTCCAGGGCCTCCAGCACGGGCCGGATGGTCAGCGGGAAATCGTGTCCGAAGCGGGTGAGATTGGCGGTGCCGCCGATCATCAGCCGCTCCTCGGTCTCCTCGACGAGGGTTTCGAGGAGGGTGGAGAGCACGGTGGTGACCGTGCCGCGGTCCTCCGGCTCGTCGAACGAGTCCGGAAGGTCCTGGACGAGCCGGGGCACATCGGTGAACCGGCGGCCCACGACCCGGCTGTTGAGCCGGGCCCGCAGATCGGCCAGGGACGTCTCGCCGAACGGCGCCGGGCAGTCGATCATGCGCTGCTCGACCCGGCCGGTGTCGGTGATCAGTACCAGCATCAGCCGGGCCGGGGCCAGCGACAGCAGCTCGACATGGCGGACGGTGGACCGGGTCAGCGACGGGTACTGGACGATCGCGACCTGGCGGGTCAGCTGCGCCAGCAGCCGTACCGTACGGCCGACGACGTCGTCGAGGTCGACCGCGCCGTCGAGGAAGCTCTGGATGGCCCGCCGCTCGGCCGCGGAGAGCGGCTTCACCCCGGCGAGCCGGTCGACGAAGAGGCGGTACCCCTTGTCGGTGGGGATCCGGCCGGCGCTGGTGTGGGGCTGGGCGATGAAGCCCTCCTCCTCCAGCACCGCCATGTCGTTGCGGACGGTGGCCGGAGACACCCCGAGCTGATGACGCTCGGTGAGCGCCTTGGAGCCGACCGGCTCCTCGGTGCCGACATAGTCCTGGACGATGGCACGCAACACTTCCAGTCTGCGTTCGCTGAGCATCGCGCCCACCTCCAACTGCTTCGTCCGCTGCCCGGGACAGCGGCCCGGGCCGCTGTCCGTCCTGCCTGTCCGTCTTGCCTTCCGTGGAATGTTCCCCGGTGACTCGCCTGGCACTCCACGTGCCCGAGTGCCAAGTTTCCTTCGTGCCAGTGTACGGCTGCCCGGTACGGCCGGAGCAAGGTGACCGACCACGCTACCGCGTCCCCGCCGCCCGCTTCGCCCGCGATCGTGGCGATAGCGTCCCGGTATGAACTTCGGCGGCGGCACCGGCAGGAACATCGACAGCGGCTTCGGCGGGGATATCGGGCGGGACATCGACTGGGCGGAGCAGGGGTGGGAGCGGCTGGCCCACGGGGTCGGTCGGCGCAGACTGCCGGGGTGGGACGCGACCTGCGGGCTGGTCGCCGGGCGGGACGGCGCCCTGCTGTACGACACGGGGTCGACGCTGGCCGAGGGCGAGGAGGTGCGGGCGCAGGCCGAGGCGCTGCTGGGCGGGCGCCCGGTGACGCATATCGCCCTCGGCCATCCGCACTTCGACCATGTGCTGGGGACGGCGGCCTTCCCGGGGGCCGAGGTCTTCGGGGCGGCCGGGGTGGCGGCGCTGCTGAGCGGGGAGGGGCGGGAGGTGCTGCGGGCGGACGCGGTGCGGTTCGGGGTGCCCGAGGAGGAGGCCGCCCGGTCGGCGCGGGCGCTGGTGGCGCCGGGGCACGCCGTCGCGGGTGAGCTGTCGGTGGAGCTCGGCGGGCGCCGGGTGGTGCTGGTGGAACTGGGCCCGGCGCATACGGGGCACGATCTGGCGGCCCTGGTCCCGGGCGGCCCCGGCGAGCCCGCTGTGGTGTTCTGCGGGGACCTGGTGGAGGAGTCCGGCGAGCCGCAGGCGGGCCCGGACGCGGTGGGGGCCCGCTGGCCCGCCGCGCTGGACCGGCTGCTGGCTCTGGGCGGGGCGGACGCGGTCTACGTACCGGGGCACGGGGCCGTGGTGGACGCCGGGTTCGTCCGGGCCCAGCGCGCTGTGCTGGCGGACCGGTTCGGGGTGTCGTAGCGTCGGCGAATGCGCAGCTACAGCCCTGATCTGACCCCGCCGTGGAAGAAGCAGGCCCCGGTTCCCGAGGTGCCCGCCGACCCCTCGGACCCCGATCTGGTGGTGGAGGAGGTCGCCACGGGTTTCTGCGGGGCGGTGGTGGCGTGCGAGGCGGGGACGGTGACGCTGGAGGACCGGTTCGGCAAGCACCGGGTGTTCCCGCTGGCGCCCCGGGGGTTTCTGCTGGACGGGCGGGTGGTGACGCTGGTGCGCCCGGCGGCGGGGGGCGCGGCGCGCCCGGCGCGTACGGCGTCGGGTTCGGTGGCCGTGCCCGGGGCGCGGGCCCGGGTGGCGCGGGCGGGCCGGATCTATGTGGAGGGCCGGCACGACGCCGAGCTGGTGGAGCGGGTGTGGGGGGACGATCTGCGGATCGAGGGGGTGGTAGTGGAGTATCTGGCGGGTATCGACGATCTGCCCGCGATCGTCGCGGAGTTCGCCCCCGGGCCGGACGCCCGGCTGGGGGTGTTGGTCGACCATCTGGTGCCGGGTTCGAAGGAATCCCGGATCGCGGCGTCCGTGACGGATCCGCATGTGCTGGTGGCGGGGCATCCGTATATCGACGTCTGGGGCGCGGTGAAGCCGTCGTCGGTGGGGATCCGGGCCTGGCCCGAGGTCCCGCGCGGCCAGGACTGGAAGACGGGTGTGTGCCGGGCCCTCGGCTGGCCGCCGGACACGGGCGCGGCCTGGCGCCGCATCCTCTCCCGGGTCCGCTCCTACAAGGATCTGGAGCCGGAGCTGCTGGGCCGGGTCGAGGAACTGATCGACTTCGTCACGGCACCCCCGGAGTGACGTACGGGCCCGGGCCCGGCAGGGCCGGCTCCGGGCACCTGTGCGCGTGCTCCGGGCCGGGCACCCGGGGTGTTGTGCCGGACTACGTCAGGACGAGAGGCACGGTGATGGTGAGGTGCTCGTCGGTGGTCGGCAGGGCGGCGGCGAGAGCGTTCATCCGAGCCGCGAGGTGGCCGATCACCCGGCTGGTCAGTTCCTCGTCCCACACCGCTGTGCCTTCCGGCGGCAGGCGCATCTCCTCCCCGGCGGGCGGGTTGCCACCGATATAGCGCGCGGCGTCCATGTTGACGACCCAACAGGCCAGTGCGATCTTCACCTGCCCGGGCGCCGCCCGCTGCGCCCGGATATGGGCGCACATGCTGAAGTCGTCCCCGCCGAAGGTGACCGTGGTGGAGAACGGCGCGCCACGGGGGTACCGCCGTATCAGCTCCAGTACCGCCGGTTCCACCACGGCTCGCGCCATAGGTTCAGTAAGCACTGTCCGCCCCCTGTCGAGCCCGGCCCTCAGCATCCCAGACGGGCCCCCCGGCGAACAGATCGGCTGCCGTGCCGACCGTTTCCGCTCCAGGGGAACGCGCCCCGCGTCGCGGGCGCGAACGCACTCGGCGGCCCGGCCGGAACGGCCCGGTCCGGGACGAGTTCCCAGAGGCCCGGTCCGGGCGGGGCACGGTCCCCGGGATCAGTCGACCAGGTCGCGGACCACCCCGTCCGCCAGCAGTCGGCCCCGCAGGGTCAGCGCCGCCCGGCCCTCCTCGTACGGCGCGGGCTCCAGCAGGCCGTCCGTCAGAGCCTGTCCGGCGGCGCGCAGGCCCGCCGGGCGCAGCAGGTCGAGCGGGACGCCGTCGCGGAGCCGGAGTTCGAGCAGGATCCGCTCGACCCGGCGGTCCTCCGGGGTGAGCAGTTCCCGGCCCGCGCCCGGTGAGCGGCCCTCGGCGAGCGCCGCCGCGTACGCCCCCGGATGCTTCACGTTCCACCAGCGGACCCCGCCGACGTGGCTGTGCGCCCCGGGGCCCGCGCCCCACCAGTCGGCGCCCCGCCAGTACAGCTCGTTGTGGAGGCAGCGGGCCGCGTCGGAGGTGGCCCAGTTCGACACCTCGTACCAGTCGAAGCCCGCGGAGGCGAACATCTCGTCGGCGATCAGATAGCGGTCGGCGTGGACGTCGTCGTCCGTCATCGGCACCTCGCCGCGCCGGATCCGGCTCGCCAGCCGGGTCCCCTCCTCCACGATCAGGGCATACGCCGACACATGGTCGGGTCCGGCGCCGAGGGCCGCCTCCAGGGACGCCCGCCAGTCGTCGTCGGACTCGCCGGGGGTGCCGTAGATCAGGTCGAGGTTCACATGGTCGAATCCGGCGGCGCGGGCCTCGGCCACGCATGCCTCGGGGCGGCCGGGGGTGTGGCTGCGGTCCAGGACCCGAAGGACGTGCTGCCGGGCGCTCTGCATGCCGAAGGAGATCCGGTTGAAGCCGCCGGCCCGCAGCTCGGCCAGGTAGGCAGGGTCGACGGAGTCCGGGTTGGCCTCCGTGGTGATCTCGGCGCCGTCCGCGAAGCCGAACTCGCTCCGCACCGTGTCGAGCATCGCGACCAGATCGGCGGCGGCGAGCAGGGTGGGCGTACCGCCGCCGACGAACACGGTCCGCACCGGGCGCGGGTCGTCGCCGAGGACCTTGCGGGCCAGCCGTATCTCCTCGGCCACCATCGCCGCGTAGTTGTCCCGGGACGCCAGCACCCCGCCCGAGCCGCGCAGCTCGGTCGCCGTGTAGGTGTTGAAGTCGCAGTAGCCGCAGCGGGTCGCGCAGTACGGCACGTGCAGATAGAAGGCGAGGGGCCGCTCGGCGGCCCCGTCGAGCGCGGAGGCGGGCAGCGACCCGTCGTCGGGCACGGGCACGCCGTCGGGCAGTACGGAAGGCATACGTTTATTGTCCGGTACTTCCGCGGTGGCCGTCGCACCCTGTGGACAACCTCCCGGCGCCCGGGCCCCGGGCCCGGCCGGACCGGCTTTGACCTGCGGCGAAGGACCCTACGGACGAGATGACGAAATACGGCCCGGGGCCCCGGGGAAGCCCCGGGCCCGGTGTCGTCACGCCTCGCGCTGGCCCGTGTACATCTCCTCGACCAAGTGCTGGAACTCCCGCTCGACGGCGGGGCGCTTCAGCTTCATGCTCGGGGTCAGATCGCCGTGCTCGACATCGAGGTCGCGGGGCAGCAGCCGGAACTTCTTCACGGTCTGCCAGCGCTGGAGGCCCTCGTTGAGCCGCTCCACGTATCCGGCGATCAGCTCCCGGGTCTCGGCGGCGCCGATCAGCTGCTGGTAGCTCCGGCCCGCGAGCCCGTTCTCCCCGGCCCAGCCGAGGATCGCGGGCTCGTCGAGGGCGATCAGGGCCGTGCAGTAGTTGCGGTCGGCGCCGATCACCACGATGTTCGAGACGTACGGGCAGATCGCCTTGAACTGGATCTCCACCTCGGTCGGCGCGATGTACTTGCCGCCGGAGGTCTTGATCAGGTCCTTCTTGCGGTCGGTGATGGTGAGATAGCCGTCGGCGGAGAGTTCGCCCAGGTCACCGGTGCGAAGCCAGCCGTCCTCCTCCAGCACCTCGGCGGTCTGCTCGGGCTGACCGTGGTAGCCCTCCATGACGGCGGGGCCGCGCAGCAGGATCTCGCCGTCGTCGGCGATCCGTACCTCCAGGCCGGGCAGCGGCTTGCCGACGGTACCGGTGCGGTAGGAGCCGTACCGGTTGACGAAGTTGACGGCGCTGGACTCGGTGAGGCCGTACCCCTCCAGGATGTGGATGCCCGCGCCCGCGAAGAAGTAGCCGATCTCCGGGGAGAGCGCGGCCGAGCCGGAGACGGCGACCCTCAGCCGTCCGCCGAACGCCTCCCGCAGCTTGGCGTAGACCAGCTTGTCGGCCAGCCGGTGCTGGGAGCGGAGCCCGAAGGGCGCGGTGGCCGAACCGGTGCGGCGGAAGTTGTCCTGGGTGATCCGGGCGTGGTCGCGGGCGACCTCGGCGGCCCAGCGGAAGACCTTGTACTTGGCGGCGCCGCCCGCGCGGGCCTTGGCGGCCACCCCGTTGTAGACCTTCTCGAAGATCCGGGGCACGGCCGCCATATAGGTCGGCCGGATGATCGGGAGATTCTCCACGATCTTGTCGTGGCGGCCGTCGACGGCGGTGACATGGCCGACCTCGATCTGCCCGGAGATCAGCGCCTTGCCGAAGACATGGGCCAGCGGCAGCCACAGGTACTGGATGTCGTCCTTGTTGATCTGGCCGGTCCCGGCGATCGCCTTCGCCATGTACGACCAGTTGTCGTGCGGCAGCCGGACGCCCTTGGGGCGGCCGGTGGTCCCGGAGGTGTAGATCAGGGTCGCCAGCTGACCGGCGGTGATCGCGGCGATCCGCTCCTCGACGGCCGTGGGACGCTCGGCCAGCAGGGCCCGGCCCCGGGTCTCCAGCTCGGCCAGGGTGACGACGAATCCGTCGGTCCCGGTCTCGGCACCGGCGGGGTCGATCACCACGACATGGCGCAGCTCGGGCAGCTCGGCCCGGCGCTCCACGGCCTTGGCGAGCTGTTCGGCGTCCTCGGCTATCAGGATCCGGCTGCCGGAGTCGGTGAGGATGAACGCCGACTCCTCGGCATTGGTCGTGGGGTAGATCGTGGTCGTGGCGCCGCCCGCGCACATCACGCCCAGATCGGCCAGGATCCACTCGATCCGGGTCGTGGCCATCAGGGCGACCCGGTCCTCGGGGTCGATTCCGAGGTCGATCAGTCCGGCGGCGACGGCGTAGACCCGCTCGGCGGTCTCGGCCCAGGTGAGCGAATTCCAGCCGGGCGCGAGGTCGTCGGGCAGACCGTTCGACGGGCCTTCCGGCGACCCCGGCGATCCTTCCGGCAGACCATCCGCCGACCCGTCCGCCGAGCCCTCCGCTTCCGCGCCCTCACCCGCGTCCGCTGCGGGGCCCGGTGTGCCGGGGGCGGTCCGCGACGGCACGTCGTCCGCCCCGGCCGGGGTGAGCACCGGATAGCGGAACGCCTCGCCGTCCGGCGTCGCGGCCACCCGCTCGGTGAAGAGCATCGCCACCGAAGCCGGGCGGTTGTCGATCGTGGTCTGTGTGTCGCTCAAGACGTCCTCCGGGCCCACGGCGGCCGCACTGACGCCGCTGAGCAGGCACTTCTCATCTGCCGGGTGACCCCCGGCCGGGCGCGATCAGCGTAGATCGCGTACCGCCGGTATGTAAGGGGCTTCCGTCCCCCGCTTCGCCGCGTAGGGGTACGGGCACGGACGGCGCCCGGCCGGATCACCGGCCGGGCGCCCCGCGCGGGCGAGCCCGCGGCTACTTCTTGCTCTTGCCGCCACCGCTGTCGTCGCTGGAGAGGACGGCGATGAAGGCTTCCTGCGGCACCTCCACACTGCCGACCATCTTCATCCGCTTCTTGCCTTCCTTCTGCTTCTCCAGCAGCTTCCGCTTACGGGAGATGTCACCGCCGTAGCACTTGGCGAGGACGTCCTTGCGGATGGCGCGAATGGTCTCCCGGGCGATGACCCGGGAGCCGATGGCGGCCTGGACCGGGACCTCGAACGCCTGCCGGGGGATGAGTTCCTTCAGCTTGGCGACGAGCCGGACCCCGTAGGCGTACGCCTGGTCGCGGTGGGTGACCGCGGAGAAGGCGTCCACCTTGTCGCCGTGGAGGAGGATGTCCACCTTGACCAGCTGGGCCGACTGCTCGCCGGTGGGCTCGTAGTCCAGGGACGCGTAACCGCGCGTCTTGGACTTCAGCTGGTCGAAGAAGTCGAAGACGATCTCCGCGAGGGGCAGGGTGTAGCGGATCTCCACCCGGTCCTCGGAGAGATAGTCCATACCGAGCAGCGTGCCGCGCCGGGTCTGGCACAGCTCCATGATCGAGCCGATGAACTCGGTCGGCGCCAGGATCGTGGCGCGCACGACCGGCTCGTAGACCTCGTCGATCTTGCCTTCGGGGAATTCGCTCGGGTTGGTCACCGTGTGCTCGGTGCCGTCCTCCATGAGGACGCGGTAGACCACGTTCGGGGCGGTGGCGATCAGATCGAGGCCGAACTCGCGCTCCAGCCGCTCACGGATGACGTCGAGGTGGAGCAGTCCGAGGAAGCCCACCCGGAAGCCGAAGCCGAGGGCGGCGGAGGTCTCCGGCTCGTACACCAGGGCGGCGTCGTTGAGCTGGAGCTTGTCGAGGGACTCCCGCAGCTCCGGGTAGTCGGAGCCGTCCAGCGGATAGAGGCCGGAGAACACCATCGGCTTGGGGTCCTTGTACCCGCCGAGGGCCTCGGTGGCGCCCTTGATCTGCTGGGTGATGGTGTCGCCGACCTTGGACTGGCGGACGTCCTTCACACCGGTGATCAGATAGCCCACCTCGCCGACGCCCAGGCCGTCGGCCGAGAGCATCTCCGGCGAGTTGGTGCCGATCTCCAGCAGTTCGTGGGTGGCGCCGGTGGACATCATCCGGATCCGCTCGCGCTTGCCGAGCTTGCCGTCGACGACCCGGACGTAGGTCACGACGCCCCGGTACGAGTCGTAGACCGAGTCGAAGATCATCGCGCGGGCGGGGGCGTCGGCGACGCCGACCGGGGCGGGCACCTCGCGGACCACGCGGTCCAGCAGCGCCTCGACACCGAGACCGGTCTTGGCGGAGACCTTCAGAACGTCGTCGGGGTCGCAGCCGACGAGGTTCGCCAGCTCCTCGGCGAACTTCTCGGGCTGGGCCGCCGGAAGGTCGATCTTGTTGAGGACGGGCACGATGGTGAGATCGTTCTCCATCGCCAGATAGAGGTTGGCGAGGGTCTGCGCCTCGATCCCCTGGGCCGCGTCGACCAGCAGAACCGTGCCCTCGCAGGCCGCGAGGGAGCGGGAGACCTCGTAGGTGAAGTCCACGTGACCCGGCGTGTCGATCATGTTCAGGATATGGGCCCGGCCCTGGCCGGGCCCGTCGGTCGGGGCCCAGGGCAGCCGGACCGCCTGAGACTTGATCGTGATGCCGCGCTCGCGCTCGATGTCCATCCGGTCGAGGTACTGGGCGCGCATCTGGCGCTGATCGACCACCCCGGTGAGCTGGAGCATCCGGTCGGCAAGGGTCGACTTGCCGTGGTCGATGTGGGCGATGATGCAGAAGTTGCGGATCAGCGCCGGGTCGGTACGGCTCGGCTCTGGCACATTGGGAGGAGTCGCGGGCACGCAGGGTCCTGATTCTTGGGACGCCCAGGACGCCGGGCGTCGCGTCTGAAGGCGATGGCGGATCGATACGTAGCCTCTATCGTCCCACGGGTACGGGACTGCGACCGGTTTGGGCCGTCCGGAGCCCGGCTGGTACCGTGGCTGGCTGTGTGTCTCTCGCTCTCCCCCGGGTGTCTCCCGGTGAGGATCAGGCGGGGGGAACGCACCCATCACAGATCAATCGAACCTGAGAAGGCTCTTTCGTGGCGAACATCAAGTCCCAGATCAAGCGGAACAAGACGAACGAGAAGGCGCGCCTGCGCAACAAGGCCGTCAAGTCGTCGCTGAAGACCGCGATCCGCAAGGCCCGCGAGGCCGTCGCCGCCGGTGACGCCGAGAAGGCCGCCGAGGCGACCCGCGAGGCGTCCCGCAAGCTCGACAAGGCCGTCTCGAAGGGCGTTATCCACAAGAACGCCGCCGCCAACAAGAAGTCGGCGCTCGCGTCCAAGGCCAACGCCCTCCAGGGCTGATCCACCCGGTACCGCGATCCGGTGACCCCCACCACGGCGACGAGGCGGGGAACCGGGCGAGGTGACCGCCGGGAGTAATGAGCGGGCCCTCTCTCATCCGCTCCTTCCCGGCAGCTCCGGACGCGCACTTGGTCCTGCGTTCGCCACGCGGGTGTGCGTCCACCGGCAGAACCTCCCGAAGGCCCCGGCCCTCCCGGCCGGGGCCTTCGGCATGCCCGGCGAAAGGTCTGAAGGGTTCCGGGGCGGGCTCGGCCCGGGCTTGGGACCACGGCCGGGCTTCGGGACGACGGCCGGCTGTCTCCGGAGCTCCCGGGCGAACCGGAGGGTCCGAGGGGTCCGAGGGGTCCGAGGGTGGGGGATTCATCCGGGGCAGAGGTTCGCGGCGACGGGGTTGCCCGAGGCCGGGGCCCGAGGTCCGGGCACGGGGCGACGGCCCCGGGAGCCCGGGGCCGGTCCACGGTGCCGGAGGTTTCGGGAGCCGGACGGTTCGGGGCCATGGGGCGGCGGCCCGGCGCCCCGCATGGTGATCAGCTCGCGGCGGTGCCGGTGGAGGCCGGGATCAGTGGGGGCCGCCGCGGCCCGACCGGGCCTCGCGGGCGATGGTGACGACGGCCTTCTCCAGGGCGTACTCCGGATCGTCCCCGCCGCCCTTCACCCCCGCGTCCGCCTCCGCGACGGCACACAGCGCGATCGCCACCGCGTCGGGGGTCCAGCCGCGCATCTGCTGGCGGACCCGGTCGATCTTCCACGGCGGCATGCCCAGCTCACGGGCGAGATCGGCGGGACGACCGCCGCGGGCCGACGACAGCTTGCCGATCGCCCGGACGCCCTGGGCCAGCGCGCTGGTGATCAGCACCGGGGCGACCCCGGTGGAGAGCGACCAGCGCAGCGCCTCCAGCGCCTCCGCGGCCCGGCCCTCGACCGCGCGGTCGGCGACGGTGAAGCTGGACGCCTCGGCCCGGCCCGTGTAGTAGCGCCCGACCACGGCCTCGTCGATGGTGCCCTCGACATCGGCGGTCAGCTGGGAGACGGCGCTCGCCAGCTCCCGCAGATCACTGCCGATGGAGTCCACCAGCGCCTGGCACGCCTCGGGCGTCGCCGATCTGCCGAGCGCCCGGAACTCCGAGCGGACGAACGTCAGCCGCTCCGCGGGCTTGGTGGTCTTCGGGCAGGCGACCTCCCGCGCGCCCGCCTTGCGGGCCGCGTCCAGCAGCGCCTTGCCCTTGGCACCGCCGGGGTGGACCAGGACCAGGGTGATCTCCTCGGCCGGGGCCGTCAGATACGCCTTGACGTCCTTGACCGTGTCGGCGGACAGGTCCTGGGCGTTCCGGACGATCACCACCTTCCGCTCGGAGAAGAGCGAGGGGCTCGTCAGCTCGGCCAGCGTGCCGGGCTGGAGCTGGTCGGCGGTGAGGTCACGGACGTCCGTCTCGGCGTCGGCCGCCCGGGCCGCCCGCACCACCCCCGCCACGGCGCGGTCGAGCAGGAGGTCCTCCTGCCCCACGGCGAGGGTGATCGGGGCGAGCGGGTCGTCTGTCGTGTTCTTCCTGGTGGCCATCGTGGTCCAGCATCCCACGGCCCACCGACACCGCCGTCGGGACCGGCGCTCCCGTGCCGGAGAATGACCGGGTGAGCGATGGACGACATGTACTGGTGCTGCCGGACCGCGACGCCGCCGAGGAGGTCGCCCGGGAACTCGCCGACCGCTTCGGGGTGACCGACGAACCACAGCTGGTACGGGACGCGTTGGCGGGCGAGGACGACGCGGAGGACGCCCAGTGGCTGGTCGTGGTCGAGGACCCGGCGGGCCGGCTCGACCCGGGCGCCCTGGACGACTTCGCCGCCGAGTACGAGGGCTGGCTGGAGACCCCGCGCTGACCGGATCGTCGGCCGGGGTGCCGGACGGGGCATCGGCGGGAGCACTCGCCGGGGCACCCGGGCCTCACCCTCCGGCGGAGGGCCCCGCCGTCCGGCCGGGGCCGTCGCCCTCCTCCCGCGGATCGGGCGGCAGCCGGTCCAGCCGGATACCGAAGTGGTCCCGGTAGGCCCGGAGCACCGCCTCGTCGTCGGGAAGGGTCTCCTCGTACCGCTCACCGCCCCGGGTCGTGGCCAGCCTGCGCCCGCTGAGGGTGATCCGGCCGTCTTCGCCGAGCCGGGAGCAGATGAGCGACCGGGTGAAGTGGGACTCGGGTGAGGTGCTGTGCCACCAGGCGCCGGCCCGGAAGTCGGCCGGCTCACGCGGCCGGGGCTCCAGCAGGTACCGCGGCCTGCCGTCGCGCAGCACCACCAGATCACCGTCCTGGCCGTGACCGCGCCTGTGCTCGCGGGCCGGGACGATCCGGAACGTACCCGCCGGATCGGGCTGGTCCTCCCGCAGGTCGAAGGCGAGGGGGTGATGTGCGTGGTCCCCGAAGCCGACGTCCGCCAGCCACCGCCCCGCGCCGTCCTCGGTCTCCACGAGCAGGGCCATATGGTCGTACGGGATCCCGAGCCGCCCGTCGTCGCCGTAGACCCGGGCCTGGAGATGCCCGACCCGGAAACCGAGCCCGCGCAGGAGAACGGCGAAGGCTCCGTTGAGTTCGTAGCAGAAGCCGCCCCGGCCCGCGGAGACGATCTTGTCCAGCAGATGCTTCTCCGCCAGCACGATCTCCTCGCGGAGATGGATGGAGAGATTCTCGAACGGCACGCTCCGCAGATGGCGTAGCTGGAGGTCCCGCAGGGCCTCGGCGTTCGGGTGCTCGGGCCGCCCGGGGGCGCCGATACGGCGGAGATAGGCATCCATGGGTCCAGTCTGTCGCTCCGTCCCGCCGTCCGGCAGGGCCACGGCCGCGGCTTGGTCCCAAGTACCGACCCGGGTGGTCCGGGAGCCCTACGAGCCTCTCGGTCCACGGCCCGAGCCGGTCCCCCGGGGCGGGCGTCCCGGCGCGGCGCCCGCGGAGGCCCGTTCCGTCGTCGTCCGGGTGCGAACCATGGACGGCCGGGCGCGCGGTTCCGCCTCCCGCGCCTTCGGCGACGGCCGGATCCAGGGGGCGGGCGGCGGTGGGGGCGGATCGTGGCACGGAGGGTGGATCCGGCCCCCGAGAGGGCGACGGGACCGTCTTCGTCGGTACGCAGAACGGTGGCGCCCAGGGACCGCAACGCCGCGACCGTACGGGGCGCCGGATGCCCGTAGGTGTTGTCGCGGCCCGCGGAGATCAGGGCGAACGCGGGACGTACCGCTCCCAGCAGGCCCGGGTCCTGGTGCGCGGAACCGTGATGGGCGACCTTGACGACGTCCACGGGCCCCAGTCCGGGGCGGGCCCGCAGCAGGGCCCGCTGGGCCGATGGCTCCAGATCGCCGAGGAGCAGCAGGGTGGGGCCGTCGTCGACCCGGACGAGGAGCGTCACACTGGCGTCGTTCGCCTCTACGGGCGCGGGACCCGCCCGGGGGCCGCTGTCCGGCCACAGCACCTCCCAGGTCAGCCGCCCGGCCCTGCGCCGCTCTCCCGCGCCCGCCCGCAGGACGGGGAGGCCCGACGCGGTCGCCGTACGGCGGACGAACTCGGCCTGGGCCCGCGGCTCGTCGAGCGTCGTGGTCTGCACGGCACCGACCCGCCTGCCGTCGAGGACCCCGGGCAGGCCCCGGACATGGTCCGCGTGAAAGTGCGTCAGCACGATCAACGGAACGGCGGTGACCCCCAGTTCACGGAGACAGCGGTCGACCGGTTCCGGGTCGGGGCCGGTGTCCACGACGACCGCCGTCCGTTCCCCGGCCGCCAGGACCAGCGCGTCCCCCTGGCCCACATCGCACATCACCGCGGTCCAGCCGGGCGGTGGCCAGCCCGACAGGACCCGGGTCAGCGGGGCGGGCCTGACCACCGCGCACAGCAGCGCCACCACGCAGACGGCGGCGGCCAGCGGATGCCGGGCCGACCGGCGGACGAGGAAGACCACGACGACGGTCACCGCGGCCAGCAGCAGCCCTCCCCACCAGCCGCCGGGCCAGTCCGATCCGGCCCCGGGCAGGGCGGCTCCCGTCCGGGCGACGGCCGCGATCCACCAGGCGAACCATCCGGCGACGGTCGCGGGCACGACGGCGAGCGGTGCCGAGACCGTCGCCACCGCGAGCGCGGCGAATCCGAGCAGCGTCACGGGCGCGGTCGCCAGCTCGGCGGCCAGATTGCAGGGGACGGCCACCAGGCTGACCTTCGCCGCGAACACGGCGACCACGGGCGCCGCCACGGCCTGGGCGGCGAGCGCCACCGCGAGCGCCTCGGCGATCCGGGGCGGCACACCGCGACCGCGCAGCGCCGCACTCCAGCCCGGGGCGATGGTCAGCAGCGCGCCCGTCGCCAGGACGGAGAGCAGAAAGCCGTAGTTCCGGGCCAGGAGGGGGTCGTAGAGCACCAGCAGCAGTACGGCGGCGGCCAGGGCGGGCACCAGCGACCTGCGGCGGCCGGTGCCGATGGCGAGCAGGGCGACGGCCCCGCAGGCCGCGGCCCGCAGCACGCTCGGCTCGGGGCGGCAGACCACGACGAAGGCGAGGGTGAGGGCGCCTCCGGCGAGTGCCGTGCCCCGGAGCGACAGCCCCAGCCGGGGTGCCAGACCGCCCCGTTCGGCCCGTCCCGCCCGGCCGGGCGGCCCGATCAGCAGGACGAGCACAATGGTGAGGTTGCTCCCGGAGACGGCCAGGACGTGTGACAGGTCGGTGGCGTCGAAGGCGTCCCGCAGTTCGGGGGTGAGCCGTGAGGTGTCGCCCACGGTGATCCCGGGGACCAGGGCCCTGGCGTCGGCGGGCAGACCGTCGGTGGCCTCGCGCAGCCCGGCCCGCAGCCGCCCCGCGGTCCGCTGGGCGAGGCTCGGCCCGCCGATGATCTCCGGCGGGCCGTCCCCGGTCCGCAGGACCGCCGCGAACGGGTCGTCCCGGTTGACGGGCGGCGCCAGCCGCCCGGTCACCCGGAGCCGGGTCGAGGGCAGCAGCCGCTGCCAGCGGGCCTGATCGGCGGGCGTATCCCCCGGTCGTACCACCAGTAGTACGGGTGTCCTGGTCCTGGTGCTCCGCCCGCCGGGGGCGATCACCCCGGTGGCCTCCGCGCCGATCACGACCGGCCCTCCCCCGCTCCCGTCCCCGCGCCCCCGGGGGACGGCGGTCCTCGGGTCCGAGGCCACGGTGGCCTCCAGGGTCACGGAAGCGGACCGGTCGGCCAGCGCGGGCAGTGGCCCGCGGCGCAGGTCGGCGGTGTGCAGAGCGGCGGCGGCCGCCCCGGCCGCCGCGCAGAGGAGTACCCCCGCGCAGGCGGTCGCGTTGAGCCCGCTCCGCCGGAGGCCGGAGGACCGGGCCCCGGCCGCCGGGCGCGCCTGGTTCTCCGGCGGCCGGGCGGCGCCGCCCGTGGCACCGGGACCGGGCGGCCGGGTGGAACCTTCGGCGGGGCGGCGGAGTCTCCGGAGGGCTGTCCGGGCCGAGAGGAGCAGGGCGCCGAGGAGGCAGAGGGCCACCGCGAGCGCCGTCCACCGGCCCGGGGCTCCGACGGCGATCGCCGCGGCGGCCCACGCGGCCAGGGCCTGGGGCACCAGACGCAGATCAGCCGGTCCCTCCTGGTACGGGTCGGCGGCTCCCAGGCGGTGCCCCGAGGTGGTGTGGACGGCGTGGCGCGTCATGGCCGCACCAGAGGGCGGAGGTCGGCGAACCGGCGCTCGCCGATCCCGTCGACCTCGCGCAGCTCGTCGACGGAACGGAAGCCGCCGCCCCGGCCCCGGTACTCCACGATGTGCCGGGCCAGCACGGGGCCGACCCCGGGGAGGGTGTCCAGCTCCTCGGCCGTGGCCGTGTTGAGACTGATCGGGCCGGTACGGACCGGGGGCGCGGCGGCGCCGATACCGGTCGCCGTCGCCTGGTTCACCGGCAGCGCCACCCCGACCAGTACCTGCTCCCCGTCCACCAGGACCCGGGCCCGGTTCAGTCCGGTCAGATCGGTGCCCTCCTTCGGGCCGCCCGCCGCGGCGAGGGCGTCGGCGACCCGGGAGCCCGCGGGCAGCCGGAGGACACCGGGACGCCGGACCTTCCCGCCCACGTCGACGACGACCCGGCCGTCGGGCGCAGTCTCCCCCGGCGCCCCGGCCACCGGCCCGGGCCCGGGCGGTACCGGCGTCGGCGGCGAGGCCGCCCGTCCGGGATCCTCCCGTAACGGCACGTCCCCCCGGACCGGTTCGGGCGGCCGGACGGTCTGTGGACGGCCCGACCAGAAATGCACACCCGCGAGAACCACCGCGGCGACCAGGACGACGGCGAGCGCCGCCAGGGTGCGCGGTTCGAGCCCGCATCGAAGCCGCACCCAGAGCGGCAGCCGTTCCAGCACGGCGAGCCCGGCCCGCCGCAGCGGGGCGACCGGCGCCCCGGAACCTGCTTCCCGCCCGGCCCCCGGCCCCGCGGGATCCCGGCCACCGCCGTCGGGCCCGGCCTCCCCGCCGGCCGCCCCTGCCCCGCCCTCCCGCTCACGCGCCCCCGCGAACGAGACCGCGCCCCGGGAACCGGAGTACGTACCGTCTACGGCGCTCGCGCCGTCCGGCTCAACGGCCGGCGGTTCGGCGGGCATCGTCCCGGCCGCCGGTTCCGCCGCTCCCGCGACCGGGGCCGCGCCGTCCCGCGCCGCCGTGCTCCATGCCGAAGCGTTCCGTACCGCCCCGCGCCGGGCGGCCCGCCGGACCGGATCGCCCCGGCCCGGCCCGGGTCCCGCGCCCCGGTGGGCGCCACCGCGCGGCCCGATTTCCGTCGTGGACCGCTGTCGGAGCCGGGACCTGACCCTGCCGTCGGACGCCGGGGCTCGGCCCGGCCCGCTGGTCGCCGTGTGTGATCGAGATGCCATGGCCCGACGGTAAGCACACCCGGCGGACTCCGCTCGGCCCGGTCAATTCCCGGGGAAAACCCGATTGTTGTGGATAACCTCGTCACCCGAACGAGGTAACGGTCCGTGAGGTAACGATCCGCGAGGCATCGCTCCGTGTGCACACGGCCACCGCACGGCGCCGCGATCCCGGATCGAAGAGCCGGCCGCCGAGTACGCCGGACACCGCCCCGGATCAACGCGGCGAGACCACGGCTCCCAGCAGCCCCGGGCCGGTATGCGCTCCGATCACCGCGCCCACTTCGCTCACATGCAACTCCCTCAGCCCCGGCACCCGTTCACGCAACCGCTCGGCCAGGGCCGCGGCCCGCTCCGGGGCGGCGAGATGGTGGACCGCGACATCGACCGGTCCGGCCCCGGCGCATTCGACGGCCAGCTCTTCGAGCCGGGCGATCGCCTTGGACGCCGTACGCACCTTCTCCAGCATCTCGATCCGGCCGCCGTCGAGCTTGAGCAGCGGCTTCACCGCCAGTGCCGAACCCAGCAGGGCCCGGGCGGTCCCGATCCGGCCGCCGCGCCGCAGATAGTCGAGGGTGTCGACATAGAAGTACGCGGCGGTACCGGCGGCCCGCTTCTCCACCGCGGCGACGGTCTCGTCCAGTGAGCCCCCGGCCTCGGCGGTCTCGGCCGCGGCCAGCGCGCAGAAGCCGAGCGCCATGGCGATGACACCGGTGTCCACCACCCGCACCGGTACGGGTGCGTCCTTGGCGGCCAGTACCGCCGCGTCATACGTACCGGACAGCTCGGCCGAGAGATGGAGCGAGACGATTCCCGAAGCCCCGGCGTCGGCGGCGGCACGGTAGGTGGCGGCGAAGGTCTCCGGGCCGGGCCGGGACGTGGTGACCGGGCGCCGCTTCTGGAGGGCCTGCGCCAGCGATCTGGCGGAGATCTCCGTCCCCTCCTCCAGCGCCTGCCCGTCCACGACCACCGTCAGCGGAACCGTCACGATGCCGTGGTGCTCCACCGCCGTCTGCGGCAGATAGGCCGTGGAATCGGTGATGATCGCGACATGACGGGACATGACGGGGAGGTTACCGCCCGGCGCCGCGAGCGGGGAGCCCGCCCCCGCCGAGGAGCGGACCGCCCCTGCGGGAGGACCCGTCCCCGGACCGGAAGGCGGCCCGCCCGGGCCTTCTCCCGTCAGTTCGAGGTCTCCGGCCGGGCGGCCTTCTGCCAGGGGTACTGCTCCTGCCGCGGATCGCGGGCCGTGATCGCCCGGGGCCCCGACTCCTCGGCCGGGGACGACGACGACTCCGAAGACGCCGGGGGCGCGGCGCTCTCCGCCGCCGCCTTGGTCTCCGCGGGCTCGCGCCGCTCGTCGTAGGGGTTCTTGGGAGCGGATGGAGCGGTGTCGGTGAACCCGCCGGGGGCGTCGGAGGCCCCGGAGTCGGCGCTCTGCGACCAGTGCCGCAGCGCCCCCGCCTCCATGTCGATCTGCGCGCTGAGCGTGTCCAGGTCGTCGTCCGCGAACTTCTGGGCCCGGTCACGGGCGGCCCAGCGCAGCGACTCGGCGGAGTGGACGACCTTCTCGACCCGCTCCTTCAGCTCCGGCAGCTTCGCCGAGACCGTCGCGCGGTCCGGCTCCCGCTCCAGCCGCCGGAGTTCGTCGTCCAGTTCGCGGCCGTGGGCGCTCAGCCGCTCGAAGAGGGCGAGGGACTCCTGCAACGAGGCGTCCTCGGCGACCCCGGCACGCAGCGCGTCCTCCGTGGCCCGCATTGAGGTCCGCAGGTCCAGCCGGAGCTGGGCCAGCTCCCCGGCGACCCCGACCTGCCCCATGCTCTTGGCCCGCAAGGTGGTGTCCTCGACGGTACGGCGCGCCTGGGTGACCGTACGCTCGACGCCCCGCTTCGCCGCCTTGACCGCCTTGACCCCTACATAAGCGCCCAAAGCGACAAAGGCGACGAAAAGCAGCGCCAGAATCAGAATCGCGGCTTCCATGGGCAGCCCTTCGCCTCGGCCTGGGAGATGTCGTCGTCTCCACCGTACGTGTTACGCGTCCACGGCAGGTAAAACGCCTTGTCTCCACGGTAAACGGAGCAGGCGGCCCCAGGGTTCCGGCGGATCCCCCCGGCCTGCCCGAAGGAGAAGTCCCCGAGCCCCGGCGCCCCTTCGGGCCGTGCTCCTCCGGCCGGGGCTCTCCGGCGAACCGGGGCTCCTGTTGACAGGAGCCCCGGTTCAGCGGTCGTCCGATCCGGCGGGCGCCTCGGCGCCCGGCCCGGGTCGTACCGTCACGCCGGGACGATGTTCACCAGCTTCGGCGCCCGGACGATCACCTTGCGGATGCCCGCCCCGCCCAGCGCCGCCACGACGCCCGGGTCGGCCAGGGCCAGCGCCTCCAGCTCGGTGTCCGCGATCGACGGCGGCACCTCCAGCCGCGCCTTGACCTTGCCCTTGATCTGGACGACGCAGGTCACGGTCTCGTCCACGACATACGCGGGGTCGGCGACCGGGAACGCCCGGCGCGTCACCGAGTCCTCGTGTCCCAGCCGGTGCCACAGCTCCTCAGCGATATGCGGCGCCAGCGGGGCGACCAGCAGGACCAGCGATTCGGCGACGGAGCGCGGCAGCGGCCCGCCCGCCTTGGTCAGATGGTTGTTCAGCTCGGTGACCTTGGCGATGGCGGTGTTGAATCGCAGCCCCGCCATGTCCTGGGTGACACCGTCGACGGCCTTGTGCAGGGCCCGCAGAGTGGCCTCGTCCGCCTCGCCGTCGACGACCGTGGTCGCCCCGGTCGCCTCGTCGACGACATTGCGCCAGATCCGCTGCAGCAGCCGGTACTGGCCGATGACGGCACGGGTGTCCCAGGGCCGGGAGACGTCCAGGGGGCCCATCGCCATCTCGTACAGACGCAGCGTGTCGGCACCGTACTCGTCGCAGATCTCGTCCGGCGTGATGGCGTTCTTCAGGGACTTGCCCATCTTGCCCAGCTCGCGCTTGACGGGCTCGCCGTCGTACCAGAAGCCGCCGTCGCGCTCCTCGACCTCGGCCGCGGGCACCGGGAAGCCCCGGGCGTCCCGGTAGACGTACGCCTGGATCATGCCCTGGTTGAAGAGCCGGTGGAACGGCTCGACGGAGGAGACATGGCCCAGGTCGAAGAGGACCTTGGACCAGAACCGCGCGTACAGCAGATGCAGTACGGCGTGCTCCTGGCCGCCCACGTACAGGTCGACGCCGCCGTGCGGCATCCCGTCTCGCGGGCCCATCCAGTACTGCTCGACGGCCGGGTCGACCAGCCGCTCCTCGTTGTGCGGGTCCAGATAGCGCAGCTCGTACCAGCAGGAACCGGCCCAGTTGGGCATGGTGTTGGTCTCGCGCCGGTAGCGGCGGGGCCCGTCGCCCAGGTCCAGGGTGACGTTCACCCACTCCTCGTTGCGGGAGAGGGGCGTCTCGGGTTCGGTGTCCGCGTCGTCCGGGTCGAAGGTGCGCGGCGAGTAGTCGTCGACCTCCGGCAGCTCCAGCGGCAGCATCGACTCGGGCAGCGGGTGGGCGACGCCGTCCTCGTCGTAGACGATCGGGAAGGGCTCGCCCCAGTACCGCTGGCGGCTGAAGAGCCAGTCGCGCAGCCGGTAGTTGATGGTGCCCTCGCCCGCGCCCTGCTCGATCAGCCAGGCGATCATCCGCGACTTGGCCTCGGCGACGTCCAGCCCGTCCAGCGACAGCCGGTCGTTGGCTGAGTTGATCGCCGGTCCGGCGCCGGTGTACGCCTCGCCCTCCCAGCCGTCCGGGGGCCGTACGGTGCGGATGATCGGCAGCTCGAACGCCTCGGCGAACTCCCAGTCGCGTTCGTCCTGGCCGGGTACGGCCATGATCGCGCCGGTGCCGTAGCCCATCAGGACGTAGTCGGCGACGAAGACCGGGATCCGGGTGCCCGTGACCGGGTTCACCGCGTACGCGCCGGTGAAGACGCCCGTCTTGTCCTTGTGCTCGGTCTGCCGCTCGACGTCGCTCTTGGTCTGGGCCTGCTTGCGGTAGGCGGCGACGGCCTCGGCGGGCGTCGTGGCGCCGCCGGTCCACGCCTCCTTGACCCCCTGGGGCCATTCGGCGGGCAGGATCGAGTCGATCAGGCCGTGCTCGGGCGCCAGCACCATATAGGTGGCGCCGAACAGGGTGTCGGGGCGGGTGGTGAAGACGGTGACCGGCTCCCCCTGGTGGCCCTCGACGGCGAAGTCGACCCGGGCGCCCTCGGAGCGGCCGATCCAGTTCCGCTGCTGGAGCTTGATGGCCTCGGGCCAGTCCAGCCCGTCCAGATCGTCCAGCAGCCGGTCGGCGTAGGCGGTGATCCGCATGTTCCACTGGCGCAGCTTCGCCTTGAAGACGGGGAAGTTGCCGCGCTCGGAGCGGCCGTCGGTGGTGACCTCTTCGTTGGCCAGGACGGTGCCCAGGCCGGGGCACCAGTTGACCGGGGACTCGGAGGCGTAGGCCAGCCGGAATCCGCCCAGGACCTCGGCGCGTTCGGCGGCGGTCAGCCCGGCCCAGGCGCGGGTGGTGCCGGGGACCTCGCGGCCGGCCTCGAACTCGGCGACCAGCTCGGCGATCGGGCGGGCCCGGCCGGCCGCGTCGTCGTACCAGGAGTTGAAGATCTGCAGGAAGATCCACTGCGTCCAGCGGTAGTACGCGGGGTCGATCGTGGCGATCGTACGGCGCTTGTCGTGCCCCAGGCCGAGCCTGCGCAGCTGGCGCTTCATGTTGTCCATGGCCGCCTCGGTGGACACCCGGGGGTGGGTGCCGGTGGCGACGGCGTGCTGCTCGGCGGGGAGCCCGAAGGCGTCGAAACCCAGGGTGTGCAGCACGTTGTGGCCGGTCATCCGCAGATGGCGGGCGTAGACATCGGTCGCGATATAGCCGAGCGGGTGGCCCACGTGCAGACCCGAACCGGACGGGTACGGGAACATGTCCATGACGAACTTCTTGGGCCGGGCCACCACGGCGGGGTCCCCGGCCAGCTCGCCCACCGGATTGGGCGCCTCGTACGTGCCGTCGGCCTCCCAGGCGTCCTGCCAGCGCGCCTCGATCTCCGCCGCCAGGCCGGCGGTGTACCGGAACGGCGCGCCGATGTCTCCGGGGGCGGCGGAAGCGCCAGGAACTGCGGGATTGGTCTCGCTCATGGTCTTCAAAGCTCCATCGATCGTCTCTGCCCGGCGTTCGGTAGGGGCGCCCGGCCCGGGGCGCGGGGCCCGTAAACAAAAGGACCCCTCGCACAGGAGGGGCAGCCGCGCCGATTCCGACCGGACTCTCGTCCGCCGGGACTGATCAGCGCGGCCCGCTAAGCAGAAGGCGTACGGCACGCATGGCGTCAGGGTACCGCAGGGGGCATCGCCGCCGCGCGTGGGCGTACCTCCGCGGACGGGCGGCGCGGAGCCCGGACGCCCACCGCGGGGAAGGCCCCGCCGAGTGTCGTACGGGAAGACCGGCACAAGAGATGTCCCGCACGGAACGGGCGGCACCATAGGTCACGCGTACGCGCATAAACGAGAAATCCCGCCGGACCTGGTCCGGCGGGATTTTCCCGACTGTGGAGCTAAGGAGAATTGAACTCCTGACCTCCTGCATGCCATGCAGGCGCTCTACCAACTGAGCTATAGCCCCTTGTGCGATGTCGCCCGGTTCGGTGTTTCCTCCGTGTCCCGGCGACGTCGACAACATTAACGCCCTCCCGCCCGCTTCACCAAATCCGTTCCCGGCCCCGGCCGGGAGCCGGACGGAGGCGGGGCGGAGCCGGGGGAACCGGGCCGGGCCGGCCCCCCGCCACCTGGTCACGGCCGGTTCCGGACGGCCGTGCCGAAGCGGCCGTCAGGCCGTCGCGAAGGAGTAGAAGCGCTTCAGCGTGCAGTGCTCGTCCAGCAGGCGGCCGTAGATCGGCTCGCCTTCCAGTTCCCGGTAGGTCTCGATGGGATCGCCCTTTATGATCAGCGCTCTCGCACACTCCTCGCACCAGTACTGGTACTCGGGATTGATCGGGTCCATGTCGCGGACGATGGGCGTTCCGCTGCCGCACCAGTCGCATTTACGCCTGTGCGCCCCCATCAGTCAGTCCAGCTGTGGCCGCAGGACGTGCACACGTAAGAGACTCCACCATTGTCGCCGAGGACCTGGGCGACATGCGCCGATCCGCAGGACGGGCAACTGAGGGTCGCGCGGGCGTCCCCGGCCACGAGCAGGGCGTCGCCGTCCTGGCTCGTGCTGGCGGACATCGCGCTCTCCTTACCCGTACTGGCCGGTGTCCCCTCCGGCCGTCCGATTCTGCCACGACACATCGGCCCGGGTCAGCGGCGTTCACGCAGGAGACCTGCGAGAGCGCCGAGAACGGACACGGCGGCCAGGGCGACGGCGACCGACCACCACGCCTCACCGGAGCCCGCCGCCGCCAGCCGGTCCAGGAAGAGCGCCCCGAAGACCGCCACCCCGGCGACCTGACCGAGCTGGGTGACCGTCACCAGGACACCGCCGGCGTCGGCCGCGTCCTCGGGCCGTACCCCGGCCAGCGCCCCCGCCAGGGTGGGGCCGTGGGCCGCCGCGAGTCCGGCGCCGAGGGCGGCCAGCGCCGCGTACAGCGGGAGCCCGGCCCCGTCGCCGTTCCGCAGCAGGGCACCGGCGGCGATCAGCGCCCCGGCGGTGACCAGGAACCCGCCCGTGATCAGGGCCGGGCGGAGCCGTACCGCCAGCCGCCGCCAGCCGAGCGCGACGGCGCCGTACGCCAGCCCGGTCGGCAGGGACGTCAGCCCGGCGCGCAACGGGCCGTATCCGAGGCTCTCCTGGATGTGCAGGGTGAAGGCGAAGAAGCAGCCCGCGTTGACCACCATGGCCAGCACGATCCGGGTGACGGCCGTCCCCGTGCCCGGCGTCCGGAGCAGCCGGGGCGCGATCAGCGGGGCGCCGCCGCGCCGGGCGAGCCGGGACTCGTACGCCAGGAACGCCGCCAGCGACACCAGCGCCCCGGCCGCGCACAGCAGCGTCCACAGCGGCCAGCCCTGCTCCCGGCCGAGGACCAGGGGTACGGCGAGCAGTCCGACGGCGGCCGTGAGCAGGGCGAGACCGGGCAGATCGAGGCCGCGGGCGGCCCCGGCGGGACGGTCGCGGGGCAGCAGCCGGGCGCCGAGGACCAGCAGGGCGGCGCCGATCGGCACATTGACCAGGAACACCGGGCGCCATCCGGCGCCGGGGACGTCGGTTCCGGCGAGGACGCCGCCGACCACCAGGCCCGCGACGATGCCGACGGCGAGCACCGCCGAGTACGCGCCGACGGCCCTGACCCGGGCCTCACCGGTGAAGTGCAGCTGGATCAGGCTGAGCACCTGGGGGATCAGCAGGCCCGCGCCCACTCCCTGGAGCAGCCGGAAGGCGATCAGCCAACCGGTGCCGTCGGCGAGTCCGCAGGCCAGCGACGCGACCGTGAAGAGGGCGAGGCCGCCGAGCCAGACCCGGCGGTGCCCCAGCCGGGCGCCCAGCCGGGCGCCGGTGATCAACAGGGTCGCGTAGGCGATCGTGTATCCGGCCACGACCAGCTGCAACTCGGCTCCCGACGATCCGAGTTCGGTCCGGATCGTGGGGGCCGCCACATGGACGGCGGAGGTGTCGAGCAGCGCCATGAACTGGGCGGCGAGCACCAGCGCCAGCACGACGCGGGGCCGGTTGTCGGTGCCGGGGGTTTTACTGGAACCGGGAGTACGGGAGTCGGCGGCGTCCGGGGGCCGGTGGGAGGTCGTTGGCATGGACCGAGGCTGACCCCCGGCCGATACGGGTGGTGAGAGCCCGCCGATGCTGGTACCGGCAGTACCTGGCAGGGCCGGGCACGGGCGCCGACGATGGGGGTGTGACGGCGATGACGACCGACAGCGGACCCGGAGCGGGGGGCCGCCGCAGACCCGAGCTGGCGGCCTTTCTGCGGAGCCGCCGGGCCCGGGTGACCCCGGCCGACTTCGGAATGCCGCCGGGCATGCGCCGACGGACCCCGGGGCTGCGCCGCGAGGAGGTGGCCCAGCTCTCCGGAGTGGGGGTGACCTGGTACACCTGGCTCGAACAGGGGCGGCCGATCAACGCGTCGCCGCAGGTGCTGGACGCGGTGGCGCGGACCCTTCGGCTGGACGCCCCGGAGCGGGAGCATCTCTACCACCTGGCGCGGGTGCCGTACGAGCCGGTGTCCCGGGCCGGGGACGGGGACGCCGAGGGGGTGGGCCCCGAGATCCGGTCGGTGCTCGACGCCCTCGATCCGCGTCCCTCCGTGGTCTACAACGCGCGGTACGACCTGCTGGCCGCCAACCGTTCGTACGACCGGCTCTTCCGGTCCGAGCTGGTACGGGGGCCGGGCCGGGGGAATCTGCTGTGGACGCTCTTCGCGTCGGCGGAGGCGGACGAGTGCCCGGTACGCCATCCGGAGGTCGAGCTTCCGCTGCTGGTGGCCCAGTTCCGCGGGGCGTACGGGCGGCATGTCGGGGAACCGGCGTGGGAGTCGCTGATCGATCGGCTCTCGGCGGTCAGCCCGCACTTCACCGAATTGTGGCGGAGCGGGAACGTGGTGCCGCCCGGGACCCGGCTGAAGGTCTTCCGGCATCCGGCCGTGGGCGAACTGCGGATGACCTCGGTATCGATGGAGATCAACGGACTGCCGGAGTGCCGGATGGTGATCCACTCCCCCGGTGACGAGGAGAGCGGCCGCCGGATGGAGGTCCTGTACCGGCTGGAACAGCCCGGGAACGACGGAACCCCGCCCTCGGGAAGAGGACGGGGTTCGGGGCTGTGGAGCTAAGGAGAATTGAACTCCTGACCTCCTGCATGCCATGCAGGCGCTCTACCAACTGAGCTATAGCCCCTGGTGTTCTTCGCGCTCGGCGCTGCGAACAAGAAGAACTTTAGCCTGCGACCTGCCGGAAAGGGAAATCCGATCTCCCCGGCCGACGGGACGGCTCAGGTGTCGTCGCCCAGCACGGGCTCGGGGAGCGTACCCGCGTTGTGCTCCAGCAGCCGCCAGCCTCGGGCGCCCTCGCCGAGCACCGACCAGCAGCAGTTGGAGAGGCCGCCGAGGCTCTCCCAGTGGTGCGAGTCCAGCCCGAGCAGCCGACCGATCGTGGTGCGGATGGTGCCACCGTGACTGACGACGACCAGGGTGCCGTTCTCGGGCAGCTTCTCGGCATGGCGCAGCACCACGGGGGCGGCCCGGTCGGCGACCTCGGTCTCCAGCTCGCCGCCGCCCCGGCGCACGGACTCGCCGCGCTTCCAGGCCGCGTACTGCTCGCCGTACCGCTCCTTGATCTCCTCGTGGGTCAGGCCCTGCCAGACCCCGGCCCAGGTCTCCCGCAGGCCCTCGTCGTAAGCGACGTCGAGCCCGGTGAGCCCGGCCAGCTCGCGGGCGGTCCCGGCGGCGCGCTTCAGGTCGGAGGCGATGATCGCGTCCGGTTCGAGGGACGCCAGCAGCCGGGCCGCGCGGCGGGCCTGGGAGATCCCCGTCTCGGTGAGGGCGATGTCCGTGGTGCCCTGGAAGCGGCGCTCCAGATTCCACGCGGTCTGGCCGTGCCGCCACAGGACGAGGCGGCGGCCGGTGCGCTTGTAGGCGTCCTCGTTCAGTTCAGCTCACCGTCCGCGTCCGCGCCGCCGGTCAGCTCGGCGTGCTCCTTGCCCTTGCCGCGGGTCTTCACGGCGTCCTCGGGCAGGGAAAGCTCGGGGCAGTCCTTCCAGAGCCGCTCCAGGGCGTAGAAGACGCGCTCCTCGCTGTGCTGGACGTGGACGACGATGTCGACGTAGTCGAGCAGGATCCAGCGGGCGTCGCGGTCGCCCTCGCGGCGCACGGGCTTGGCGCCCAGCTCCTTGAGCAGCCGCTCCTCGATCTCGTCGACGATCGACTTGACCTGGCGGTCATTGGGGGCGGACGCGATCAGGAAGGCGTCGGTGATCGACAGCACATCGCTGACGTCGTAGGCGATGATGTCGTGCGCGAGCCGGTCGGCGGCCGCCTGGGCGGCGGCGTTGACGAGCTCGAGGGAGCGGTCCGTAGCGGTCACTGGCTGGCTTTCGTCGGCGGTCGTGTACCAGACAAGGGTCTCACGGACCGCCGACACACCCGGCCGGGTTTCCCGGGGGCGGGCGCCGGGAGGGGGCTCGGGCCGTTCTCCGGCCGCTCGCCCGCCCCTCTCCCCGCGACCCGATGCGACCCGATGCGACCCGACGCGACCGGCTGCGACCGCATGCCGATGGCCTTTCCCGGCGGCCCGGGCCTGCCCCGAGACCGTACGGTGCCGGTCCGGCCGGGCCGTGACCGTACGGTGCCGGTCGTCAGTCCGTCTCGTAGTCGCCGCCGAGCACGATGCCGATCTCCGCGTTCGACGGGGCCGTGCCCTTCTTCACCGCGCTCGCCGGGAGCCCCAGCGTCTTGGCGACCTCGGTGGCCTCCGCCTTCCGCGTGTCGTCACCGTAGGTGACGGTTGAGGTGCCGGCGGTCTCCGCGGAGCCCCCGTCGACGACCGTGTAACCGGCGTTGCCCAGGGCGATCCGCGCGGCCTCGGCCGTCTTCGCCTTCCCGGTCGCGTCACGCATCCCCACCCGCACCGCCGCGCCCTGCTCGGGCACGGTGACGGAGCCGCCGAGGACGTCCCGGACGATCCCGGCCGCGGCCTGCTCCGTGAGCCGCCCGTCGGGGCGGACGGGAAGGACGAGGGTCGCGTAGTCGCCGCCCTTGGCGTGGTTGGCGAGTTCGGCGAGGGACGCGCCGAGGTCTTTCTCGGTGAACGACGGGTCGAGGAGCTGGCCCAGGGTCTCCACGGTGACGATCGCGGACTCGGCGTCGCTGGGGAACTTCTTCAGTACGCCCTGCATCACCTGGCCGAACCGCTGGAGCTGCTTGGTCTCCGGCTCCCCGGGACCGAGCCTGGTGGCGTAGGCGACGGCGGCCCGGCCGTTCAGTGTCTGGTTCTCGCCCTTCTTCACCAGCGGGGCGGCGTTCTTCGACTCGCCGGGGACATCGGTATCGGTCGTCAGGTCGATACCGCCGACCAGTTCGACGAGGTTCTCCAGGAAGGGGGTGTCGAGCCGCCAGGTGCCGCCGATCCGGGCGCCGAGTGCCGTGCCGATGGCGTCGCGGGTCCCGATGGCTCCGTCGGACTCCAGGGACTTGGCCAGCGTCGTCGTGGCGCCCTGCTCGTCGGTGACGGAGAGCGCGTCGGGCAGCAGGACGGTGGTACCGCGTCCGGTGGTGACGTTGTCCACCAGCAGCGCCGTCGAGGTGCCCTTCTTCTTGGTGTCGCGCAGATGGACGACGATCACCTCGCGCTTCTGCGCCCCGGCGGAGACGCTTTCCTTCTTCCCGCCGTCCGACATACCCGGCAGCGCGCCCTCGGCCCAGAGCCAGCCGACGCCGCCGATCAGGGTCAGGGCCAGGACGACGGCGAGGGCGACGACCCGGTTGCGGCCCCGGCGTCTGGCCTCCTCGCGCCGCTCGGACCGGCTCTCGGTGAACTTCAGCCAGTCGATGACGTCTTCGGACTCCTCGTCCGGCTCCTCGATGAACGCGAACTGCTCGGTGCGGTAGTCGCGCCGGTCGGGGTCGCCGAAGTCATCGGGGGCGTCGGGGTGTCCGGCCGCCTCGGGGCGGCGCTGACCGGGCAGGGACGCCGTCTCGGGTCCGGTCGGGCCCGGCCCGTCCCCGGGGGCGGGGTGCTGTGCGGGAACGGCCCACTGCTGGGTGGTGTCGACCGCGAGGGGCCCGGTGCCGGGCCCGGGGTCGTAGCCGTAGTCCTCGTAGGGGCGGCCCTCGGGGTCGTAGCCGTACGTCTGCCCCTGGGCCGGCTGCTGCCCGGTACCGGTGTCGTATCCGGCGTACGGGGCGGGCTCGTAGCCGGAGTAGCCGTACGCGCCGCCGTCCGTACCGTCCGGCCGGGACGGCACCGGGGTGTCGTACGGCAGTCCTCCGTACTCGGCGGGCTGCCCGTGGCCCGGGGTGTATCCGGGTGCGTACGTGCCGCCGCCGTGTTCATGGCGGTACTCCTGGCCGCCATCCGGCCCGTAGGAGCCGTCGTACGGCTCCTCGTGGGGCGGCTGGGGATGCTGGGGCTGCTGGTAGACCGGCTGTCCGTAGGCGTCGTAACCGATGATCCGCGGCTGGTACGGGTCGTACGGCTGCTGCTGGTCGTTCACCGGTGCCCCCTCTCCGGGTTCAGTGACCGCGGTACAACTGGCGCTTGTCGATGTACCGCACGACACCGTCGGGTACGAGATACCAGACGGGATCGCCCTTGGCGACCCTCGACCGGCAGTCGGTCGAGGAGATCGCCAGCGCCGGGACCTCCACCAGGGAGACCTTGCCCTCGGGCAGACCGTCGTCGGTCAGGTCGTGACCCGGCCGGGTGACGCCGATGAAGTGGGCGAGGGAGAAGAGTTCGGTCGCGTCCCGCCAGCCGAGGATCTGGGAGAGCGCGTCCGCGCCGGTGATGAAGAAGAGGTCGGCGTCCTCGTTGAGCGACCGGAGATCCCGCAGGGTGTCGATGGTGTACGTCGGCCCCGGGCGGTCGATGTCGATCCGGCTCACCGAGAACTGGGGGTTGGAGGCCGTGGCGATCACGGTCATCAGATAGCGGTCCTCGGCCGGCGAGACCACCTTGTGGGTCTTCTGCCACGGCTGCCCGGTGGGCACGAAGACGACCTCGTCGAGATGGAACAGGGCGGCCACCTCGCTCGCCGCCACCAGATGTCCGTGGTGGACGGGGTCGAACGTCCCGCCCATCACACCGAGTCGTCGTCTGACGGGACCGGCGCCCGGCTCACCGGACGCGGTACCCGCCTGCTGTTCCTGCTCTCCCATGCGTGCAGAGCCTACTGGCACGTCCGTACGGGACGTACGGACCGGCTCAGCGGTCGCGGTTGAAGCTCGTGGTGATCCAGAGCAGCAGAAGCAGGGCGATCAGGGCTCCGGCGCCGACGAGGAGCGGGCTGAGGCTTTCGTGGCCACCGCCCTCGGCGAGCGGGACGAGGCTGGCGGAGGTGCTGGCGATGCTCATCTTCTGCGGACCCATTCGATCGGGGACGGGGCGGAGGGACTTCGGGCACACATCGTATGCGGGTGGGTCGGGCACGCTCACGCCGACTCGGTCGTTGAGGTGGTCACGGCGCCGGGAAGGCCGGTGCCGGGACGGCGGGAACGGCGGCCGCCGGACGGGCGGACGGCGGGCCCGGGAGTTGTCCACAGGCTCCGGTGCCCCTCGGGGGCAGCACCTACGCTGGGGCCTGTCGGGGGGACGAGCCGTCCGATCGCACCTATGGCACCAATGGGCTACACAGGGGGCTGGAATGACCGAAAGCAGTCATGAGAACGTGCCGAGCAGGCAGCGCAAGCGTTTCCCCGGTATCTCGTCCCGGGCGTACGAACATCCCGCGGACCGCTCGGCGCTGGTCGCCCTGCGCAAGCTCAGCGGCTTCGACACCGTCTTCAAGGCGCTGAGCGGACTGCTGCCCGAGCGGAGTCTGCGGCTGCTCTTCCTCTCCGACTCCGTACGGGTCGGCGACGAGCAGTTCGCGCATCTGCACTCGATGCTGCGGGACGCCTGTTACATCCTGGACCTGGAGAAGGTCCCGGCGATGTACGTCACCCAGGACCCGCGGCCGAACGCGATGTGCATCGGCCTCGACGAGCCGATCATCGTGGTCACCACGGGCCTGGTCGAGCTGCTGGACGAGGAGGAGATGCGGGCGGTCGTGGGCCACGAGGTGGGTCACGCCCTCTCGGGGCACAGCGTCTACCGCACGATCCTGCTCTTCCTGACGAATCTGGCGCTGAAGATCGCCTGGGTGCCGCTGGGCAATGTGGCGATCATGGCGATCGTGACGGCGCTGCGGGAGTGGTTCCGCAAGTCGGAGCTGTCGGCCGACCGGGCGGGGCTGCTGGTGGGGCAGGACCTCCAGGCGTCCATGCGGGGTCTGATGAAGATCGCCGGTGGTAACCATCTGCACCAGATGAACGTGGACGCGTTCCTCCGCCAGGCCGAGGAGTACGAGGCGGGCGGCGATCTGCGGGACTCCGTCCTGAAGATCATGAATGTGCTGCCCCGTTCCCACCCGTTCACCACGGTCCGGGCGGCCGAGCTGAAGAAGTGGGCGGAGAGCCGGGACTACCAGCGGCTGATGGACGGCCACTACCCCCGGCGGGACGAGGACAAGGACGCCTCGGTGTCCGACTCCATCCGGGAGTCCGCTTCGCACTACGCGGACACGGTACGGACCAGCAAGGACCCGCTGATGAAGCTGGTCGGCGACATAGCGGGCGGCGCGGGCGACCTCGGGGGCAAGCTCCGCGACAAGTTCGGTGGCGGCGGCGGCGGTGGCGGCCGGGCCGGGAACGGGAACGGGGACGGCTCTTCCTCGAACGGCGACGGGAAGGGCTGAGCCGGCGCGCCGAGGCCGGGCCCGGACCGCTCAGGGCCGGACCGGGGCGAGGCCTTCCGGGCCGGACCGGGGCGGGGCAAGCCGCTCCGGGGTCATCCCGGGGAGGGGGCCGGTGTCGTCGGCTGGCGGGGTGCCGGGGTGGGCAGGGCCGAGTCGGCGAGCCTGCCGCAGAGGGCTACCGCCGGGCCGGGCCCGGTGCCGTAGGGGTCCGTCGCCGCCGGGCCTCCCGGGGCCGTTGTCTCACCCGCCAGCAGGGGCCGTAGCTGCCGGGAGAGATCCGCGGCGCAGGAATGCGGGCCCGCCCGGAGCCGGCTGGAGACGATCTCGGTCTGATGACGGGCGATGTCCTCGTGGTCGAAGCGGAGGCGCAGTTCCCGCTGGACGACGAAGGCCGACGCGAGGGCGGCCCGCTCCCGGGTCCCTTCCGGGGCCCGCTCCCCGGACCGGCTCGCCGCCGGGGTGCGGGACGCCCCGGGGGCGGTGGCCGGGGCGGGACGCAGGGTGTAGGTGAAGGTGTGGCGGGAGCTGACCTCCAGCGTGCCCTGTGCGGTCTCGGTGTAGTCGAGGGTGCCGCGGACCCGGATCGCGCTGTCGGCGAGGGCCACCTCGCCGGGGTCGAACCGGACCAGCCACCCGGCGGCCGGAGCCGTACGGGAGTCCGGTGACCCGGTGCCCGGCTGCCGTCCGGAGGCCGAAGCCGGGCCAGAAGGCCGGGCGGAGGCCCGGACGGGGGCGAGACCGTGGCCGGTGCTCCGGTCGAAGGCGTCGAGCTGGCGGGCGTTCAGCAGGATGCGTACGGGGCGTTCGGTGGCTCCGGTGAGCACGGCCGGGTTCAGCGACGACGCGACCAGGAACTCCTTGGCGACGGTCAGCGCCGTCAGGACGTCGCTCTCGGGGAAGCCCCGGGTGGCGCGCACACCCGGCAGGGTGATCCCGGCCGCACCGGCGCGATGCTGGGCCGCGGGCCCGTGCCGTAACAGCTCGGCGGGTGTTCCACCGGGGACCCGTCCGGTCGGTGCCAGCGGGATCACGGTGATCCGGGGCTGCTCGGCCCCGGGCGCGGCGGCGACCGGGCCGTCGGAGCGGCGCAGCCCGAAGTGGACCGTCATGGCGAAGGCCAGGGCGACCAGCAGGGCCAGCAGGATCAGCGGCCACGCCCCGCCGGGGCCGTGGCGGGCGTACGACGGCGGCGCGGGCGGCAGGGCGCGGACGGCCCGGGCGTGCGGGTGCATCCGTTCCTGTGCCGAGTACTCCCGGAGCCGGGCAGCCCGGACGAAGGTCTCGTCGAAGACGACGGCTCCGTACTCGTCCTCTCCGCCATCGGGGAGTCCATCGGTCGGACCCTCGGGCGGATCGCCACGCCCAGCCATACTGTGAGGGTTGGTTCCGGGGGGCGCCGGTAAACGCGGCGCGGGATTGTTTTGTACGGGGTGCCCTCCCGGCGGGGTCGGCGGTGGAGTGTGCCCCCCGGGAGCCCGGGACCGCCGGGAGCTGTTTGCGCGTTCCGGGCCGCCGCGCCGTGCGTGGCTGAGCGCGCAGTTCCCCGCGCCCCTCAAAACCCCGACCCACCAGGCACCTCCGACAGACCGCGCCGGTTCACACGCCCCCAAAAAACCCCGACCCACCAGCAGCTTCATGCCCGATCCGGGCCGCCGCGCCGTCTGCGGCCGAGCGCGCAGTTCCCCGCGCCCCTCAAAACCCCGACCCACCAGGCACCTCCGACAGACCGCGCCGGTTCACACGCCCCCAAAACCCGGATCCGCCAGGCACCACCGACGGAACACGCCGCTCCCCGCAGCCCGGAATACCCGGGCTAGGGGCGGGGGCCGGGGAGGGGGGTGGTGGTGCGGGTGGGGTCGATGTCCGTGGTGGCGGGGGGCGGGATCTGGTCCTGGCGGTTGCCCGCGGCGCCCCGGTAGACCGCCGTGAAGGCGAGGGCGACCATCCCGATCCCCATCAGCAGGGCGAGCGCCCAGGCGACCGGGCGGTGCCAGTGGGCCGTGCCCCGGTACGGGCGGAGCGCCCCGCCGTACGGGCCGTAGGGGCCGGACCAGTCGTCGTCGCGGCCGTCGCGGTCATCGCGGTCGTCGGAGGCGTTGTCGGGGTGGCCGTAGCTGCGCTCGGTGTCGTAAAAACCGTCGTAGGACTCGTCGTCCGGGTGGGCGAAGCCCATGGCCGCCGCCCGGGCCGCCTCGGCCTCCGCGCGGGCCTGGGCGGCGGCCAGCAGCCGTTCGACGGCGCTGGGCTCGTGGAAGGCGGCGGAGCGGACGAAGTCCTCGTCGAACACCACGGAGGCGAAGTCCTCGTCCGCGCCTCCGCGGTCGTCGTCGGGCTCCCGGCCGTCCGGGAACGGCCTGCCCCCCACGTCGTCCGGCACGTCATTCAGAGTAGACCCGGGCGCCGTGTTTGGGCAGACGGAGGGCGAACTCTCCCCGCGCGGGTGACCGGTGTCTCCCCGGCCGCTACCGGGTGTGTCCGTCGCCGGTGAGGATGTACTTGGTCGAGGTCAGCTCGGGCAGGCCCATGGGCCCGCGGGCGTGCAGCTTCTGGGTGGAGATGCCGATCTCCGCGCCGAAGCCGAACTGGCCGCCGTCGGTGAACCGGGTGGAGGCGTTGACCGCGACCGTCGTGGAGTCCACCAGTTGGGTGAAGCGGCGGGCCGCCGCCTGCGAGGTGGTGACGATGGCCTCGGTGTGCCCGGAGGACCAGCGCCGGATGTGGGCGACGGCGTCGTCGAGGGAGTCGACCACGGCCGCGGCGATGTCGTACGAGAGGTACTCCGTCTCCCAGTCCTCGTTCGTCGCCGCGACGACCGTGGCCTTGGTGTCCCCGGCCCGCTCGCGGACCCGCTCGTCGGCGTGGACGGTGACCCCGGCCTCGGCGAGCGCGTCGAGCGCCCGGGGCAGGAAGGCGTCCGCGATGTCCCGGTGGACGAGGAGCGTCTCGGCGGCGTTGCAGACGCTGGGGCGCTGGGCCTTGGAGTTCACCAGCACGGAGACGGCCATATCGAGGTCGGCCTCGGCGTCCACGTACACATGGCAGTTGCCGGTACCGGTCTCGATGACGGGGACGGTGGACTCCTCCACCACCGTACGGATGAGCCCGGCGCCGCCCCGCGGAATGAGGACGTCCACCAGGCCGCGGGCCCGCATCAGCTGCTGGACGGACTCGCGGGAGTCGGCCGGGACCAGCTGGACCGCTTCGGCGGGGATCTCGGTGGCGCCGAGGGCGTCCCGGATCACCCGGACGAGTGCCGTGTTGGAGGCGTACGCGGAGGACGAGCCGCGCAGCAGGACCGCGTTGCCGGACTTCAGGCAGAGGGCGGCGGCGTCGACGGTGACATTCGGCCGGGCCTCGTAGACGATGCCGACGACTCCGAGCGGGACCCGGACCTGACGCAGATCGAGGCCGTTGGGGAGGGTGGAGCCGCGGACGACCTCGCCGACGGGGTCCGGCAGCGCGGCGACGTCCCGTACGTCGGCGGCGATGGCCCGGATCCGCTCGGGGGTCAGGGTCAGCCGGTCGACGATCGACTCGCTGGTGCCCGCCTCCCGGGCCCGGGCCACGTCCTCGGCGTTGGCCGCGACGATCTCGTCGGTGCTCGCCTCCAGCGCGTCGGCGACGGCCAGCAGCGCCGCGTCCTTCTCCGCGCGGGGCAGCGGGGCGAGCCGGGCGGCGGCTTCCCGGGCGGCCAGCGCGACCCGGCCGACGGGGTTGAGGGAGTCCTGCGGGGTGAGCGGCGTCGTCATACCCGCAGGGTAATGGGGACGTGTCCCGAGCTCGTCCCCCATTTCGCACTCCGAGACGTCCGGCGGCCCGGCGGAATCAGAAGGGGTGGACGCCGACCCGGGAGGCCGGGGGCGGGCCGTAGCCCTCCGCGAGGCGCTGGTGGTAGGTCTGGCGGTCGATGACCTCCAGGCCGACGATCGTCCACGGCGGGAGCTTCGCCGTCGCCCGGTGCTCGCCCCAGAGCCGGAGCGCCACGGCCGCCGCGTCGTGGAGGTCGCGGGCCTCCTCCCAGTAGCGGATCTCGGCGTGGTCGTTGGCGTACCGGCTGGTCAGCAGGAAGGGGTGGTCGTGGGCGAGTTGTTCGAGGCCGCGGCGGACCTCCGCCAGCGGCGCCTCGGCCCCGGAGACGCTGAGGGTGATGTGCCACAGTTTCGACTGGGTGTGGTCCTCGGCGTCGGCGACGGACTCCAGGCCCCGACCAGATGGGTCAGCGGATCGGCCACCTCCAGCAGATCGGGGCCGGGAGTCTGGACCGGGCCAGGGACGC